>JAOACQ010000087.1 GCA_026417755.1 Brevinematales bacterium | reverse complement strand
AGATGTGTATAAGAGACAGGTATTAAATCCTCTCCAGTAATAAGCCTCAACACCCAGTTCTTTCTGGAAAATCTCTTCTTCCCTTTTACCAATCTCTTCTGTGGTGTAGGTGCCAAGATTTATAATATGCCAGGATAAACCTATATCTCTTGTGGCTTCAACAAGTTTATCAAGATACATATAGTTCATATTGTTTATTGTTGAAACAATTCCTATATGGGGTAAAATAGACTTTTGTAATGCTTTTTCTCTTTTAATGGCTTCAATTCCTTCAATAACTTTATCATAAGAACCCTCACCCCTTATCTTATCATTTGTATCCCTGAAACCATCAAGAGAAATAAAAAATCCAGTCCATTGATCTTCTACAACCCGTCTTGCGTATTTTGCGAGCAGTGTTCCATTTGTATTTACAGTAAAGATTGGGATTTTCTTTGCCATATATGAAGCAAGATCCATAAAATTTGGATAAAGAAAAGGTTCACCACCCCATACGTAGAATACCTGAGTTTTATGAGCCACCTCATCAACAAGTTCCATATATCTTTCCATCGGCACTATCTTGTCAGCTTCTGCCGCAGCTTTTTCACCTTTGAGTGTCCCAGAAACACCTCTTTGACCACACATTACACATCTTAAGTTACATATTGGAGTTATCTTGAAAGTAATAAGAGGAAGTTCATTACTTTTACCTTCTGGATTATGATAATCTATTTCTTTTGCTTTTTCCATACTCAAGAATGCTTGAGCAAGGTGAAGTGCCTTGACAGGATTTTTTTTGAAAAGTTTATAGATTACAGATGAATTATGTTTCATAACACCCTCCTATAGCACTTATTTTCGGCTTGTGAAGTTATATTCTTAAAATTTTTCAAAAATTGTTCAATTTATTGACAAAAATATTTTAACTCTTATAATTTACTCATAAAAGGAGGCAGATAATGAAAAAAATATTCTTCATCTTGCTTTTATTGTTTTCATGTAATATAGAAAAGAAGAAAATAGTTATCGGAGTTGATGAATTTTTTCCACCTATGACTTTCAGAGAGAACAATGAACTCAAAGGAATAGATGTGGATTTAGCAAAAGAGGTTTTCAAAAAACTTGGGTATGAGATTGAATTCAAGCCGGTTGTGTGGGAAAAGATCATTGAAGAACTTACAAATAAAAATATAGATATAATATGGAGTGGTTTAAGTGTAACAGAAGAAAGAAAAGCTGTAATAGATTTTTCGATCCCCTATATTGAAACAAGGCAAGTTATAGTTACAAGATACAATTCTACTATAGAGACAAAAGAAGATTTAGTTTCAAAAATTATTGGAGTTCAAAAAGGTTCCACAGGGGAGCACTCTCTTAAAAAAGATTCTGTTTTGGTTAAAAAATTAAAGAAGATAACGGAATATGACACCGTGGAGAAAGAGATAAAAGACCTTGAAGATGGAAAAATAGACGCAATAGTTGTAGATGAGATAGCTGCAAAATATTTTTTAGCCGGTAAAGCCGGGAATTTTAAAATATTAAATGAGCATTTTGGTTATGAAATATTTGCAGTAGGATTAAGAAAAGAAGATAAACTTTTAAAAGAAAAAATAGACAAAGCCCTTACAACTATTATGAAAAACGGCACAGAAGAAAAAATATTCAAAAAATGGCTTGGTGAAAATAGAATTTTAGCAGATTATTTAAAGAGAATAAAAAATTAGCTTTTCTTTTCTTCTTCTTCCTTTTTCATCTCTTCAGCCTGTTTCTTTGCCTTATCGTATTCATTAGGTGGTAGAAAATCATAGTGCGAAAATTCCATCTCGAACCTACCCCTACCACTAGTCAGGCTGTTTAAAACAGGAGAGTAAGACAACATTTCACTGTATGGAACATTTGCATTAATAACAGTAACATCTTCAGAAATCTTATCCATACCAAGCACCCTACCTCTTCTTGTGCTTATGTCGTTCATTATAGAACCAATATCGTCTTCATGGACATAGATTCTCACTTTTGCTATTGGTTCAAGAATAGCAGGTTTAGCAGCCTCAATTGCAAGCCTTGTAGCAAAAAATCCCGCAATCTTGAATGACATATCGGAAGAATCAACCTCATGATAAGACCCATCATAGACGGTAACTTTAAGATCTACTGTTGGATAACCAGCCACCACCCCACTTTCACAGGCTTCAATTGCACCTTTTTCTATTGCCGGGACATAGTTTTTTGGTATAGCACCACCAAAAATTTCTTCGTCAAACTTAAAACCTTCATTTCGAGGAAGAGGTTCTATTCTGAGATAAACTTCTCCATATTGTCCATGCCCACCGGACTGTTTCTTATGTTTATAATGTCCTTCTGCTTTTGCTGTAATTGTTTCTTTATATGCTACTCTTGGTGTCCTTGTCTCAAAATTGAGCTTGTATCTTTTCTTTATACTTTCAAATATTATTCTAGCCTGAACCTCTCCAATACAGGAAACTACCATTTCTTTGGTAATATCATTATAGCTGTATTGGAAAGTTGGATCTTCCTGAGAAATCAAATGAAATACTTCGGCAAGTTTGTCTTCACTCTTTCTATCAGTCGAATGTATGGCAACAAAGTAGGAAGGCATAGGGAATCTTACAGGTTCATATTCAAGAGGTTTATCCACCGATGTAATTGTATCTCCTGTAGAAAGAGAATCAATCTTAGCAAGAACCGCAATATCACCTGCTTCAAGAGTATTTATTTCTTTCATCGTTTTCCCGTTCATCATATAGAGATGGTTTATTTTCTCTTTAACTCCCTTATTTACATTGTAAATTTCATCCCCAATATTTATTTTACCTGATCTTATTCTACAATACGAAATCTTACCAGCAAATGGATCAATCCTTGTTTTAAAAATAAAACCGCTAAAAGGTTCATTGGGATCAGGATGTCTTCTTATAGTCTGATCAGGATGAAAATGATCAAATCCTATAACTTCTCCAATATATAACGGAGATGGTAAAAAGTATATAATATCATCAAGCAGATCCGCTACACCTATATTATGTAAAGCACTTCCACAAACAACCGGAATAAATTTATTGTTTAATGTACAACTCCTTACACCTCTTTCAACTTCTTCAACTGTAAGTTCTTCTCCATTAAGATATTTTTCTATCAAACTATCATCTGTTTCTGCAACAACATCATAAAGTTTTTCAGAGTATTTTGCAATTAACTCATTCATTTCAGCCGGAATATCACCAAATTTCACTCCTTTTCCATCTGGATAGACAGCTTTTCTATGAATTAAATCTACAGTTCCTTTAAAATCTTTTCCTTTACCAATTGGTAATTCTATAGGTATTACAGGCTTTTTGAATTTAGCTTCAAGTTCTTCTGCTACTGCAAAAAAGTCAGCTTTCTCGTCATCCATTTTGTTTACGAAAACCATTCTTGCTATCTGGTAATCATCTGCAAAATGCCAGTCTTTTTCGGTATCTATAGTTATTCCATCGACAGCACTAACTACAAAAATAATCCCTTCTACCACTCTAAACACACTTCTCACTTCTGAAACAAGATCAGGAATACCGGGTGTGTCAAAAAGATTTATTTTGATATCTTTCCACTCAGTATATGCAAGAGAGGTTTTTATTGACATCTTTTTTTCAATCTCTTCTTCATCATAATCCATAACGGTAGTTCCTTTATCAACGTTCCCCATTTGTGGAATCTGTCCACTTGCAAAAAGTAAAGCCTCTGCAAGAGTAGTTTTACCAGCATTTGGAGCACCAGAGAGGGCTATGTTCCTGATAAATTTGGGATCATAAATTTTTCCCATAAAATCCTCCCGATTTTTTAATATATATCATATCACTTTTTAAAAATTTGTAAAGAAAAATATTGTTTAGAAAATGTAAAAAATTTTATTCTTTTTCATATAAGCCTTATAATATAAGTAATATAGTTGGGAGATGTTATGGATAACAATAAATTCAAATTGGTTAAATATCCGAAGGATGCATATATCCTTATGGAAGGAGAAGATAACAGAGGAGAATTTTTTATAATAAAAGAAGGTCAGGTAAGTATATATAATCCTCACTTTATTGAAAATGAGGCTAATCCGGTTCTTGGTGTAGGAGATTTCTTTGGTGTAATTCCTTGTATGGCAAGAAGAACAAATATGGAAACAGTTCAAGCGTTGACAGATGTTGTGGCAATAAGTGTTCGTTATGAACAATTTGCAAGTCTTATCGAAAAGAATGTAAATATTGCTCTCAAGATGATAAAATATTTCAGTAAAGAATTGAGATATTACGATGAACTTCTTGGCAAAGTACTTAAAAATTCGCCTGGTTTTTCTGAAGAAACAAGGGAAGATATATTATATAGTATAGGTAATTATCATCTTAAAAGAGGAGATCTTGAAACAGCCTTTATAGCATTTAAAAGATATATTGAACAATCAAATAGTACAGGTCTTAAAGAAGAAGCTAAGTTAAAGTTGCAGAAAATCGCAAAAGTTAATATCAGAGAACCAAAAAGAGAAGGGAAAAATTTAATTTATCAGGCTAAACAATTGATTTTTCTTGAGGGAGAAAGTGGGAATGAACTTTATGTGATTCAGGAAGGAAGGGTAAAAATAACGAAATTTTTGAATGATGAAGAAGTTTTACTTGATATACTTAAGAAAGGAGATATATTTGGAGAAATGGCAATCATTGAAAATAAGCCAAGAAATGCCTCAGCATTTTCAGAAGGAGAAGTTAAACTAATGGCTATAAGAAAAGAAGACTTTGAAAATGTAGTTAAAACCTTTCCCACAGTTGCGTCAAGAATTATTGAACTTCTTTCAGAAAGAATATGGATAATCTACCGTCAGCTTATGAATATGTTTATTAATACACCGGAAATCAAAATATACGATGCACTATATACACAACTTTTGAAAAATAGAATAAATCTGGAAGAGAAAAAAGGTTATACATTTTCTTTTGGAGCAGAAGATCTCCTGAAATATGTTGGTCTTGCAAATGAAGAAGGTTATGCTGTTTGGAGAGAAATAAAAACAGTTGATAAGAATATAGCAATAACACCCGCTGGGAAAATACAATATCTTGATGTTTCAAAATTGAGTGGCAAAATCAATTTTATCTTAAGAGAGAAAGAAATAAGAGAAAATAAGAAAAAATTTTCCCAGATTATTTCAGAAAAATCATAAAATCTCTTGCCAAAAAAATAAATTTGATATATGCTAAATTATGTAAGAAAAAAGTGGGGTTTTAATGCTTGCCAGAAGAATTATACCATGTCTTGACATAAACAAGGGGAGAGTTGTAAAAGGTGTAAATTTCGTGAACCTTATAGATGCAGGTGACCCTGTCGAAAATGCAAAAGTCTACAACAGAGAAGGAGCTGATGAGCTTGTTTTTCTGGATATTACAGCTACTTATGAAGAGAGAGATATACTTGTGGATGTCGCAAAAAGAGTTGCAAAAGAGATTTTTATTCCATTTACAGTAGGAGGAGGAATAAGAAACCTTGAAGATATAAGAAACTTGCTAAAAGTAGGGGCAGACAAGATTTCTATCAACTCTGCTGCGGTTAAAAACCCTGAATTTTTAAAAGAAGCAGCTAAAACTTTTGGAAGTTCTACTATTGTTGTTGCGATAGATGCAAAGAGGGTGGGAAATAGCTGGAATGTATTTGTAAGTGGTGGAAGAATTGATACTGGTATAGATGCTATCGAATGGGCAAAAAAGGTTGAAGCTCTTGGTGCAGGAGAGATTTTGCTCACCTCTATGGATAGGGATGGAACAAAAGCTGGATATGACCTGGAACTGACAGCTAAAATATCGGAGGCTGTAAATATTCCAGTTATTGCTTCCGGTGGAGCAGGAAAGAAGGAAGATTTTCTGGATGCTTTTATGAAAACAAAAGCCAGCGCGGCATTAGCAGCTTCACTTTTTCACTTTAGAGAGCTATCTATAGGAGAAATTAAAAACTACCTTAATAAAAATAATGTTCCTGTGAGATTGGATTACAATTAAGGAGTTTAAAGTTGAATAAAAAGCTCGATTTGAATGTCCTTTATGCAGAGGATGAGTCTTTAATAAGAATTGAAGTTGAAGAAATGTTAAAGCAAATAGCAAACAATGTGTTTGTTGTTGAAGATGGAGAAAAGGCATTACAAATCTTTAAAGATGTGCACATAGATGTTATAATAACAGACATAAGAATGCCAAAGATGGATGGACTTGCCCTTTCAAGAGAAGTAAGAAAAATAAACCCAACAATTCCTATAATAATAACAACTGCTTATAGTGATGCAGAATATTTACTGGAGTCACTCGAAATTGGGATTAATCAATATATAGTAAAACCTATATACATTGATAAGATACTTGAATCTCTGAATAAAATTTATGAGGTTAAAGTTTTAAACAAAAAACTTGAAAGCACAAGAAATATTCTTTCTGAATACAAAAACGCTATTGATCTAATTTCAATAGTTTTTAAAACTGACCCTTTTGGATATATCCAGTATGTAAATGATGCTTTTTGTAATACTTTTCAGGTATGTAGGGAAAATATAATTGGTAAATATTTAAACGAGATTCTCAAGATAAAAAACGAAAATTTTGATTTTGAAACAATTAAAAACACGATTTCTAAAGAAGAGAGATGGATAAAAACAGTGGAGTTTTCAGAATCAAATAAAGAAGAAGAAAACATTTATATTCATTTTATTGGCTTGCCAATTACTGATAGCGATACAGATGAGATTTTTGAGTATATATTTGTAGGTAATAATATTACTGATACTGTAAAGAAGGAAAAAGCTCTCCTTAAACAGATATACACTGATAACCTGACGGGGTTACCTAACAGGGTTAAACTTATAAATGACCTATCTGATAGTGAATTTGGTTATTTAATGATAATAAACATTGATTCTTTCAGGGAAATTAATGATTTTTATGGTGTAGTGGTTGGTGATTTTATATTAAAAGAGATTGCCCACAGGCTTTTAATCTATGAAAATGATAGAAAATATAAAACCTATAAACTTTCGTCGGATGAATATGCAGTTCTTGTTCAGGATAAAATATCGAAGGAAGAGGCTTATGAATGTGCTGAGTTTATAAGAAATGTGATTACAGAAGAAAAATATAGGTATGATGATAATATAATATATATTTCTGTAACCATTGGAATGTCATCAGGAGAAATAGAAAAAAATGATGAATATCTTCCAGTTAGGCAGAATATTCTTCTTAAAGCAGATATGGCATTGAAAAAAGCAAAAAGCCTCAAAAAGGCAATCTTAATATATGACGAGAGTTTTAATATATTTCAGGAGTTTCAGAATAATATTCTCTGGACAAAGAAACTGAAAGATGCTATAAGTTCGGATAGGATTATTCCATTTTATCAGCCAATTTTTAACAATAAAACAGGAAAAATAGAAAAATACGAAAGCCTTGTGAGAATAATTGGTGAGAATGGAGAGATTGTTTCTCCAATACATTTTTTACACATATCAAAGAAAAATAGACTTTACGAATATATAACAAGGAAAATGTTAGAAAAAATCGTTAATGATTTTGAAAAACTGAGTTATGAAGTCTCTTTCAACCTCTCTATAGAAGATATAAATAATTTAGAAACAAGAAAATATATTATTTATCTTATCAAATCAAACAAAGAATTCAGCAAAAAACTTGTTGTAGAGTTAACAGAAACAGAAGAAATAGATAATTACGAAATAGTTAACGAATTCATTCAGGAACTTAAAAACTATAATGTTAAAATAGCTATAGATGACTTTGGTAGCGGGTATTCAAATTTTGACCATATAATACGACTCAACGTTGATTATCTTAAGATAGATGCTTCTATAATTAAAAACTTATCAAACAATAAAAATTCACAAATACTGACAAAATTTATTGTGGACTTCGCAAAATCAATGTATATTAACACAATTGCAGAGTTTGTTTCAACAAAAGAGATTTACGAAAAAGTAATAGAACTGGGGGTTGATTATTCCCAGGGATATTATCTTGGTGAACCAAAACCCTTCAATCTTATCAACACTCAATAGAATTGATAAATTTATTTTTTCAATGTATAATATTCCCTAATAATAGGAGATTTTTATGAATTTATTGACTTTTATTATATTTATTATTTTTGTCTATTTATTTGGTTCAATTCCCTTTGGGCTTTTGTACTCTATATTACGTGGTGTTGACATAAGAAAAGTTGGTTCAGGTAACATAGGTGCAACAAACGTAAGCAGGCAGTTTGGATTTATTGGGGGGTTTGTCCCTGTTTTTATACTTGATTTTTTAAAGGGGGCAATCCCAATTCTTCTTGTTAAAATTTTTGGTGTAAATTTTATAGATAAGGATCTTGCAATGATAATTGCAGGTATATGTGCAGGGCTTGGTCATATTTTTCCGATATATCTCAAATTTAAAGGTGGTAAAGGTGTGGCAACTTTTGCCGGTGTTTTCAGTTTTATAGCACCTCTTGAAACATTACTTACGATTTTAGTTTTTCTTATTGTTTTATTTTCTTCAAGATTTATTCAATATATTGCAAACAAAGAATATAGAAATCTCGATAACCCATTTAAGGTCTATTTTTCAGGTTTACAAAAAAATGTCTGGATTTCCTCAATAATAGCTGCAATTGTATTACCAATTATTGTTTACTTAACTGAATTTCATAGGCAGTATTTGATTGTGTTAAGTGTTTTGGTTGCCATAATTATTATCTACAGTCACAGAAAAAATATAAAAGAAGCATTAAAAAATAACAATACACATTGAGGTTTATATGGATTTAGAAAGCCTTAAAGTTAAAGACATCATTTCTGGTTTAAGAAATAAAGAATTTTCATCCTACGAACTTACCTCTTATTATCTTGAAAACATAAAGAAAGATCAATCTAAAAGCGATTCTTTGAATGCTTATATTACTCTTATGGAAAACGAAGCTCTTCAGATGTCAAAGGAAGTGGATACACAGATTAAGAAAGGCGATGCTTCAATACTTGCAGGAGTACCGATTGGTATAAAAGATAACATAAACATAAAAGATATGCCAACCACATGTGCTTCAAAAATACTTGAAGGATATAGAGCTTCATATGATGCAACTGTAGTAGAAAGACTTATTCGTAAGGAAAAAATGATCCCTCTTGGCAAACTCAATATGGATGAGTTTGCAATGGGTTCTTCAAATGAAACTTCTCACTATGGGGTTTCAAGAAACCCTTTTGATAGGACACGGGTACCGGGTGGGTCTTCTGGTGGAGTTGCTGCTGCTGTTTCTTCTGGGCTTGCTCCAGTGGCACTCGGTAGTGATACAGGCGGTTCTATAAGACAGCCTGCCGCTTTCTGTGGAGTTGTAGGACTTAAGCCTACTTATGGTCTTGTCTCAAGATATGGGCTTGTCGCTTTTGCCTCTTCTCTTGACCAGATAGGGCCTATAGCAAAGTGTGTAGAAGATGCGGCTTTAATTCTCTCCGCTATAGAAGGTTTTGACGAAAAAGACTCTACTTCTTTAAATGTAAAAAGTAGAAAATATAACTTAACTGGTAACATAAAAGGAGTTAAAGTAGGTATTCCAAAAGAATATTTCATAGAGGGAATCAGTGAAGAGGTTTTAAACAACATAAACAATGTAATTGAGCTTTTAAAAAAATTGGGGGCGGAAATTGTAGAGATTTCGTTGCCACATTCGGATTATGCAGTTCCTACTTACTATATTGTTGCTACAGCAGAAGCAAGTTCAAACTTAGAAAGATTTGATGGCATTAAATATGGTTACAGGGAAAAAACAAAAACCCTTTCCGAGCTTTATTTCAAATCGAGAAGTAAAGGATTTGGGACAGAGGTTAAGAGAAGAATAATGCTTGGCACCTATGTATTATCATCTGGATACTATGATGCTTATTATCTTAAAGCATTAAAGGTGAGAAAGTTAATCAAGAATGATTTTGATAATGCGTTTAAAAATGTTGACGTCATTTTATCTCCAACGAGTCCTACTCCTGCATTCAAAATAGGAGAAAAACTCAATGATCCGATTTCTATGTATCTTTCTGATATCTATACCATTGCTGTAAACCTTGCTGGTCTACCGGCTATCTCTATTCCAACGGGTTTCTCAAAAGAAGGGTTACCTCTTGGGTCTCAGTTTATAGGTCGACTTTTGGATGAAGAAACTATTTTGAATGTTTCATTCGCTATAGAAAAAGCCTTAAATTAAAGGAGAAACTATGAAAGAATTACTATCTGGTAATGAAGCAATTGCAAGAGGAGCTTTTGAAGCTAATGTATGGGTTGCAACTGGTTATCCCGGAACACCTAGCTCTGAAGTTATCTATGAACTTTCAGATAAATACAAAGAAATAAATTCCGAATGGAGCGTTAATGAAAAAGTTGCTTTGGAGATAGCTATTGGCTCATCACTTGCCGGTGCTAGATCAATAGTTACAATGAAACATGTGGGGCTTAACGTTGCTGCAGATCCACTTATGACTCTTACCTATACAGGAGTTAATGCAGGTTTACTAATATATGTTGCAGACGATCCAGGCATGCATTCATCTCAAAATGAGCAGGATACAAGAAATTATGGAGAATTTGCCAAAATTCCTCTTCTTGAGCCTTCTGACAGTATGGAAGCAAAGGAATTTACTAAACTTGGGCTTGAAATATCCGAAAAATTTGATACCCCGGTAATCTTAAGAGGAGTAACAAGAGTAGCACATAGTAAGACTGTGGTAGAATTGGCTACTCCCAAAAGAAAAAAACCACATTACAATTACGAAAAAAACAAAGCAAAATACGTAATGATGCCACTTTATGCTTTTCCAAGGCATCCTTTTGTAATCGAAAGATTTGAAAAATTAAAAGAATACTCAAATGAGTTTCATAAAAATTCAGTAGAATATAGAAACCTAGATATAGGTATTATTACTCATGGATATATATATAATTATGTAAAAGAGGTTTTTCCGGATGCGAGTATTTTTAAAGTTTCTCTTTATCCATTGCCAATTGAAAGAATAAAAGAATTTGCATCAAAGGTAAAAAAACTGTATGTAATTGAAGAACTAGACCCATTTATCGAAAAAGAATTGAAAGTAAATGGTATCAACTGTATAGGAAAAGAAATAATACCAACAACGGGTGAACTCAGTGTAGATATTATTAAAAAATCTTTTAACATAGAAAATAAATATAATAAAATTAATATAGACACATTGCCTAAAAGGCCACCAGTACTTTGTAAAGGTTGTGGACATATTCCGGTTTTTGAGGTTTTAAATGAATTGAAAGTTAGTGTGATGGGTGATATAGGATGTTATACGCTTGGTGCTTTACCACCTTATGATGCGATGGATACGACTGTATGTATGGGAGCAAGTGTTGGAATGGAAATAGGTTTTAAGAAGGTAGAAAAGCTTGTGGGTAAAAAATTACCATCAGTTGGTGTAATAGGTGATTCAACATTCCTTCATTCGGGTATGACTCATCTTATTAATGCAGTCTATAACAAAGATCCTATAACCTTAATCATACTTGATAACAGAATTACCGCAATGACAGGCCATCAACCAAATGCAACAACCGGTTTAAACAACAAATTTGAAAAAACCGATGATATGGATTTAGTTGAACTTGTAAAAGGTCTTGGTGTAAAAAGAGTAGTTCGGGCAAATGCCTATAAAAAAGATGAGTTAAAAAAACTAATTCAACAAGAAATAAACTCAAATGAAGTTTCTGTTATAATAGTTGATGAAATATGTGTAATAGCTGAAGGATATATTAAGAAATTTAGATAGGAGTCTATTTAGTGAATTTAAGGCTTTTTTCCTTCATTGTTGCGAGTTGTTTTAATATTTTTCTGGTAATCCAATCAATAGTTTTTATAATTTTTTTTTCAGGTTATAGAAATGTTATAAAATACTCATCTCTTTCTTTGATCTATATTTTATTAATCGGGATATTCAACTTTATTACAAATATAATAGGGATATATATATCATTTGAAAAAAATCTATCTTTTTTTTATATTCTTAAAACTACAACGGCTATATTTTCACTCATATTCCTTGTTTATTTGATGAGAAATATGCTAGTTTCTCTTAAGGATCAAACCTTTGTTGAAACAGATGGATATAAAGAAAAGACAAACACATACTTAATAAATTTTACAATTCTTTCTCTTGTTTTTATAGTTGCAAATTTTCTTTATGCCTTGTTTTTAACAAACAACGAAAATGTATATAGAATTTTATCACTTGTTTTTCTTTTCTTTTTAGCATTTGTAGTTATAATAGAGATTATTGAATATAGGAAAATTTTATCGAAAGAAAAAGGTAAAATTTCAGAAATCAATTTAATGAGATATAGAACTATCTTTATAGCCGGGATAATAGCCATAATACTTGGGGGAGTTGATATATTATTCATTGTCATCAGAAGAATAGATTTAATAATACTTTTTGGCTCAATGTTTGCGTATGGAACTATCATTTTATCTGTTGGTTTAAGTCTTAATTTTATATATGAATATATGGATATACTTGTGCGTTCATCGGAAATAAACAAAAAACTTTCAGAATTAAATAGTAAGATGATGGACGATATAAGGACAGCTCAATCGTTACAGATATCTCTACTTCCTATAGATAAACAAAAAATCATTCAAAATTATATTGACATGGAAATTTCTTATATGCCTATGCAAAGTGTTGGTGGGGATTATTATGATTTTTATCAACTTGACAATAAAAGATTGCTCTTCTTTTTGGGGGATGCTTCAGGACATGGCATATATGCAGCAATGATATGGGCAATTTTAAAAGTAGAAATAGAAGAATTAATAGAAGAAAAGAAATTTACAGATCTAGGGAATTCGTTTTTCATCCTTAACCAAAGATTAACAAGAGTCCTTGAAAATACATATTCTTACGCTACTCTATTCTCTGTCTTATTAGATCTTGAAGCTCAGAAGTTGACTTATATTTCTGCTGGTCATATAGATCAAATATATTATGATTATTCTGAAAAAAAGATCCAGTTTTTAAGGAATAAAAATCCGATCATAGGAACTTTTAAAAATGCAACTTTTACAACAGATACAGTAAGTTTTAATAATGGGGATGTCCTTATAATGTATAGTGATGGTATAGTAGAAGGAATAAATCCGGAGGGGGAACAACTCGGTAGGAAAAGATTGATGGAAATTGTTGAAAAGACAAATCTAAGTAGAAGTGCTGCAGAAATTTTAGGGGAGATACTTATACACCTTGAAGAATTTTTTGAGGGCACTTTACAGAAAGACGATAGAACTTTAATGGTAATAAAGATATAAAAGGTGGAAATATGAAACAGGTTAAAAGTATTATAGTATGTGGGGTAGGTGGGCAGGGTAATGTCCTTGCTACAGATATAATTTCTTATGCTTTATTTCTTTCTGATTTTGATGTCAAGAAATGTGAAATACATGGGATGAGCCAACGACAGGGAAGTGTTGTAGGATATGTAAAATTTGGAGAAAAGGTTTATTCTCCTACAGTAGCCGAGGGGGAGGCTGATTTTTTAATTTCTTTTGAAAAACTTGAGACTTTAAGATATGTTAATATGCTTAAAGATAACGGTGTTGTGATCATTCAGGATATAGAGATCCCTCCCATTACAGTTCTCTTTGGAGGGCAAAAATATCCAGAGAATATTCAAGAAATTCTATCTCAAAGGACAAAAAATTTTAAACTTATTAATACAGGAGAAGTTTTAAAAAATATTGGGAACCCAAAAGTTTCAAATACTTACATGCTTGGAATTTTTTCAAATTTAATTGACATAAGTGAGGAAAATTGGCTTAAAGCTATAGAAAAAAATGTGAAACCTTCATATCTTGATATTAATATTAAAGCGTTTAAACTTGGAAGAGAATTAAGGCTTGATTTTTTTTGATTTTACTTTATAATAACGCAGTAATAACTAATGGAGGATAAAGATGAAAAAATCATTTCCTTATTCAATATGGAATATTGAAATGGAAACAATGGATAGAGAAGTTAGAAAATCATTACAGACCTATAGACTAAAAGAACTAGTATGGTATTTATATGATAATGTTAAATTCTATAAAGATAAATTCAATGAAAAAGGGATTCATCCGAATGAAGTAAGAGATATTGAAGATATAGAAAATCTTCCATTTACAAATAAAACTGATTTAAGAGACAATTATCCTTTTGGACTTTTTGCAGTTCCAATGGAAGAAATCGTAAGAATACATGCCTCAAGTGGAACAACCGGTAAACCAACAGTAGTTGGCTACACCCAATCCGATATAGAATTGTGGGCTGAAGTTATGGCGAGATCTTTAGTTGCTTCAGGAGCAACAAAAAATTCAATTGTTCAGAATGCTTATGGGTATGGGCTGTTCACAGGTGGATTGGGAGTTCATTATGGAGCTGAAAGAATTGGGGCAACAGTGATTCCTATCTCTGGCGGAAATACAGCAAGACAAATTTTGATCCTTGAGGATTTTGGTCCGGATATAATTACCTGTACCCCCTCTTATTCTCTTTATCTTGCAGAGGAGATTGAAAAGAAGAATATTAAAATGCAAAATCTGAAACTTAAATATGGTATTTTTGGGGCAGAACCATGGTCTGAAGCTATGAGAAACGAAATAGAAAAGAGACTTGGCATCAAGGCAATAAATATATATGGCTTATCAGAAATAATTGGTCCAGGTGTGGCCAATGAATGTCTTGAACAGGCAGGGTTACATATTTATGATGATCATTTCTATCCGGAAATAATAGATCCAGCTACAGGTAAAAAAGTTAAAGATGGTGAGATTGGGGAGCTTGTTATAACAACTTTAACAAAAAAAGGTATACCACTTTTAAGATATAGAACGAGAGATTTAACAAGGATAATAAGTGAACCTTGTAAATGTGGTAGAACACACCCGAGAATAGATAGAATAATGGGAAGAACTGATGATATGCTTATCATAAGAGGAGTTAATGTCTTCCCATCACAGATAGAAGAGGTGCTTGTTCAGATAGAAGAGGTGGCTCCACATTATCAACTTATTGTGGATAGAGAACATAATCTTGATGTGCTCACAGTAATGGTAGAAGTTGATGAAAAGGTCTTTTCTGATGAAATTAAAAAACTTGAAATGATAGAGAGAAAAATAGAAAATGAGATAGAAAGTATGCTTGGGATATCTGTAAGGGTTAAACTTGTTGAACCAAGAACAATCGAAAGAAGTGAAGGAAAAGCAAAAAGAATAATAGATAACAGAAAGATTTGATGGAGGTTATTATGGTAAAACAGGTTTCAGTATTTCTAGAGAATAGAGCTGGAAGAATCTATGATGTTTGTAATCTATTGGGCAAAAATGGAATAAACATAAGGGCACTTTCTGTTGCTGATACTTCGGATTTTGGAATTTTGCGTCTTATTCTGGATAATCCAGAAAAAGCTATAAATGTTTTAAAAGAAGCAAAATTTACTGTTTCGTCAACAGATGTAGTCGCTATTGAAATCAGCGACAAACCAGGGGGGCTTGCTGAAATTTTGAAAATATTTGATGAGAATTCAATCAACGTAGAATATATGTATGCTTTTTTGGCTAAAATTCCGGAAAAAGCAGTATTAATTTTCAGATTTGACAATACAGAAGAGATCGTTGAAAAACTCAAGAAAAAAAATATTAAATTAATTTCTTCTGAGGAACTTTATAAACTATAAACGGAGGATAAAATGCAACTTAATTCTGTAGAGCTTTTTAAAATTGCTCAGCAAATGGAACAAATGGGTATAAAATTTTATGAAAGAGCTTATGAATTTTCTAATCAGGATAAAGAAAAAGAAACATTTCTCAAACTTGCTAAAATGGAAAGAGAACATCTTAAGTTTTTTACATTGATGGAAAAAAAGGCAGAAAATGCAAAATATTGTGTGTCTGATGAGATAGATAGTTATTTAAAGGAAAATTTTCCTTCCAATATTTTTGATAGTGATATTTCAAAAAAAATTGGTAAAGAACTTAAGACAATGAAAGATATAATATCATATGCAATAGAGAAGGAAAAAGATGCTATAGAATATTATCTTAAAATTTCAAAGAATGTGAGTGACATTGATGAAAATTCACTTGCAGCTATAAGAACGATTATAAAAGAAGAAGAAAGTCATGTTGAGTTTTTGAAAGAGCTTTTATAATGCAAAAGGTCAGTGTAAAACTTAAGAAAAAAGTTGACTATTCTTATGATATTTATATTGGAAACAAAATACTTGGAGATTGGCTTTTAGACTATTTCAAACAAAATAGTTTTTCTATCATAGGAATCATAACAGATAGCAATGTAGATAAAATCTACAAAGAGAAAATAACATCCCTTTTTCCAAAAAATTCAAGGTGGTTTACTTTTTCTGCCGGTGAAGAAAATAAAAATATAAACACTTTACTTCAATTGTCGTCTTCTCTACAGAAAGAAAATTTTGACAGAAAATCGTTACTTGTAGCACTTGGTGGTGGTGTAACAGGAGATATAACAGGATTTCTTGCTTCTATTTATATGAGAGGAATATCTTTCATTCAAATACCTACTTCTCTCCTTGCAATGGTTGATAGCTCAATCGGCGGTAAAACTGGTATTGATACAGAATTTGGAAAAAATCTCCTTGGTACATTCTCACAACCTGAAGCAGTTGTTATAGATACGGAATTTTTAAAAACTCTTCCAGAAATAGAAATCAAAAACGGTATGGCAGAGATAATAAAACATGGATTAATATTTGATAAAGATTATCTATTGAACTTAAAAGATACAGATTATGAAAAAATAGTAAAGAGAAGCTGTGAAATAAAAAGTTATGTGGTATCAAAAGATGAAAAGGAAAATGGTTTAAGACAGATATTAAACTTTGGGCATACTATAGGACATGGTTTGGAAAAATTATTTGATTTTTCGCTACCTCATGGCATATGTGTTGCTCTTGGCATGCTAATTGAATCAAGAATTTCAATGGAAAGAAAAATCTTATCTATAGAAGATTACAATCAAATCGAAAATATTTTGAAGAATTACGGATATTTAAATTATCTTGAAAAAATTAAAGGTTTGGATATAGAAAAACTCTTCAGTATAATGCTTTCAGATAAGAAAAATCTCAAAGGAAAAGTAAGGATTGTCTTACTTAAAAAAATTGGCAGGGTATATAACGAAGGTAATATATATTCTTTCCCTGTAGATATAAATGAATTTATAAAAGTTTTTCAAACACTCAATATTCTTTAGCCACGCTTTTTTCAACAGATGGAATGGATGCAAATTCACCAAATATATATGTTATCTCTTTTTTGGCTGTTGCCTTTGAATCAGACCCATGGATAGCATTATTTGGCAACCCTCTGCCAAATAGTTTTCTGATTGTTCCTTCTTTTGCTTTTTCTGGCTCGGTATCGCCCATAAGTTTTCTAAAGTCTTCAATTGCGTTCTCTTTTTCAAGAACCATTGCCATTACTTTATCCGAGACAGTAAAATTTATCAATCTTTCATAAAAAGGTTTACCTTTGTGTTGTTCATAAAACTGTTCTGCAGATTTTTCAGTAAATTTCATAAGCCTTGCATGTATAATCTTAAAACCATTTTCTTCTATCATTGAGATTATTTTACCCATATTTCCAGCTCTATATGCGTCAGGTTTAATAATGGCTAGGGTTCTTTCTATTGCCATATTCGTTACTCCTTATGGTTTTTAAAATTTTCGGCATTTTTTTAATTTTTTTTATTATTTTACTTGATTTTATTTTGACAATTTTTTTTATTTTATTTAAAATAAATAAGTTATTTCTCCTGTGTTTATTCTTGAATATTTTACTGACAGGAGAAACCCCGATTTTGTGTGGCTTTGTTTGAGCTTTTAAACCAGAATGCTTTTAAAAGGTAAACTAACGCAAAATGTTATTATAGATTTCAGGCATTTTGAGTTAGTTTGCCCTCAGCTTTCTGGTTGTGCTGGGGGTTGTCCATACTTCTGGACAACCCTATTTTTTTGGTAATTTGGAAGGTCTATAATGAAAGAGAGAATAAAAGAAATAGTTAACGAAACTATTTCTGAAATGGGTTTTGTCTGTGTAGAGGTAAATTTTGTATTCTCAAAAAATACAAAAAAACTTATGGTAGTTATATATAAGAATGATGGTTCAATAAGCATGAATGATTGTGCAGATGTGAGTAATGTATTAAGAAGAAGGCTTGATATTGATGTAAATGGTTTTTCTGATAATTATGATCTTATTGTTGAATCACCGGGTGCAAATAGAAAACTAAAAAATCTAAAAGAAGTTGAGATTTTTAAAAACAGAGAGATAGAATTTTTTGTTAAACCATCATTAAAAGTTAAAGAAAATAAAATTATTGGTAGAGTTAATGAAATAATTAATGATAAACTAAAAATTGAGTCTGGGAACAATATATATGAAATTTACTGGGATGATATAACTACAGCAAGACTTTATTTTGATTTAAAGAAATATATAAATCGTGGAGGACAATGATGTCTGTTTCTAATTATCTTTCTGAATTTGCAAGAGAAAATAAAATTTCTGAAGAACTAGCCTTAAGAATTTTAAAAGAGGCTTTTACAACTATATACAGGAAAAAAGTAGGTAAAGATTATGATAACATTGAGATTGAGGTTGGCAAAAAAATCAACCTTTATCAGGTAAAAACAATAGTTGAAAATGTTACAGATGAAATAAAAGAAATAACTTTGGATGAAGCAAAAAATTACTCAAAAAGTAAAAAACTTGAAATTGGGGATAATGTTCTTGTCCCATTAACTCTTGATGATTATGGTAGACAATTTGCTCAGATTCTTAAACAGGTTTTAAAGCAAAAAGTATCTGAGATACACAAAGATGTTATTTATAATGAGTATAAGAATAAAATTGGTGAGCTTGTTTTTGGTAAGGTTAAATCAAAAGTAGAAAGAAAAAACCCGGGATATTATATTTCTCTAGAACCAAAGGATGTTGAAGCATTTTTGCCAATGAATTTTGTAGCTCCTGATGAAGAGTTTGAAAGAGGAGAAATTATTAAAGCTATTCTTGTTAATGTTTATCCAGCAGATTCAAATGAAGAATCTCAGCTTATTCTTTCAAGAACAACAGAAGAGTTTGTGAGACAGTTACTCTTAATGAATATTCCTGAAATTTCTGATGGGACTTTTGTTATAAAAGCTATTGCCAGAAAACCGGGAGAGGTTTCAAAAGTTGTTTTATCATCTAACAATGATGCAATAGATCCTGTGAGTGTTACAGTGGGTAAACAGGGATTAAGAATAAAACCAATAAGAGCCGAACTTGGTTCAGAAAGACTTGAACTCATACGATGGAATGATGATCCAAAAATTTTGATAAAAAATGCTATTGCTGCAAGTAGAGTTCTGAAAAATAGGGTTCCAGAAATCTACCATATCGATATGAATTGGGAAGAAAAGACTGCGTCTGTAGTTGTTCCAAACGAATTTGTTGCACCACTTATTGGTAAAAAAGGCAGCCACCAGAGAATGATAGAGAAGGTTACAGATTGGCATATAGTTTTTGTTCCATATTCTGATTATGAAGTAAAAATTGCAGAAAAACAGAAGGAAGTCGACCAGATTCTTGGAATAGCGGATGAAAATGCTGAGGTTGAGTTTATTGAAGAAGAAAGCATACCTATCACAATGTTGCCATTTTCTAAAAAACAGCTTAAAATTTTAAAGAATGCAGGTTTTGAAGATGTTGCTGAAATTATAGAATTTTCTATCGAAGAACTTGCTAATAAATGTGAAATCAGCTTAGATGATGCAATGGAGATCTGGAAGGTTATAGAGGACAACGTTGAGATAGAAGAAACTGAATAATAAGGAGCAATATAGTTTATGTCTGAAGATCAGAAAAAAATAATCAAGAAAAAAATTAAGCTTAAAGTAACAAAAGCAAAAACATCAGAAGAAAAGGAAGTTGAGGTTTCTTCTCAAAAGGATGTAACTCAATTAGAAAGAAAAGATAGTAAACATGATGTTAAGATAGTTAAAAAACCTGAGAAGAAAGAAGAAATAAAAACCTCAAAAGAAGATCATCTTAAGAAAATGAATGAAAAGGTAAAAAAAGAACTTGAAAGCAAAAAAACAGGGCAGGAAAAGCCTCAAGAATTCAGAAGATTTAAGAGATTTGATTCAAAGGATAAAGGTGATAAACCACAATTTAAATCTAAAGGTTTTGATAAGAAGGACTTCGGACAGAAAAAGGTTATAATAGAAGCTCCAGTTGATAAGTCTCAACAATGGAGAGAAAAACAGCAAAAAAATGTTTCTATAGAAAAATCTCAAACTCTCATATCTATAAAAGAAAAATATAAGAATAAAGAAGAAGAGATTCTTCTTTCAAAAATGGAAGATACAATCAAGAAAAAACAGAAAAAAGGTGAGGCTGCGGTTCCTGAATCAATTGAAATTCAAGAGGTTTTAACTGTAGGAGAACTTGCGAAGAAGATGAATCTCAAAGCATCAGAGGTCATACAAAAACTTCTTGAACTTGGTATAACTGCTACCATTAACGATACTATAGATTCGGATGC
>JAOACQ010000083.1 GCA_026417755.1 Brevinematales bacterium | reverse complement strand
CGGTATTCTTTTCGGTCATTAAAACCTCCGGTAACTTTAAAAAATATAAAGCTATAAATTATAATATATTGTTGTTTTTTTTTCAATCGATACGGAAAAAAAGTTGAAAAATATTATCAACTATGTTATTATGGTAAAAATGGGGGATTTTATGAATAAAAATACAAAACTTTTAGGAGGGATAGGTTCAATTCTTGTTATTCTTGGCTTTATCTATTCTTTTATATTAGCAATATTATATGGTCCAATTTTTTTTATTATTTTCTCTTTTACTGATATTGTAATTCTAATAAAATCAATTGGCTTAATTATATTAATCATTGCTTACTTTCGTTACTCAAAAGAAGTCAATGAAAAAGCTATTTTCAAAAAAGCTCTGGCCGGTTTTTTAATTCCAACTATTTCTATTTCTGCTCTTATCATTGTTTTCTCTCTTATCTTTATATTTGTGCCTGATGTTTTAGATTTATTATCAATGGTATCAATCAAAAAGTCAAAAAATATAACATCTATAAATTATTTGGATAGCTACACAATTTACCTATTAATTTATTTACTTCTATTATGGATTATAGTTACTATTTCGGCATATAAATGGAAAAAAGCAGATGACTTATTATCATTAAAAACAGGAAATAGTCTATTTAAAACTTCAGGATTATTAATTTTTATAGGGTCTATATTTTTGGTTGGCTTAGTTATAACATTTGTAGCTTACATAATATTTTGGGTTGGCTTAGTTATAACATCGGTTGGCTTAGTTATAACATTTGTAGCTTACATAATAAAAGCTATCGCCTTTTTCAATGTTAAGGAAAGTTAAATGATAAAAGTTGGGATTTTAGGATTATCAGGGCATTTTCTGAAAAGAATCCTGCCTGCTATAAAAGACTCAAAAATTGTTGAAATTGGAGCTATAGCATCAAGAGATAAATATAAGTTACAAAGAATTTCAGATGAACTCAAGTTAAAAGAAAGTTACGGTTCATACGATGAGCTATTGGAAAGCTCCAATGTTGATTTTGTTTACATACCATTACCAAATCATCTCCATCTTGAATGGATAAAAAAATCAGCAGCGAAAGGTAAGCATATTCTCTGTGAAAAACCTCTTGGCATTAATGCAAATGAAGTAATAGAGATAACAAAAATTGCTTCAGATTACAATGTAAAAATTATGGAAGCATTTATGTATAAATTTCACCCCCAATGGATAAGAACAAAAGAGCTTATCAAGATTGGTGAAATTGGTAAAATTACAGCAATTCATTCTTTCTTCGGATATTTTAATTCTGACCCGGAAAATATAAGAAACAAGCTCGAATATGGTGGTGGTGCACTTTTAGACATAGGTTGCTATCCTGTTTCTGTTTCAAGATTTTTAAGTGAAAAAGAACCTAAAAAAGTTGTAAGCCTTATTAAAAGAGACAAAAATTTTAATACAGACATTCTTACATCCGCTATAATGGATTTTGGCGATTTTCAATCCATTTTTACAGTAAGCACCCAATCAGTCAACGAACAAAAAGTCTATGTTTATGGAACATCCGGCGTAATAGAGATTCTTCTGCCATTTAATGCTTATACGGATTATCCAGTAAGTATAGTTGTAAAAACACCGTTAGGTGAACGAAAAATTGACTTTGGACCTATTGATCAATATAAACTTGAATTTGAACAATTTGCAGAGGCAATAATTAATAACAAAGAACCCCCATTTTCTCTTGAAGACTCTCTTTGTAACCAAAAGGTTCTTGACTCAATCTTTGCTTCTGAAAAAGAAAACAAATGGATAGAAATTAAATAGCCATAAATAGTCTGAAAAACAATCCAAAAAGATAGTTTTTACTTTTATACTCAAAAAAACTCTTCTCAAAAGAAGTTAAGTCAAATTTCTCATAAAAAGAGAAAGTTTTCATTTTCCAGTTTATATTGTCAAAAATTTGATATGGCGAAGCAATTAAATACTTTGTCCCATTCAGAATCGAATCTTTGATAATTCCGTAAGGATATAAACCAACCTCACAGGAATTAAAAAAAAGAAACCAGCAATTCAGTTTTAAATCTAAACTACTCGTCCATTTTCCACCAATAAAAATCTTTCCTGTTTTATCTTCCATTTTTCCATGTGTAGAAATATGGATATAATTTGCTCTACAAATATCAGATTTAAAACTCAGAAATTCCTTCTCCTTAAAATATTCTATCGTTAGCTTCTTTTCCCTTCTTAAAATTTCTGCGATTTTATAGACCTCAAATCTTGAATTTTCCACTTCATCAGAATAGATTAGTGTAAATTTGTTTTTTTCTCTATCCTGTTTATAAGATGAATAAATCATATTGATTACACTAAATTCTTTAATAACTTCAAAAGGTAAAAATATGTTCGCTTCCCAGATAACTTTTAACCTTGTTTTTTCAATAACTAAGTCAAGATGATTAATTATAAAAAATCTTACCTCATTTTCAAGATTTTGAAATTCACTTTTTGGAAAAATATTAACTTGTATTTTCTTATTAATATTTTTTACTATCTCAAGAAATCTCTTTTCTATTTTCTCCCATCCCTCAAAAGCAATATATCTCTCTCTGAAATAACTTTTTTCCTCAGAACAAATTATAAACCTTAGGTATTGGCCTTCTTTTTCTTTTATATGGAGTAGATACATATTTCCTCAAGGTTTTACAATTATTACATTACAATTCCTTAGATAGGTTAGAGTCTTTCTATTGGAAAGAAGTTTTTTTGAATCTTCATTAAAAATAACTATATCCGTATTGAGTTCTCCTTTAACATCTTTAGGAACAATATAAAAAACCCTTTTACCTGTTCTGGGAGATGAAAATGCCGCAGTAAGACTTTTTGTATAAAAACATAGGCCCGTCTTTTTAAAAATCTCATAATCAACTGTTTCAGGACCAAAAACAAGCACTCCATCCTCATCATATATTCTTGGAGCAAGGGAAGGAGAAAAATCAGGATAGGGGGACAAATCTATCACAACACTATCATAATATTCTAAATCCTTTGAAAAATCAATGTAATTTGTAGGTTCAACCTTTTTTAAGTTCTGAAAAAATATATCAATAATGCTGTCCTTTCCATAAAGAGGTAATTCAGCACTTCCTTGGTATTCACTGTTTTTCTTAACAGAAGGATAAAAAACAGTTTTTTCAACAAATTCAAGCAATTTATATCTTTTCTCTGTATATGCATTATAGTAATCTTTTACAAAATAATTATCAGCTACTTTTATGCCCCCCAACACTTTTATAACCTTGCTTTTTAAATTATCATTTATCTCATTGTTAATTTCATCAAATATTCTTCCAATATTTTGCGTTTTTGGAGTATAGGGGATTTTTGTATTTATCCTTACAACTCCTTCCGTCCAGTCAATCTCTGCATCAATAGAAGAAACATTTTCTATAAGATTCTTTGTAGTAGTTTCCTTGGCAAATAATGAACCACATATAAACATCACTATCAAAAAAAATCTCATCTCAAACCCTTTTTATTAATTTAATCGGATGTTTTTAAACTTTTTTAAATTATTTGCATGCTTTCAAGCCTCTTAATTCTTTCTTCAAGAGGTGGGTGGGTTGCAAATAAAGCAAACAAACCCCCTTTCTTACCAGAAATCTTGAGAGTATTTATTGCTTCATTCTCGTTTTTAAATTGTAAATTGTACTCATAAACTCTCTGTAATTCTTTAAGAGCCTCTATCATTTTCTGTTTACCTGCTAGTTTTGCCCCACCTTCATCTGCCTTAAACTCTCTAATTCTTGAAAAGAAAGCCACAACAATAAGCCCTAAAAAACTGAAAACGACCTCAAATACTTGAATCAAAAAATATGTTAAGAAAGGATTAGCAATGCCGCCTTCTTCATCTCTATCTTTTGATAAAAATGAATTAACAATAAAAGCAAGAATTCTTGCTAAAAACATTACAAAAGCATTAATAACACCTTGAATCAAGGTCATCGTAACCATATCACCATTGGCTATATGGGAAATCTCATGCCCTATAACCCCTTCAATCTGTTCTCTGTCCATTCTTTTTAAAAGTCCTGTAGAAACAGCAACAAGGGCATTCCCTTTTGATGGACCAGTTGCAAAAGCGTTTATCTCTGGGCTTTCATATATTCCTACTTCAGGAGTTTTAGGAAGACCGGCTCTTTTTGAAAGAATTTCTACAATATCATAAATCTCAGAAAAATTTGGGTCCCCTTTCTCTATTACCTTAACCCCCATAAACAATTTTGCTGTAAACTTTGATATAGCAAGAGAAATCAATGCCCCACCCATACCCCATATCAAACAGAAAATAGCAAGCATTTGTAAATTTATACCGTAAGTATAAAGGTATCTAGTTACGCCAATAATATTTAAAATAAAAGTTAAGGTAAATACTACAAAAATATTAGTAAGAACAAAAAGAAATATCCTCTTAAGCATAATCCCTCCTTACAATTCTTTAATAATTTAACAAAAATTGAACAAAAGGTCAAGTTTTTAGATTAGTTACTTAAATCCTTTATCTTTAAAATTAGTCCTCTGGCAGTTAATATTTCAACTTTACAAAATTGACTTTTTAAAAAGCCTCTGTTATTCTTTAATAGGCAAAAATTTTTGTAGGAGTTTAACATGCCACTTTTTGATAAGATAGTCTCCCTTTTCATCGGCACAAAACAGGAAAGAGATCTAAAAAAAATAAAACCTTATGTTGAAAAGATAAATCAAATCGAACCATCAATAAGCAGTCTAAATAATGATGAATTATCAAGAAAAACTATCGAATTCAAAGAAAGACTTTCAAAAGGAGAGAGTTTAGATGACCTTCTTGTTGAAAGTTTTGCCACTGTTCGTGAAGTTTCAAAGAGAACTTTAGGTATGAGGCATTTTGATGTCCAGCTTATAGGTGGTTATGTTCTTCACAAAGGTATGATCGCAGAAATGAAAACAGGAGAAGGTAAAACTCTTGTCGCTACACTTGCACTCTATCTTAACGCCTTAACAGGAAGGGGTTGTCATCTCGTTACTGTAAATGACTACCTTGCGAGAAGAGACGCCACCTGGATGGGACCAATCTACAAATTTTTAGGCCTATCTGTAGGGGTTATAAACCATGAAAAATCATATAGAGTAGAATGGGATGACATATCAAAATATACTACCAGACTTATAGAATGCACAAGAAAAGAAGCATACAACTGTGATATCACTTATGGAACAAATAATGAATTTGGATTTGATTATCTAAGAGATAATATGGTCTTCTCTATGGAACAAAAAGTTCAAAGAAAACATTATTTTGCTATTGTTGATGAAGTTGACTCTATTCTCATTGACGAAGCAAGGACTCCTTTAATCATTTCTGGTCCTTCTGAAGAGGCAACAGACTTATACTATAAAATAGATAAAATAATCCCAAGATTATCAAGAGCAGAGGTAAATGAAAAAAATGAACCTATTGAAGGCACTGGAGATTATGCAATCGATGAAAAAGATAAATCCGCAGTTCTAACAGAACAGGGAATAGAAAAGGTTGAAGAATTACTGGGCATAAAGGATCTTTTTTCCCCAAAAAATAGCCGCATAGTCCACCATGTCATTCAGGCAATCAGAGCTCATCACCTCTTTCACAGAGATGTTGATTATGTTGTAGAAAATGGAGAGGTTGTAATAGTTGATGAATTCACCGGAAGAAAAATGCCCGGAAGAAGATGGTCTGATGGGCTACATCAGGCAATAGAAGCAAAAGAAAGAGTTAATATAAAACAGGAATTCCAGACGCTTGCAACTATAACATTTCAGAACTACTTCAGAATGTATGAAAAACTTGCCGGTATGACTGGCATAGCTGAAACAGAGGCAACAGAATTCTACTCCATCTATAAACTTGATGTAGTTGTAATTCCAACAAATGTCCCTGTCCAGAGAATAGATTATGCAGACAAAATTTACATTAATGAAAATGCAAAATTCAAAGCAATAATAAGAGATATAGAAGAAAGGCACAAAAAAGGTCAGCCAATTCTTGTAGGAACAATTTCAGTAGAAAAATCAGAAATTCTTTCAAAGTTACTTAATCAAAAAAGAATAAGACATAATGTTTTAAATGCAAAATACCATGAAAAAGAAGCAGAAATAATAGCTCAAGCTGGACAACTTGGTGCGGTAACAATAGCAACAAATATGGCTGGTAGAGGAACTGATATTAAACTGGGAGAAGGGGTAAAAGAAGTTGGTGGACTCCACGTTATAGGAAGTGAAAGACATGAAGCACGAAGAATAGACAACCAGCTTAGGGGACGTTCTGGTAGACAGGGGGATCCGGGTTCCTCACAGTTTTATGTTTCTTTGCAGGATGACCTTATGAGATTGTTTGGCATGGACAATAGAATGAAACTTATGCAATCTCTTGGTTTCAGTGAAGATGAGGAAATTCAGAGTGGAATGATCTCCAAAGCTATAGAAAGGGCACAAAAAAGAGTTGAACAGAGAAACTTTGAAATAAGAAAAAATCTCCTTGAATATGACAATGTAATGAACGAACAAAGAAGCTATATTTATAGTATAAGAGATAGAATCTTAGATATCCACAATAATTATAATCTTATAGATGAAATTATTAAAAATGTAGCCCTTAATTTTCTATCAACAAACTTTGAAAATTATCAAAACGTTTCAAGTTGGGATATGGATAAGATACAAAAATGGTTTAAGTTTACATTTTTTTCTGACTTAAAAAGAGATTATAAGGGTAAAAATTTTGAGAATGCCTTAAGTATGCTCTGTGAAGATATTAAAGCAGTAACATGGAATAGACTCAATATTCCAGATGAAATAAAAGGAGAGGCGTTAAAATTTGTCTTACTAACAACCCTTGACACAAGATGGAAAGAACATTTAAGAAATATTGACTCTTTACAGGAAGGAATATATTTAAGAAGTTATGCTGGCAAAAATCCTATTGTCGAATATAAACTTGAATCTTTTGATATGTTTAACAATATGAAAAATCAATTTATGCTTGAGGCTCTATCACTTGCCTCAAGACTTGAAGTGAGAGCGGAATTATTACCTAAACAAGAAGAAGAAAACATACAAACAAGAAAAATAAATGAGATGCACCAAGAATTCGGCCAATTTGGAGCAATGGCAGGCCAAATGCCACAAAAATCAAGCTCGCAAGTTATAAAAAGAGAGAAGATTGGTAGAAATGATCCTTGCTGGTGTGGTAGTGGTAAAAAATACAAAAACTGCCATCTTGACGAAGATTTAGCAAAAGAAAGAATCTCAAGAAGCTAAGGAGGTTTTATGGACTACAAAAAAGCTGGTGTAGATATAGAAAAAGCTGACTCCCTTGTTAAAGATATTTCAAGAATGGCAAAAGAAACATATATTGATGGAGTTATTGAAGGAATTGGAGGATTTGGTGCTTTATTTGAACTCAAAAAATACAAAAATCCTGTCATTGTATCTTCAACAGATGGCGTTGGTACAAAAATTCTCATTGCAGAAGAAATGAAAAAGTTCAGTGGGCTGGGGTTTGACCTTGTTGCTATGTGTGTTGATGATATTGTATGTCAGGGTGCAAAACCTCTGTTTTTTCTCGATTATATAGCTATAGGTAAGCTAAAAGAAGATATGTATTTAAAAATTATAGAGGGTATTTCCAAAGCCTGTAAGTTTGCCGGTTGTGCATTAATTGGGGGGGAAACAGCCGAACAACCTGACGTTTATCCAGAAGATGGTTTTGATCTGGCTGGTTTTTCTATCGGAGTAGTTGAAAAAAAAGATATAATTAAAAAAATCGAAGTTAAAAAAAATGATGTTGTTATAGGACTTGCATCTTCTGGCTTTCATTCAAATGGATATTCTCTTATCAGAAAAATAGTTAAAGAAAAAGGACTTTCCTATAAAGAAAATTATGGATTTGGAATACTCGGTGATATTCTTTTGACACCAACTGAAATATATTCACCTATAATTATAAAAGCCTTAAAAAATTATAGAAAACACATTCATGGTATCGCCCATATAACCGGAGGAGGAATAGAAGGTAACCTATCAAGAGTTCTCCCCAATAATTTAAAAGCTATCGTATTTAAAAACAGTTGGAAGAAAAAAGCTGAAATGGACTTCATAATTGAAAAGGGAGAGGTAGAAGAAAAAGAGGCTTACAAAGTATTTAATATGGGAATAGGAATGACACTTATAGTAGCAAAAGAAAAGCAGGAAGAAATAATGAAATTTTTTAATGAAAATAGCTACAAAGCATATTTGATAGGAGAAATCACAGAGGGTAATGGAGAGGTTGAACTTAGATAAAACTTGACTAATTTTTTATTTTAAAATATAATATGAAAATAAAATATTGCAAGAGGTTTGTGAAATATGAAAGAAGGTATTCATCCAGCTTTATATGATACAAAAGTAACATGCACCTGTGGAAATGAATTTGTAATAAGAACAACAGTTCCAGAAATACATGTTGAAATCTGTTCAAAATGTCATCCATTCTATACCGGGCAGAAAAAGACTGTCGAAAGAGGTGGTATGGTTGACAGATTTAAGAAGAGATACAACATCAAGTAATGCCAGTTTTAGAAAACGAAATTTTCTCAGTATCACAAGTAGCAGAAACCATTCATTCGCTTATTGGTGAAATTCCAGCTTTGTGGGTAAGAGGTGAGGTTTCCAACTTGAAATTTCACCAGAATGGCAATATTTATTTTAATATCAAAGATCAAAATGCTAAAATTTCTGCCGTTCTTATGAATTATTCCCCCGCAAAAAAAAATGAAAAACTTTTAAAAGAAGGTCTTGAAATTATTGTTTTTGGGAGAATAAGCTATTACAAAAAAGAAGGTTATATTACATTATTTGTGGAACAAATTGATCTACTTGGTGAAGGTATTTTAAAGCAAAAGTTTGAAGAATTAAAAAGAAAACTCGAAGCTGAAGGTTTATTCAGTAAGGATAAAAAAAAGAAAATCCCAGAATATCCAGAAGTTATAGGTATTATAACTTCTCCCACTGGAGCAGCTATAAGAGATATATTAAACATTACAAAAAGAAGGGCACCAAATGTCCATATAATTGTATTTCCAGTTGCAGTTCAGGGAGAAAATGCACCATTTGAAATTGCAAAAGCCATAGAGATAGCTAACAAAAAATTCAAGAATAAAATAGATGTTCTTATAGTTGGCAGAGGTGGTGGTTCTATTGAAGATTTATGGAGCTTCAATGAAGAGATTGTTGCAAGAGCAATTTTTAACTCAGAAATCCCTATTGTCTCTGCTGTAGGTCATGAGATAGATTATACTATTGCGGATTATGTTGCAGATTTAAGGGCTCCAACTCCATCAGCAGCAGCCGAAATAGTCTTAAAGGACAAAGAAGAGATCAAGGTAAAACTATCTCATATTTATAATAGACTAACAATGCTTATAGAAAACTACCTTCAAAATATAAAGAAAACAATTTCCCACCACGGTATACAATATCTTTACAACAAACTTAAAGACGATATAGAACAAAAAAGCCTCTTCTTAGACAATCTTTCTATAAGACTTGACAACCTTATGAAAGAAAAAATAACAAATATAAGACATCTCTTCTTAACACACCGAGAAAAATTAAAGATACTCAACCCAACAAACATTCTTGAAAGAGGTTATACAATAACCTATTATTTTACCTCTAACGAAAACTCCTGGAAAATATTAAAAACAATCACAGACTCACAAAAAGCAGAAAAGTTTAAAACCACCTTAAAGGATGGTGAAATTATCACCACTCCCTTAAAGCAATAAATCTTGAACCAAACCTGTATTCTCTGATATCAAAACTTAAAAGTAAAGGATTCTGTCCTTCCCTTTCAAGATAAATCGCCCCATAAACAAAAACCTCAGCCCTATAAGATTTACCCTGATAGGTAAATTCCAAAATCTTTGCTGTATCTTTTTTAACTGTTACATTTTTAACTTCATCACCTGTAATTCTCAATGCATCATAAACCATTCTCTTGAAAGGAAAACCTAAATCCTTGAACTCAAGAGAATACAAACTAGAGCTTAAAACAAAAAGTACCACAAAAAAATTAAAAAATTTCATAAAAGCCTCCTTGCAATAAGGATAATATTATACTAAACAAAAATCTTAGAAAAGTCAATAATAAAATTTAAATTTTATAAAAAAATCAAAGTTTTTCTACTTCAATAAAAGCCTCTTCTTCTAAAGGAGGTTTTACCAATCTTTTGGTTTTCCACTTACCCATTTTATAGTAAACAAACGAAAAACCCATACCAAAACACCACGCAACAGGAATTCCAAACCATATTCCCCGTGTACCCAATATCTTTGAGAGAAAATAAGCAGCCGGTACTCTCAACAAAAGCTGGGAAATTAAAGAAGAAAACATAGGGACAACAGTATCACCAGCTCCTCTCAATACACCATTAAAGACAAACATAATAGCAAAAACAAAATAAAAAATCGGAACAGTTCTCAAATATTCACTTCCAATCTCTATAACAAGAGAATCTCTATTGAAAAGAGAAATCACAAAAGGAGCAAAAACCATAATCAAAATCGTGGTAACAAAAGATATAGAAAGTACCATAATTAAAGTGCTTCTAACTCCTTTATTAATCCTATCTATTTTGCCAGCTCCAAGATTTTGAGCAACAAAAGTAGAAATAGCCATACTAAAATTCATAATAGGCATCATCGCAAAAGATTCTATCCTTGTTGCGGCTGTATAAGCAGCAAGAACATTAGTCCCAAAATGATTGACAATTTTAACCAAAACCATTATTCCAAATGCAACAATTAGTTGTTGAATCCCTGAAGGGACACCTATCTTTATACTTTTAACAAAAATTTCAAAATCAAACACAAAACTATCTTTATTAAAAGAGAAAATTTTATTATGCCTGAGTAAAAAAATAAGCCCAAAAAGGAATGAAATACCTTGAGCAATAACAGTAGCAATAGCCGCCCCCATCACATCCCATTTAAAGACTATAACAAATAACAAATCAAGAAAAATATTAACACAGGTGGCAATAATAAGAAATATAAGAGGCGTCTTAGAATCTCCAAGCCCATTTAAAACAGCAGCAAGAAAATTATAGCCAAAAAGAAGCGGCATCCCCAAAAATATTATTCTCATATAGGAAGAAGCTCTTACAAACACATCTACAGGTGTGGCTAAAAATCTTAATATTGAATCGGCAAAAATAAGCCCAAAAGCCATAATAACAAAAGAAAACACTGAAGCAAAAATGAAACCTGTGGCAATTGTCCTCTGTAAAGATTTAATGTTTTTAGCCCCAAAAAACTGTGATATTAAAACCCCAAGCCCCATTGTTGCTCCCATCATAAGAGCAATTACAAGAAACATTACAGGAAAACTCATACCAACTGCAGCAATAGCTTCTTTACCCACAAACTGTCCAACTATGATACTATCAACCATATTATAAAGTTGTTGAAATACGTTACCCATAAAGAGTGGTATTGTAAATCTTAAAATTTTTCTTCCTATAGCACCCTCAGTCATATCAATCATAACAAACCTCCTCCATAAGAGTAAAAAAATCATAAGAAGTCTTTACTCTTGCTATTTTATCCCTTAATTCCCTCGCATAGGGAAATTTCTTTATCATACCAAGTAAAATTCCCCTTATACCTATTATATTCTCATTTTTATAATAATCACAATAATTTTTGACAAAATTGACTATCACATTTTTTACATCAATATTTTCCTCTTTATAGCTAACATCCTTAAAATAATTATTGACCATCAAAAAAATAAAGGGTTTTTCTATAGCGATTCTACCTAACATCACCCCATCAGCACCTGTTGATAAAATAACATTTTCTACATCTTCAGGAGTTTTTATATCACCATTCGCAATAAGAATCTTATCTGTTAGATTCCTCGCCTTCTGGATAAAAAATCTATTTGCAACACCACTATAAAATTGAACAGCAAGCCTCGCATGTAAAGTTATTATGTCTACGCCAGCTTTGTTTAAGGCTGGAATTATGTTATCAAGATCTTCTTTATCAAAGCCAGCTCTGATCTTGGCTGAAACTATTTCAATACCGGCATCCTTAACTGCTTTAACTATAGAAGACATTCTATCGGGATATTTAAGTAGAAAGGAGCCTGCTTCACCCTTTATGACTTTTCTTACAGGACAACCGAAATTTATATCTAAAATCTTTATGTTAAAATTTTCCAATAGGATTTTAGCCGCTTTATAAAATGAATTATAATTTCCACCAAAAATCTGAATTATATCGTTTTCATTTACTCTTTCAATATATTTGAGTGTCTTTTTATTATCTCTTATAAGACCTTCTACACTTACCATTTCTGAAAAAGTTACTCCCGCACCAAAATCATAGCACATCTTTCTGAAAGGAAAATTTGTAAATCCTGCCATCGGAGCAAGCCAGACATTATTATCAAAACGATAGGAATGAACTTCAATGGAATGAAAAACAGACATTAAAACCCTCAAGAAAGGTATATGAGCCGCCTGGGGATCGAACCCAGGGCCCTCACATTAAAAGTGTGATGCTCTACCGACTGAGCTAGCGGCTCAACCTTACATACTCATATATTTTAACAAAAAAAAGAGTTTTTGTCAAAAAAACACCCTTATATTTTCTTGACTTAATAAATTAATACATTTATAATTTTTTAATTTTAGAATTATTAATTAGATAAGGAAATTATGAAAAGGTTTTTTTTATTTTGTTTTATTTTTTATGCAAATTTCTTATTCAGTAATGAAATCGGGCAATTACGTGCAACCTACAAAGAGGCTCTGGCAGATTTCGCAAATGGTAATATTCTAAAAGCTGAATCAAATTTCATAAAAATCACAAGAAATCCAAACAGAAATATAAAAATATATAGAGATTATATAGCAAAATCTCATTATTTCCTTGGAGAAATCTATTTTGTAAAAGAAGAGTTTAAAAAATCGATTCTCAACTACAGAATAGTTCTCGAAAAATTCCCAGACGAAGAAATTTATCCCAAAGCTCTATATAAACTCGGAAGAACATTAATTATTTCTGAAAGAATAGATGAAGGGATAGGAGTTCTTGAAGAATTTATTATAAAATACCCTGAAGACACAAATCTAACTAGTGCCTCATACTACTGGCTTGGGAGAGGTTATCAAAAAAAAGGAGAAAGAGAAAAAGCCATCCAATCATATCAAAAACTTTTAACTAACTATCCCGACTCATCTTTCTCATATGAAGTAAGAGAAATTCTTAAAACATTTTCAGAAATACGTAAAAACGAAACAAATATTTCACAAATAACAATAAAAACAAATATAGACATACAAAAACAACAGGAAAAAAAGCAAAAACTCGAAAAAGAAAAGGAGCTATTAAAAAAGATTTCTACTTTACTCGAAATTAAACAAAAACTTCTTGAAATCAAACTCGAATTACTTAATGAGTCTGCAAAAACAAAAGAGGAAGACAATGAGGAATAAAATAATAATCCTTGTATTAATGTTTTTTTATTCTTATTTTTTTGCCGAAAAAGTAACATTATCAAACAATTATATTACAATAACTATTGACAAAGAAAGCGGCAGGTTCACCCTTCAAACTTTAGAGGGAGATCCAATGTCTCCACTAGATAATAACAAAAATCTACTTTATAGCAAGATTCCACCAACAAGTTTTACAGCAATTTACATAGATGGAGAAACGGTAATCTACGGACATCCAAAAGGAAGCTGGTTAAGAAAACCATATCTAAGTGAAAATAAAATAATTTCAGCCTGGCAATATAGAAATCTCTCAATATTACAGGAAATAAAAATAATTAAAAATCCATCTACAGGCTTTGAAGATAATATGCTTATAAACACAACTATCGTAAATAGAGGAGGGAAGGTAACAGTTGGCCTTGCATATGTTTTTGATATACTTCTCGATAATAAAGAGGCAAGTTTTTTTAATATTACCAGAAAAGGAATTTTTTCAAATGAGCTTCAAGTTTCAGGAGATGATATTCCAATTAGCTGGAATACTTATGATTCTATTGACAATCCTACTATAAAAGTTCAGGGGATTGTCCATAATTATGGAGCTATAAAGCCAGATAGGGTTGTCTTTGCAACGTGGGATAGACTATCTGAATTATGGCGATTATCTCCAAATAACTCTTATGACTTCAGAAGAAGAGGAACAACTCAATTTGATGGGGCTGTAGGTATATTCTATGACCCAAAGGATTTGTATAAAAACGATACACTTGAAGGAGCTACAATCTATGGTGTAATGGGTGGAAATATTCTTACTGAAGAAGATATAATTTTGACCTTGAATATTCCAAAAGAACCAAAAGAATTACCAATACCCATAACTGCTATGTTAATTAACAAAAGTCAGAATGAAATAGAAAATCTCTCTCTTGAGATTACACTACCTGAAGGTTTCTATCTCACCGAAGGCGAAAAAATAGTAGAAACAAAAAAAGTCCAACCCAATGGAATATTTCAGACAAGCTGGTTTATGTCTACTGATTCTGCCGGTGGAAACTTTTATGTAAAAGTTATGGCTACTATTTCACAACAAAATGAAAAAAAAATCATAGAAAGTGAAGAAGGTTTTTTTGCCAATTTCGTCAAACAAAAGAAGCCCAAAACACCAAAACAGGAAAAAGTAGTTAGTAAAACAGATGTTTTATTAGAAAGTAAAGAAATATCTCCACCCAAAAATAAAAAAGAAAAATCAAAACTAAAAAGGATCGATGAATTGATAGAAGAAGTTGATCATTTCTATGACAACTGGATTGAAATATATTATTCCGTATTCAATGAAAAAAATTATTCACTTGAAGATATAAACAAAGCAATAAAAGAAATAGACAAAGAAATAGAATACCTCAATAATTCAATTTCAAATATAACTAAGGAACCATAAAAATGCAAAAAAACTATTTTCTCAATCGAATAGAAAAATTAATTTCAAATATAGAAGAAAAAGATGCTTTTCTAATAACCCTCCCTGAAGAGGTTCATTATCTCTCTGGTTTTACGGGAGAAGATTCATACTTACTTGTAAACAAAAATGAAATTGCCTTTTTTACTGACTTACGATTTGTTGAACAAATCAAAAGAGAAAAAAAGATAGAGCTTAACATATATGATATTTCCGGAAAAAAAATAATTGACTCCATCGTGGGCAATCTCAAACAGAATAAAATTGAAAGGCTATTTCTTTCAAAAAAAGACCTTAATTTTCAGATGGGAGAAAATTTATCTTTATACCTTATGGAAAATATGATAGAAGTAAAAGATTCCAATCTTATCAAAAAAATGAGAGAAAGAAAAGATGAATATGAAATAGAAATAATAAGACAAAATTTACTTCTCACAGAATTATCTTATAACATTATTTTACCAAAAATAGAAGAAGATAAAACTGAAATAGAACTCGCTTCCGAACTCGAATATTTCTTAAGAAAAAATGGTATAGAAAAAATGTCATTTGATACTATTATTGCCTCTGGGGAAAGGACAGTTTTACCTCATGGTAGAGCAAGTGAAAAAAGAATAAAATACGAAGAAGTAATAATGTTTGATTATGGTATCAAAAAAAAAGGATATTGCTCAGACTTTACAAGATGTTTTTATTTTGGTAAAATAATTGGGTCAGAAATTTTAAAACTACACAGTATTGTAAAAGATGCCTTAAAAGAGGCTGAAAAGATAGCTAAGCCAGGGATTCAAGCTAAAGAGGTTCATCTCGCAGCTTACAATGTTATAGAAAAAGCTGGCTATGCACAAAATTTCTGGCATTCTACAGGACATGGTGTGGGACTTGAAATACATGAAGAACCTTCTATATCTTCAAGATCTGAAACGATACTCGAAGAAGGTATGGTTTTCACAATAGAACCGGGAATTTACATACCCGGAATTTGTGGAATAAGACTTGAAGATATGGTTGTTATCCGAAAAAATGGTTGTGAAGTATTAACAAGCTGTGATTATGATTTATAGAAATTTTAATTAACGGAGGAAAAAATGACAACTTCTAATGATCTCAAAAAAGGTATGATTTTAAAACTTGATGGTGAACTTTATGCTGTCCTATTTTATCAGCATCACAAACCTGGAAAAGGTGGAGCAGTTGTCAGAACAAAGTTAAGAAATATAAAAAAAGACACTGTTGTAGAAAGAACCTTTAAAGCAGGAGAGCCACTTGAAGATGTAATGGTAGAAACAAGAGAGATGCAACTGCTTTACGAAGAAGGAGATAATTTAGTATTTATGGATATGGAAACATTTGAACAATTCCACGTCTCAAAAGAACTCGCAGGTGAGGGTTTAAAATATCTCAAAAATGAAATGATATGTGAGGCTTCGGTATATGAAGGAGAAATAATTCTTATTTCTCCACCAATGTTTGTCGAACTTGAGGTTGTTGAAACCGATCCAGGTGTAAGAGGCGACACAGTAAGCGGCGGCTCAAAACCAGCAAAACTTGAAACAGGTGCAGTCGTCCAGGTACCTCTTTTTGTTGGAGTAGGTGAAAAAATAAAGGTTGATACCAGAGACGACAGATATATAGAAAGAGTGAAATAGGAGGAAGGTATGATTGAAGAAATAAAAAAGGTTTATAAGATATTTGACAGTGAAAACATAACTGAAGTTGAATTAAGAAATAACAACACTGCTATAAGAATGAAGATAGCAAAAAAAATTCCCGAAGTTAAAATTATTAATCCTCTACCTGCTGTTAATCAAGTTGAACAGAAAAATACAGTTAAAGAAAGTGAACCATCTATATATGAAGTAAAATCAAAGTGGATTGGTTATTTCACAAGACTTAATCCAAAAACAGGAGAAAATTACGTAAAATTAAGAGATGTCGTTAAAGAAGGAGATATAATTGGGCACGTGAGTGTGCTTGGAGTTTTACAGGATGTAAAAGTTGAAAAAGGTGGGAAAATTAAAGAAATACTTGTAGAAGAAGGTCTGGCAGTAGAATATGGCCAGCCTTTAATGAGAATAGAAACAAACTCTAAGTAAAAATCTGGAGGAAAAATGTTTAGAAAAATTTTGATAGCCAATAGAGGCGAAATAGCGGTTAGAGTTATAAGAGCAGCTAAAGAACTTGGTATAAAGACTATATCAATTCACTCAGAGGCTGATGAAGAATGTTTACATACCAAAATATCGGATCAGGATATATGTATAGGACCTCCTCTGTCAAAGGATAGTTATCTTAATATCTTTGCAATAATCAGTGCTGCAGAGATAGCGGGAGCAGATGCTATACATCCTGGATATGGTTTTCTAGCAGAAAACTCAAAATTTTCAAGTATATGTAAGGATCATAAAATTACCTTTATCGGTCCATCTGCTGAAGTAATAGAGCTTCTAGGAAACAAAGACAAAGCAAGAAAAACAATGAGATCTGTTGGTGTTCCTGTAACTCCCGGTACAGATGTGATAGAAAAACCTGAAGAAGCGATTGAATTTGCAAAAGAAGTTGGATACCCTGTTATTGTTAAAGCTGTAGCTGGTGGTGGTGGAAAAGGAATGAGAGTTGCTTGGTCAGAAGATGAACTAAAAAATATTATACCAATAGCACAGGGAGAAGCAAAGGCTGCTTTTGGCAATCCTGATGTATATGTAGAAAAATATCTTGAAAATCCAAGACACATAGAAATACAGTTCTTGGCTGATGAATACGGAAATGTAGTTCATCTTGGAGAAAGAGATTGTTCAATCCAGAGAAGACACCAGAAGCTACTCGAAGAAGCTCCAAGCCCCGCTTTAACTCCAGAAATAAGAGAGGCAATGGGTGAAGCAGTCCGAAAGGGTGTAAGTAAGGTCGGATATGTTGGGGCTGGAACAATGGAATTTCTTTTTGAAAATGGAAAATTCTACTTTATGGAAGTAAACACAAGAATTCAGGTAGAACATCCGGTTACAGAAATGATAACTTCTGTAGATATTGTAAAAGAACAGATTTTAGTGGCTATGGGAGAGAAATTATCATTTAAGCAAGAAGATGTAAAATTTCACGGGCATGCTATAGAATGCAGAATCAATGCAGAAGACCCATTCAAAAACTTTATGCCAACACCTGGCAAAATTGAAGAATACAGAACACCGGGTGGCCCTGGTATAAGAATAGACTCCCATGTTTATGCTGGATATGAAGTTCCAAAGTATTACGATTCTCTCATTGCAAAATTAATTGCATGGGGAAGAAATAGAGAAGAAGCTATCGCCAGGATGAAGAGAGCTTTACAGGAATACAAAATTGTAGGGGTAAAAACCACAATCCCATTTTTTGAAAAATTACTTGAACACCCAGATATTATAAAGGGTAATTACTCTACAAAATTCCTTGAAAATTTCAGTATTGAAAAATGAAATTTTATAAAATAGATAAAAAAGTCGTAGAGGATATAGTTTTACTTACAGTTGCAAGGTCCGAGGATGTAAAGATAGCTGATAGGGGAAAAATATTTGGATTTTTAAAATTAAACCCCATTATTGTTCATTACACAAATAATGGGGTTTCTATCAGCATTTATGTTAAAACTATTTTCTCAAAGAATGCTTTGGTCGTTTGTGAAACAATCTCAAAAGATATAAAACTTCAAATTGAAAAAAAGCTCAACTTAAAAGTAAAAGACATATTTATAAATTTAAAAGGTGTATATGAACCTTAAAAAGAAATATATCTCAAAAGTAAGAGATTATCTCTTCTGGATACTCATTATTCTTTCAGTTGCTTTAGGTATAATTTTTTATAAAGTGTTTCTTTCATATTATCCCGGGATTAACTGGAGTGAATTTTTTATCACAAAGTTAAAGATTAATTTTTTTGAGTTTTCTGGAATTGTGGCATCAATATTTGTATCTCTCCCTATTATTATAATAGCTTTTGAAATTTTTTTCAGAAATTCAACCTCATACATTACAGGTAAATCCGAAAAAACAAGCCTTTATTTCAGTGAAGATGCTATTAAAACTTTTGTAGAAAACGTAGTTTTTACATTTAATGGAATTGAAAATGTACTGGTTAAGGTAGAAATTTTCAAAAAAAATTATCTCGGTTTACATATTTATATTGAACTATCGGAAAAAACAGACTTCGTAAAATTCTCAGAAAGAATTTCTGAAAGGGTAAGGCAGGATCTTGAATTCAACTTTGGTATTACTGAAATAAGGTTTTTAAACATTTATATTGAAAACCTTTCTCACACAAACGAACAAAACTACATTGTGATCTATAAATAAAAAAACCCTGTGTTAACCACAGGGTTTTCTTTTTCTATGCCAAATATTATTCTTCGCTTAAGTCCTGGGATTTACTCAAATTCTCAAGAACACTTTGGGCTTTATTCTTAAGCTCAGGTGGAACCTTCTTTTTCACTGGTTCCCAAGCCTGTTTTACAGCTTTCTGGTATGTTTCATAATCCATAGCATATCTCTTTACATATCTCCAGTAAGTTTTTGAGGACTCGCCTTGTGTTTCCTGGATATATTCCCAGTAATCCTCAACATTCATAGCTCCACTTATATTTACATTCTTTGAAACAGCAGCAATAGTTTCTTCAAAATAAGCATCAAGCTCTGTATCATCATTAAGCATACCCTGTTTTGCAACAGCAAATTCTCTTGTAGCAACCTGTTTAATAAGCTCGGAAAGTCTTGCTATCTTCTTTGATTCTGCTTCAATCTCTGCTTTTTCTTTGGTATTTCTCTGACCTTCTACAGTCATATAGATAACCTTTCTACCAAGCTCATCCTTACCAATTTCCCACTTCTTGTTTACCCAATATGGTGTTGGATTTGTGCTCTTCTGTATTACATGAATCTTAATAAGTGGAGCCTCACTTGTTCCTGTCGAAGGCTCTGGTACTGCCACAGGTTGTGGTTTTTTATTACCACATGAAAATACCAACCCCATAATTAAAAGAGAAACCAAGATTTTAAAAACTCTTTTCATATCTATCCTCCTATGTTCAAGAGATTTTTAATCCAAACTGAAAATAAGTTCATTACCCCTGACCTGAGTAAGATCAAAAGATTCAAATCCAGCCTTTTGAGACATTGTGTCCAGCAAAACATCAATTAATTCGTTTGGGTTACCTTTATACTGAACATTATAGTCATAAACTCTATCAGTTTTTGAACCGGACTTGAGTTTAACAGATACAACCCCATTAATTTTTTGAAGCTGGGTTACAAAAGTATTGGCTTGCTTGTATGAATCAACCCCTACAATCCTTACAAAATAATATCTACCTCTACTAACATATCTTTTTAAAGCAATTATAAGTTCTTCCCTAACTTTTTTTGTAGCCTCCCTCATACTAACCTTAATGGAAGCCGCAAGAGAAGGAGAATCATATTCTTGACCTCCCTTCTCAATATTTGCTATCAAAGCACCCGTTGTTCTTACAAAAACTTTTACATTAAGTATAACATGAGCCTTTGTCCCCTGATAAGTAACTGTTGGGGTAACTTCCGCATAAAGTTCCGCAAAAACTCTCTCAGCAAGAAGTAGTCCAATACCTACATTACCAACCTCAGCTTGATGAAGAATCTCTCTTTCCTGCGAAAGTTTCTCCATTGTCTCAAGATCAAATGTCTGTAATCCAATATTTGCAAGTTCTTTATTCAGATTTTCTACTGCCCATTTTGCATACATTTCTTCTTCTGGATTTTTAACAATAGAAGGAGCTTTTGGGTTATAAAAAACAAGTGCCGTAATAGAAGAAATATCAACATTTGACAAATCTTCACTTGATTGACTACTTGTGGAAGATTTTGGGAGTTGTGTATCAACTTTTATAACTTCAATATTTTGCGAACTTGTTTGTTGCTGGGAACTTACAACTATAACAGGAGAGCTACTGAATGATTCACTTTGAATACTAGAAACTTTAACCTTTATAAATTCATAGTCTCTAAGAAGTAAATCTAATTTTACATAAGCCTGAAGTCTCAATACAAGAAAACCATCTTTATCTCTATTGTTTTTCAGCCATTTTTTTTCTTTACCTTTAGGTGCTTTTTCAGTTTCACCAATTATATATTTTCTCACATTTTCGTAATACAAAAATTCTTTTTCAATAGTTTCTTTATTTACATTATATTCTTTATCCCCTATTGTAAATCTTAAAGCATTTCTTACCACATCAACATAAACCTCTCTTCTCGCATCTTGAAAATCCTTCGCTCTTGCTTCTCCTATAAAATCCTTTTCTTTTACTTTCTGAGAATAAGCTATTCCAAAAACTAAAAATAAAATTAAAACCTTTTTAAACATTAAAAAACCTCCATTACAATTAAACTATAACACCCGTTTTTAAAATTTTCAACTAAAATCAGATAATAGTTCCATCTGGGATTACACTATTTTTAGTAACCACTATAATACCATCTACAATAGAATAATTAGCTTCTTCTTTATTAAGAACACCAGCTTCGTTTACAATCTTAACATTTTTCCCTATTCTACAATTTTTATCAATTATGGCATTTTTAATAATAGTATTTTCACCTATACCCATTGGAATTGCATTGCCAGAATTATGTTCATAATAATCCGCACCCATTATTATTGAATTTTCAATAACAACATTTTTACGAATATAACTTCTCACCCCTATGACACTATTTTTAATAGAAGCATTTTCAATAAAAACTCCATCACTGATAAGACAACTTTTAATATCACTTTTAACAATTCTTGCGGGTGGTAGAAATCTTGGATGGCTAAAGAAAGGAGCCCCCGTTGAATATAAGTCAAATTCTGGATTTTCTTTAGTTAATTCTATGTTTGCACTATGAAACGATTTAATAGTTCCAATATCTTCCCAATAACCATCATGAATATATCCATAACAACTATATCCATTTTTAATAGCATAAGGAATTATCTCTTTTCCAAAATCTAACATTTCCGGATGAGTAAGAAGTAAATCATAAAGAACATCAATATTAAATATATATATACCCATCGATCCAAAATAACTTTTTCCCTTACAGGCTTTATCTACAAAGCATTTTGAAATCTTCCAGTTTTTTATTGCATCTTCATTTTTTGGTTTTTCGATGAAATCAAGAATCTTACATTTTTCATTAACATTCAGAATTCCAAACCTACTTACATCTTCATCAGGAACAGGCAATATACCTATAGATATATCAGCCTTATTCTCTATATGATGTTCTAGAAATTTTCTGAAATCCATCCTATAAAGTTGGTCACCAGATAAAATAAGAACATAAGGGGCACTCTTTGCCTCCCTGAAAGGATTTAAGTGTTTTAAGGCTCTTCTCACAGCATCTGCTGTTCCTTGAGAAAATCCACTCTGAGCATTATCCATAGTCTGTTCAGTAGCAAGTATATCTACAAAACCATTATGAAAAATATCAAACTTATAAGTTTGAGTAATATGTCTGTTTAAAGAAGCAGAATTAAATTGTGTCATTACAAAAATTCTATTAATTCCAGAATTTATACAATTGGAAATAGGAATATCTATAAGCCTATAATTTCCACCAAAAGGAACAGCCGGTTTAGATCTATCTTTGGTAAGTGGATATAGTCTTGTGCCTTTACCTCCTCCAAGAATTAAAGATAAAGCCAACCTCCCTGAAATGTGAATCTTTGATTCTCCCATAAAACTCCTCCTCTATAATTAAAAAGTTTATTACAGAAAATATAAAATGTCAAGAATTACAAAAAGGGGTTATCCAGTGGATAACCCCTTTAATTTATTTCTTTGCCTTTGGTTTTGGCTCTTCTTTCTTCACTTCCTGTTTTGGTTCTTCCTTCTTTTGTTCCACCTTGTTTGTGTTCTCTTCTGCCTTTCTCTGGATCAATTCTTCAAACTCCTTTTCTTTCTT
>JAOACQ010000072.1 GCA_026417755.1 Brevinematales bacterium | reverse complement strand
ATCCCATACAAGTCCCATAGCAATACCAGCAACATTTTTCTTAACAGGGACCCCCGTACACATCAAAGCAAGACTCGAACTACAAACAGTAGCCATCGAAGAAGAACCATTGGATTCAAGCACTTCAGAAACAATCCTTATAGTATATGGAAACTCAACTTCATCTGGCAAGATTGGTTCTATGGCTCTTTGAGCAAGATGTCCGTGTCCTATTTCACGTCTTGAGGTTGAAGTAACCTTTTTAACCTCACCAGTAGAAAAAGGTGGAAAATTATAATGAAGCATAAATCTCTTTGGTTCACTTTCCTCAATTGAGTCCACATACTGGACATCACTTGAAGTTCCAAGAGTAACAATAGCAAGACTTTGAGTTTGACCTCTTGTAAACATTGCAGAACCATGGACATTTTCAAATAAATCGAGATCTATAGTTATAGGACGTATTTCATCATACTTTCTACCATCCGGTCTTAAGCCCTCATTTAATATCATATCCCTTACAACATTAACTTCCGCATCTTCAAAAATTGACTTTACTTCCTTATATTCTTCACTATCTTTATTAAAACCGAAATGATCAAGCACTTTATTAAATGCTTCTTCAATATTAAGTTTTCTTTTTTTCTTATCTGGATTTACATTTACTACTTTTATGACTTCATAAGAATAATTCCAGATTTCTTTTCTTTTTGCTTCATCAATTTTAAGCTCTTTATTTGGAAGAAGATATTTTTCTGGTTTCACCTTGGCCACAAGTTCTTCAATAAGCTCTATAACTTTAATAATATTTTCTTCAGCCAGATCAAGAGCTTTAAGCAAAATGTCTGGAGCAACTTCTTTAGACCCACCCTCAACCATTGTTATACCACGTCTTGTGCCAGCGACAACAATATCAAGTTCAGCGTCATCAACATCAACAATGGAAGGATTGATTATAAAATTTCCATCCTTGTAACCAATTCTCACTCCTCCCACAACATCAAGAAAAGGAATCCTTGAAATAGCAAGAGCCGCAGACGCTCCTATTATGCCAAGCACATCTGTCGAATACACCTGATCGGCGGAAAAGGTTGTAGCTATTATTTGCACTTCATTCATAAAATTTTCAGGGAAAAGTGGTCTTATCGGCCTATCTATGAGCCTTGAAACAAGGATCTCTTTCTCTGAAGGTTTTCCTTCTCTCTTTATATAACCACCTGGAATTTTTCCAGCTGCATAGAATTTTTCTTGATATTGCACAGTAAGCGGGAAAAAGTCCACATCTTCCGGAACATTATCAGACATACAAGCAGTAACTAAAACGGCATTTTTACCCTCTTTCACAAGAACTGCACCATCTGCCTGTTTGGCTAATTTACCAGTTTCGATTACAATTTCTCTCTCTCCAATTTTCTTACTTACACTAACAAAACTCATTAATTATCTCCTTAAACATAAAAGGGTAAAAATTCCTCTCAAGCAAAAATTATATACCCAGCTTTTTAGTAATTTCTTCGTATTTCAATGGATCGGTCTTTTCAAGATATCTTAAAAGTCTTTTTCTTCTTCCAATAAGCCTTAACAAGCCTCTTTTAGAATTGTTATCCTTAGGATAATTTTTAAAATGTTCGGTTAAGTTCTTAATCCTTTCAGACATAAGAGCTATCTGAACTTCAGTTGAGCCAGTATCTTTCTCGTGTCTTGAAAAATTACCTATCACTTTTTTCTTAACATCAGCAGTGAAACTCATCTTTAATTCCTCCATTTGCTTTGAATAAACTTAAAATTACCTCTCTATCATTATAAAGCAAATTTTTTAATTCTTCAAGATTATGCAATTTTTTTTCTTCTCTTGTTTTTTTTACAAAATAAATTTTATGCTTTTTTATCTTTGAAAGCTCCATAACTTCAACTTCATTAAGCCCTATAATATTAGTCTCATTTCGCATTTCTGTGCCATCTATCGTTGGCCTTTTTCCAATATAAGTCATCGCAGGAAATATCCTTTCTTTAAGTTTATATATTGTGAAATAAACTCCAGTTGAAGGTAAAATCTGCTCATTTATCTTGAGATTTATAGTTGGAAAACCAATCCTTCTACCCAATCCATCTCCTTTTATTTCATCTGAATAAATAAAATAATTTCTCCCAAGCATTCTGTTTGCCTTCTCTATTTCACCATTTGAAATCAAGTCCCTTATTAAACTGGAACTTATTCTTTCTCCATCAAAATCAACCTTGTCAACGACAAAAACATTTTCAAAATTTTTTTTCAAAAAGTCAACATCCCCCATATTTTCTTTCCCAAACCTGAAATCATAACCAATAAAAATATTAATTCTTTTAAATTTTTCTTTTAAAAAATTAACAAATTCTTCCCTGGTTATATCCTTTAATAATAAAAAATCAAGATTTGCTAGATAATCAATTCCTAACTTTTCAAAAACCTCTTCCTTGCATCCAAATGGAAAAACATAACCTTTAAAAATTGAAGGATTTAAAATTTCTAGAGGAGATTTTTTAAAAGTTATTACAAATCTATTTCTATTTGATTCTTTTTGTTGAGAAAACTTCATCAATTCATCAATTATTTTCTTATGACCAAGATGAAAACCATCGAAATTTCCAATAGTAAGAAAAACCTCTTCAAGATTAGGAAAATCTTCCAAAGTTTCTATAAGTTTCATCTTTTTATATCCAGCTTAAACATTCTGGTAAAAATATAATAAAAAAATGCAAATAAGGAAAATTGTAACAGAGCTTTAAGCATAAAAATTAATGGAAAAGAAGGTAACTGATAAAAATAATAATAAAATGGAAACACTAAAGTAGCAGATAAAATTGAAATCAAGAACAAAAGAAGAATTTTTCCAGTATTATCATTATGATATAAATTAAATTTTTTGAGACGAAAATAATAATAAAAAAAAGTTAGCCAGACAGAAATGCTATCAGCAGCAAATATTCCATACATTCCAATTCTGGGAAAAAAAGCAGAAAAATAAAAAATAAAGCTCCATAAAAATACTATAACATTTGCTTTAAAAGGAGTTTTAGCATCATGAATAGAATAATAAATCTTCTCATAAATAACAGTAACACCCATTGCATATAACCCAAAAGCATAAATAGCTGTAGCAATATATGTCATATTAAGAAGCTCAAAACTATACCGCCCTGTACTACCTGTAAATAACATCATCACATCACGAAAGATAGAATTAACTATAGTATCAGGGAAAAAAACAAAAAACACAGTAATAGGAGCTAGAAAATACGAAAGAAGATATATAGCCTCGTTTATAGCTTTACTAAAATTTTCCTTGTTTTCTTCACTATGAAATTTTGAAAGAAGAGGCATCACAACCGTCCCGATAGCAATACCAATAAAGCCAAGAGGTGCCTCAATAATCATTAAAGCATTAAGCATAACGATATTTCCACCAGGGAAAAAAGCAAGAAAGGTCGTGGTAAGAAGATTTTTAAATGTTAAAAAAAGCATATTTCCAGCAGTAGGGAAAAAAAGCCTGAAAAACTCCTTGACATCCTTGTCTTTAAAATTTAAATAAAAACTATACTTAAAACCAATCTGTTTAAGCTCATAAATTTGACATAAAACCATCAAAATTACTCCAATCAACACAGAAAATCCCAGTGAATAAATCCCAAGCTGCCTTACCGAAAGAATCGGAAAAACAATAAAAAAAATATTAAACACTACAGGAGCAAAAGCAGAAGCAAAAAATTTCTTAAAAGAATTAAGCATCCCCATAAATATAGCATATAAACATATGAAAATAATGTAAGGAAGCATTATAAGATAAAGATAAAGCGTCTCAATATAAGCTATACTACCATATCTGAATCCTACAAAAAGAATAGGAAAATAAAAAGGAATTAAAATAGTAAGCAAAATAGTTAAACTAATATTGATTACAAGAAAAATATTAATCACGTTGCTTGCAAACAAAAAAGCCTTTTCTTCTCCTTCTAGAGTAAGTTTTCTCTGAAATGTTGGAATAAAAGAATTGCCTAAAGCCCCGCCTTCACCGATATAACGCCTGAAAGCATTTACTATCCTAAAAGCCGCAACAAATCTATCAGCCGCAAAACCAAACAAATAAGATATTACATTCTGCTTTAATACACCACTAACTCTTGATATAAAAGTCCCAATAGAATTAACAAAAGTATGCCGGTATGAAACTAATCTCGCCACAATTTCCTCAACAACTACTTTATTAAACCTTTTTCTTTCAAAACATTCTTAAGTTTTTCCTCATTATCCTTTTTCATAGGACAAAGTGGCAATCTCAACTCAAGAGTAGGTATAAGCCCCATCAGATAGGCCGCTGTCTTAACAGGAATGGGATTTGTCTCTATAAACATTGCTCTATTAACGGGATAAAGTTCAAGATTAACACTTCTGGCTTTATCAAATTCGGCTTTCTCATAATGTGTAAATACAGCCTTAACCTTTTCCGGCATTATGTTTGCCGTAACAGATATTGCCCCTACTCCACCAATCGACAAAAGTGGTAAATTAACAAAGTCATCCCCCGAAAGAAGTAAAAAATTAGAGCTTACATTTTCCATTATCTCTGTTGCCTGTCTTAGATCACCGGTGGCTTCCTTTATACCTATTATATTCTTTATTTTTGAAAGTCTACCAACAGTCTCTGCTGTCATATTGAGTGATGTTCTTCCAGGAACATTATAAAGTATCATAGGCAAATCAACAGCCTCAGCAATAGCCTTAAAGTGTTGATACAATCCTTCCTGTGTTGGCTTGTTATAGTATGGCACGATAGAAAGATGAGCATCTGCACCACTCTCTTTTGCTGCTATTCCAAGTTCTATTGCTTCTTTTGTAGAGTTTGAACCAGTGCCAGCTATAACAGGAACTCTACCTTTAACTTTTTTTACCACAAAGTCTATAAGCTCTATATGTTCTTTATGGGTTAAAGTTGCACTTTCACCAGTTGTGCCACAAGGAACAATACCATCCGTGCCTTTTGAAATATGAAACTCTATCAAATTCTCAAGTGTTTCATAATCAATCCCACCATTTTTAAAAGGAGTTATTAAAGCAACTATTGATCCTTTTATCATAAATCTCCTCCAACATTAATTAATTTCTTAATAAGATCCACTTCTTATCAATCTATAAGATATTAAAAAGCAAAATTCAAGAATATTTTAAAGAATATGTAAAAAAAATACAAAAATTTAGCTTATTCCTTTTTGTTTGAGATATGGTCCATACTTTTTATCAACTTCAAGAATATGATGAGAAAGCCAATCTTTAAGAAAAGATAACATTTCTACAGTTATAAAAATATTTCCTTTATCATATTTATCCTTAAGATCCATAACTTCTTTAGTGAGTTTACTATGCTCTCTTTGTTGTTCACTATAGCCAGGATAATCATATTTTAAGAAAACTTCTTCTTCGGCTTTAAAATGAAATTTTGTATATTCAATAAGCTCATTAAAAATCTCTCCAAGCACATTTCTGCCTTTTCCCTCTTTCATTGCGTCATAGAGTTTATTAATTATTCCTACCAATTTTTTATGTTGTTCATCAAATAAATTAACCCCAACGCTTAACTCACTACTCCAATCAATATATGCCATAAAATCCTCCTTTTAATTTAATCCCTTAGACTTTAAAAATGAACCATATTTTTTGTCTGTCTCAAGAATATGATGAGAAAGCCAATCTTTAAGAAAAGCCAATATCTCTACAGTTATAAAAATATTTCCTTTATCATATTTATCTTTAAGTTCAAGAACTTCTTTCGTAAGTTTATTATGTTCTTCAAGATGTTCCTTATAACCCGGAAAATCATACTTAAACATAATCTCTTCCTCAGACTTAAAATGAAACTTTGTATATTCAATAAGCTCACTGAACACCTGCCCGAGTATTTCCTTTCCTTTACCTTCTTTCATAGCGTCATATAACTTGTTCACTATAGACACAAGTTTTTTATGTTGTTCATCAAAAGAATTTAATCCAACACTTAAATTTTCGTTCCAATCTATATAACTCATAATACCCTCCTTTCAATATACATTCTATAAAGAAAAAATTATTTGTCAATATTTTTAATTTTTTGACAGATAAGATTTTTTATTTTATCCTAAATGGCAAAATTTTTTAATTAAGGAGTTAATATGCTTGCTTTTCTATTTCCAGGACAGGGTTCTCAAAAAGTCGGAATGGGTAAAGACTTACTGGAGAAAACAGCTATAGCTCAAAAAATTTATGATGTGGCAAAAGAAATTTTGGGCTTTGATCTACTCAAGCTATGTCTTACAGGCCCTGAAGAAGACCTTACAAAAACAGAAAATGCCCAGGTTGCTATCCTTACATATAGCTATATTGCCAACTTGATACTTAAAGAAAAAGGTTTAAAGCCAGATTTTGTTGCAGGGCATTCGCTTGGAGAATTTTCAGCAATATTATGCGCAGAAATGATTAATTTTGAAGAGGCATTGAAGTTAGTCCGAAAAAGAGGAGAATTAATGGCAAAAGCAGATCCAGAGGGAAAAGGGGGAATGGCTGCCGTTTTAGGTCTCGATAACGAAAAGGTTATAGAAATTTGCAAAGAGATTTCAAAAGAAAAATATGTAGAACCGGTAAATTTCAATGCACCAGGCCAGATTGTCATCTCAGGATATAAAGAAGCAATTGATATTGCAGAAACCAAACTTAAAGAAGCTGGAGCAAAAAGAGTAGTAAAACTCAATGTAAGTGGAGCATTTCATTCAAAACTTATGGAAAATGCCGCAGAAGAATTTAAAAAAGAGCTTGAAAAAATAAACTTTAAGAAGCCAATTTGCAAAGTAGTATCAAATGCAACTGCAAATATTCTTGACGAAACAAATGTAAAAGAACTACTCTATAGACAGATGAAAAGTCCTGTTTTATGGGTTGACAGTGTAAAATTTATGAAACAATCAGGTATATCAGAAGCTATAGAAGTAGGATATGGAAATGTTATAAGTGGTCTTGTAAACAAAATAGACCCAACAATTATAATTAAATCTTATGTTGAATTTTAAATTTTTATAGAGAAGGAGTTAAATATGAGTGAAGTTCAAAAAGAATATGATATAGTAGAAATAATGAAGTATATCCCTCACAGATTTCCATTTCTTCTTGTAGATAGGGTTACAGAAATCAATGAAAATGGTGGCAAAGGCTACAAAAATGTAACTATGAATGAATGGTTTTTTCAGGGGCATTTCCCCGGTAGGCCTATTTATCCCGGAGTCTTGATAGTAGAGGGTATGGCTCAATGTGCCGGTTTTATAGCTTTAAAAATACTAGAAGCAAAAAATCCGGAAAGTGCAAATAAAGAAAATCTTATGTACTTTATGATGATTGATAAAACAAAGTTCAGAAAAATGGTATTACCCGGTGACAAACTTGAATATGAAATTTCAATAATAAAGTTAAGCGGTAAGATAGCAAAGTTTCAAGGTTATGCAAGGGTAAACGGTGAACTTTGTGCAGAAGCTGAAATGACAGCAATGATAGACGAGAGAAAATAAAATTTGGTGGGGTTTTCTTTGCCCAAAAAATAGGCTTTGGAAAACCCCGATATCTAATTCACAATAATTTCAAAAAATTGGAGAATAAGGCTCTCCCAGTTGTTATATAACTCTCCTTTATAAGATAAAAGTCTTGAAGTAGTTTTTCCTTATCGAGTTTCTTTAAATCCTCATCTTCTTCAACAAGTGATTTAAAATAATCCTCCGTCACTTCAAAATGAGACTGTATACCGAATGCAAAATTCTTATACCCTACAGCTTGATTCTTTACAAACCTTCCGGTAGCAAGCAAATCAATCTCTGGAATGAGTTCAACTGTCTCTCCATGAAGTTGAAAAACTGTAAATTTAATCCCCATACCTTTAAAAATAGCAGAAATCCTACCCTTCTCTGTAAGTTCAATTTCAAAAAAATTTCCTGTCGGATCCCTGAAACCTATTTCCTTAAGAGGGGCTTTTATCACATTTCCACCAAGAGCTTTAACCAGCAATTGCATACCAAGACATATACCAAAATATGGTTTCTGTCTTACTACACTGCCAAGTATAAAGTCAAGCTCCTTCATTATCTTATCAGTTTTATCATTTGCACTATCATGGCCACCAAGAACCACCAGAGCTGAAAAATCATAATTTTCCGGTAGTTTTTCACCACCATCGAGATCGATTATCTTATAATCCAGTTTATTCTCATCTAAAATTTCACCAAAAAGGCCCGGCCCTTCCGTCGTCTCATTTTTAAGGATCAAAATCATTTAATTCCTCCAGAATTTTTAAAACGCTACAAAATACCATGCTCCTATAGTCTGAGAAATAATCTTATAGCCTAGGCTTAACTCTCCGGCACTCCCAAAATTAAGATCTATACCCGGCACAAAATCATAACTAAGCTCTTCTCCATTCATAGCCAAATCCGTCTCAAAATAAATTGCAAACATATCTACTATTTTAAACACAGGAGCTATTATACCACCATAGCTAAAGCTACCAGAAGCATAGTAAGTGCCAAAAGCATTCACTTCAATGAAGAAATTTGGAACAAAATTTAATGAGGTATGATACTGTAACCCGCCATAAAATTCTGTTGAATAACCAACAAGCACACCCAATATATTATAACCCAAAATCGACAAACTTCCAAGATCATATCTTGGCATTAACCAGCTACCACCCCAGGCAAAACTTGAATCGGCATAACTAATTGTTGAAAGATTAACAAATAGATCAAAATTATCAGTAAAGCCATAACCACTTACAAGATCAAGGCCTGCAACTGGCTCAAATGTCGAATACAGGATAGGATTAACAAAAAATTTCCCCTTTCCTGTCATAGCTCCCCACGCTCCAAAACTCACTGAATATAACTCTGATACGACAAACAAAAGAAACAACCCTAAAACTATTCTCTTCGCAAACATAATAAACCTCCTGAGAAATATTTAAGCAAAAATTATTCCATTCTTTCAGAATCAATGAATTTTTAAATTTATCCCTTAAAAATTTGCCTAAAAAATAGAAAAAATTAAACCATTCTACTAAAAAGTGAACAATTTCTTCTTTTTCAAACTTTTCTAAAAAATTTCTTAATTATTTTTCAATCATCAAGGTAATATAAATTTTATAAAATTGGCATATTATTTGCTCTTTCATATAAAGAGGAGGAATGTTTATGGAAGAACTTAAAATTCTTATAGTTGATGATTCTGGAGTGGTAAGAAAAATTATAGAATCTTTAATAAAAGATTTTAAGCTTAATATAGTAGGAACAGCATCAAATGGAAGAGAGGCTCTCGAAATATTTAAAATTTTTAAACCTGAATTAGTAACACTTGATATAACAATGCCAGAAATGGATGGGCTTGAATGCCTAACAAGAATGAAACAAATTAACCCGGAGAGTAAAGTTATTGTAATAAGTGCATTAAAAGATAGAGAGACAGCGGTAAAAGCAATAAAATTAGGAGCTTCAAGTTTTATTCCCAAGCCATTTATAGGAGACGACTTAAAACTTGAGATTAAAGCACTTATTGAAGAAATTTCAAGGTAAAGGAGAGTCTTATGAATCCTAAAGAAATAAGTTATTTTCTAAGTGTTATAAATGATTATTTTATTACAGTTTCAAAAACAAAACCAGAAACCGGGGTCCCATTTCTCAAAGAAGAACATACATCCATAATTCAGGATATGACAGGTATAATAGGAATATCCGGCTTAAAAAAGGGTGCGGTATATTTTACAGCTCCAAAAGAAATGCTTACAGAACTATATAAAGAATTATTTGGTGATAAAGAAAACCCTGATATCTTTACTCTTGCTGACTTAGTTGGTGAAATTTCAAACACAATTTCAGGAAATTTAAGAAATTTTTATGGGGAAAATTTTTTAATCTCCGTCCCAATAATATGTATAGGTAAAGATACAGAAATAAGGATAAAGATCCCGATTCCAGTATTTGTGATTCCAGTAAAGTGGAAAAATTTCACTTCCTATCTTGTTGCCGGCCTTGAGGAGGGAATATAATGGAAAAAAGTCTTACAGATATATTGTGGATAAATATTTCAGCTATACTTGTATTTTTTATGCAACCCGGCTTTGCTATGCTTGAAGCAGGACTTACAAGAAGCAAGAACTCTATTAACGTTGCTATGAAAAACCTTACAGACCTTGGTATTTCTTCTCTCGTTTACTGGCTTGTAGGTTTTGCTTTAATGTTTGGTAACTCTCAAAGTGGAATTTTTGGAAGCAATTTGTTTTTATTTCACCTTAATTCCGTCTGGGATACCACATTTTTTTTCTTTCAGGTTGTATTTTGTAGTACGGCAGCTACAATAGTATCCGGAGCAGTGGCAGAAAGAATGAGGTTTTCTGCTTATCTTATTTCTACATTATTTATGTCTCTCATTATTTATCCCATCTCTGGTCATTGGGCATGGGGAGGTGCCTATGATGGTATATCGACTGGATGGTTAGGCAAAAATGGTTTTGTTGACTTTGCTGGATCAACTGTAGTTCATTCAGTAGGTGGATGGGTTTCTTTATCAGCCCTTTTAATTATAGGAGCAAGAAAGGATATTTTTGACCCAAGTACAGGAGAAATCAAATTCACTGCCAGCAACATCCCCTTAGCAATAGCTGGAGTCTTTGTCCTATGGTTTGGGTGGTTTGGCTTTAATGGAGGTAGCACCCTTGCTTTCAACAATAATGTTCCTCGTATTCTTATAAATACTTTTCTTGCCGCCTCTTCAGGAATGATTTTTACCTTGATCACAGGATATTTTATAAAGAAAAAATTTAATGTAGAATTTGCAATAAATGGGGCTTTAGGAGGACTTGTAGCTATAACGGCAAATTGTCACGCAGTAAGTTCCATAAGTTCCTTATTAATCGGAGCAATCGGAGGAATAATAACTATAATATTTTCAACCATTTTAATCAAATTAAAAATAGATGATGCTGTGGGCGCAATCCCCGTTCATTTAGGAGCCGGAATATGGGGAACGATAGCTGTAGCTCTCTTTGGCAAGAGTGAATTACTTGGAACAGGGCTGACTTTTATAGAGCAATTAAAAATACAGTTAATTGGCATATTTTCCATAGGTATATGGTCATTTTCAACCTCTTATATATTTCTGTATTTATTAAATAAATTAATCCGTATAAGAGTAAGACCTGAAGATGAAGAAATAGGTCTTAACTATGCAGAACATGGAGCAAAAACAGAAGGCTATGAATTACTAAAGACAATACAGTTACAGGCAACAACTGGAAACCTAAGCTACAGAGTAAAAGAAGAGCCTTTTTCAGAACTGGGTGTTGTAGCACATTACTATAACAAAGCACTTGATGAAATTCAGAAAAATGTAGTTGCAAAATCTGATTATCTTCAAATACTTGATAACATAGGAGAAGGTTTATTTCTATTAAATAGCGACTTTTCCATCTCACCAGCTTATTCAAAATGTCTCGAAAAAATATTGGAAGAAACAAACTTAGAAAATAAAAATTTACTCGACATATTTCAAAAGCATGTATCAGAAAAGGTTTTCAAAAATATAAAAGACTATCTTGAACTTTGTTTCGACATAAACATAAAAGAAAATGTCTTAAGTAATATTAATCCATTAGAGAGAATTGAATTCTTCTTTTTCAACGAAAACGAAAATCATAGCAAATTTCTCTCCTTCAAGGTTATAAGAATTGTTGAAGAAGATATCATAAAAAGATTAATGTTAATAGTAAAAGATGAAACCCAAACAGTTATTTTAGAAAAAGAGAAAGAAAAGAATCAGCTTGAAATCCAGAGTGAAATGGAACTCATTTATAAAATATTACACATAGATTATGAGATATTTTCTGATTTTGTATTGGACTTAAAGAAGAAAATAATAACCATAAACTCAATTTTAGAAAAAAATGATTTTGAAAGTATAAAAGAAAGTCTGGATTTAATATATAGATATGTGCACACTATAAAAGGTAATGCAAGATTGCTTGAATTAAATTTTATTTACAACAAAATTCATAAAATTGAAGATATGATAGAAGAAATAAGAAATAAACCAACTCTTTCGACTGATGACTTTGTGCCATTGATAATTCAGCTCTCAGAACTCCATAACCTTACGAAGAAACTCGATTCCTTAATAGATAGGCTTAAAAATTTCAACACTGAAACAAAAACTAACGAAAAGACAATCTATTCAATAAAAAGATTTGTAGACAATCTTTCAAAGGAACATAACAAGAAAATATCTCTCATAACAGAAAGATTCAATATAGAAATAATACCCAAATTTCTAAGAAAAATACTCAACGATATCCTCATACAGCTTGTTAAAAACTCCATTGTTCATGGAATAGAAAAAGATAGAAAAAAAATAGGCAAAAACGAATACGGCATAATAGAATTAATCTCTATGGAAGATGAGGAAAATATTTACATTTCAGTCAGAGATGATGGACAGGGTATAGATTATGAAAAAATTAAAGAAAAAGCAATTCAAAAAAATCTTCTCAAGCCAGATGAAGAGATTGCAAAAGAAAAACTTATAGAATTTATATTCTTAAAAAGTTTTTCAACAATAGAAAATACAAACATAGATGCGGGAAGAGGAATAGGTCTTGATATAGTCTATGAG
>JAOACQ010000045.1 GCA_026417755.1 Brevinematales bacterium | reverse complement strand
TAGCGAGCCACACCCCACGTAGTGGGGTGTGGGGGAGATTCGTTGCTGTAACCCCCTCGCAATAAATAATAAAATAATCTTAAAGTATTTCAGAAATAATTTTTTAATTTACCATATTACACTTAAAGAAAAAGTTTTTGACATTTTTTTAACAAAAAGTTAAAATGATTTCGATAATAAGAAGATTTTCAGAATTTCTGAATCAGGAGGTCGTAATGAATTATCTAATTATGATTATTGTAGTTATTATATATCTTATAATTACTGCTTTTCTTGGTTATCTTGGTTTCAAACAGACAAAAGATTCCACGGATTATTTGCTTGCTGGAAGAAAAACTCACCCGGTTATCATGGCTATTTCTTATGGTTCAACGTTTATAAGCACATCTGCAATAATTGGATTTGGAGCTGCTGCTTCAATTTATGGTTTTGGCATTTTATGGTTAGTTTTTATGAATATATTTGTAGGTATTTTTATAGCTTTTGCATTTTTTGGAATAAGAACAAGAAAGATGGGTCATAATCTTGATGCTCATACTTTCCCAGAATTTATAGGTAAAAGGTTTGACTCAAAATTTCTTCAATGGGGGTCTGGACTACTTATTTTCTTTTTTATGCCACTTTATACAGCTTCAGTTATTATCGGTGGCTCTCAATTTTTGAGTCAGTCTTTATCTATTTCTTATGAAGTAGCATTATTGTTTTTTGTGGCTATTGTTTCTGTTTATGTAATAATGGGGGGACTAAAAGGAGTAATGTATACAGATGCTTTTCAAGGAGCAATAATGTTTATTGGGATGTTAATTTTAATTATATTCACATATAGTAAACTTGGAGGAATAATAAATGCTCACAAATCCCTTTCAAGTCTTGCTCCGGAAGCAATAAAAATATGGGGGAGTCTTGGACATCAGGGTTGGACAAAAATGCCTGTTTTCAATTCTATTCAATGGTGGCAACTTGTTTCTAGTATTATAATGGGTGTAGGAATAGGAGTTCTTGCTCAACCTCAGCTCGTAGTAAGATTTATGACTGTGAAAAGTGGCCATGAGATAAATAGAGCGAACCTTATAGGTGGTATTTTTATTCTTGTAATTACTGGAAGTGCATATATCGTAGGAAGTCTTACAAATGTTTATTTTTATAACACCATGGGCAAAATTTCCTTTTTAGCAGTTGATAAAAAAACAGACAATATTATTCCACTGTATATTTCAAATGCCATGCCAGATTGGTTTACTGCAATATTTATGATAACTTTACTTGCCGCAGCAATGTCAACGCTTAGCTCACAATTTCACACTATGGGGAGTGCTTTTGGTAGAGATTTTCTTGAAAAAGGGCTTAATATAAAGGCTAAAAACTCTTTATTGGTTACTAAATTATCTATGAGTTTTGCAATAATATTAAGTGCTTTACTTGCCTATTACTTGCCACATTTTTTTGAAAAAGGCTCTACCATTATTGCTATTGGAACATCCTTATTTTTTGGTTTATGTGCCTCTGTTTTTTTACCCATTTACATAGGGGCAGTATTCTCAAAACGAATAACAAAAGCTGGTGCAATATCCTGTTTTGTTAGTGGTCTTGTAGCAAGTCTCATATGGATGTTATTTTTTCATATTAAAGAATCAAAAGCTATCGGATTATGCTTTGCTCTATTCAAAGTAGATAGTCTTGCAAAAAGTGCAGTTGTTCAGAATATTGACCCACTTTTTATTGGACTTCCCATTTCTACTTTATTCACGATAATAGTGAGTATTTTTACTAAAAAAGTTCCGGAAAAAGTTATAAATAAGGCTTTTAAAGGTATGAAATAACAATTAACTCACTTTTTCTATAGGAACATATTCCTGAAAAACTATTTTTTCTCCTACCAGAATCTCAAGTTTGTCTTTTTCAACAAGCACAGGGACGATAGTAGATCTGAATTGATGTTTAATACCGCTGTTTTTTATTATTTCTATAGATTTCTTTATCCGTTCTATGTCTAAGTTGTTGACTCCTACAGTTTCAGGATATTTATCAAAAGTATTTTTGATATCCATCGCGATAAAATCAAGCAGCTTATTTTCTATATAAAAAAGAAGAACTTCCGGCAAATAGCCATTGGTATCAAGTTTAACCCTAAAATTATGTTCTTTACACCAACTCATAAATTCAGCAAGCTGTTTTCCCCATAAGGTGGGTTCGCCACCAGTAATACACACCCCTTCAATCTTGCCTTTTCGAGCAAGAAGATAACTTTTTATTGTTTCCTCTGGAACATCAGGTAATAAACTTAACTTATCGGTTTCAACAAGAGACCTATTATGACACCAGAAGCAATCAAAATTGCATCCACCCGTAAAAAGGGTAGTAGCAATATAACCAGGATAATCAATTAGCGAAACCTTTTGAATACCTTTAAACATTTTTGAATAACGACTTTTCGTAAGTATTTCTTTCAATAAATTCCTGTTTCTTCCCAATGTTCCAATGTTGAACTGGCCTATAGTAACCTACTACTCTCGAATAAACTTCACAAGGAACTACAAGTTTTTTCTCTTCAGACATATTTTTCCCTCCCTAATATATTTCTTTCTTTGACTCTATAGGTATATATTTTCCATATCTCTTTAATTCTTCATCTGTATGTGGACGAGGACAACAAGGATGTTCCCCAGGAATATATCCATGAACCGGACATATAGAAAAAGTTGGAGTAATTGAAAAATACGGAAGTTTATAATTACTTGCAATGCTGTATACAAGTTTACCAAGTGTTTCAGGATTATTTATCTTTTCACCAATAAAAATATGAATTACTGTTCCACCAGTAAATCTACTCTGTAAACTATCCTGAAAATCAAGTAATTCAAATATATCGTCAGTATAGTTTACCGGCAAATGCACTGAATTCGTATAGTAAGGGACATCATCAGTTCCACTTGTAATAATCTCTGGAAATCTTTTTTTATCTGCTTTTGCAAGACGATAACTTGCTCCCTCAGCAGGAGAAGCCTCAAGATTATATAGATGCCCTGTTTCTTCCTTAAACTCATCAAGAACTGAAAGCATATAATCAAGCACTTTTTCACCAAAAATTTTTCCTTCCTCCGTATGATATGGAATGTTGAGAAGGTTCATCACTGCTTCATTCATACCAATCAGCCCGATGGTTGAAAAGTGGTTTGTCCAGTAATGTCCACTTCTCAATTTAACATCACGAAGATAAACTTTTGTATAAGGGTATAAACCTCTTTCGGTTAATTCTTCAACAATTTTTCTTTTCATTTCAAGAGAATTTTTTGCAAGAATCATTGCCTCTTTCAATTTTTCAAAAAATACTTCTTCATTCTTTGCCTGATATGCTATTCTAGGTAAATTGATAGTCACTACACCGATAGATCCTGTCATAGGATTAGCTGCAAAAATCCCTCCCCTTCTCATATGAGACTCTTCATGAGAACTATCTTTTGAATGTTTATTCAATTGGTTTCTCACTTCTCTATTATCAAGCCTAAGTCTACAGCACATACTTCTCGCATCTTCTTCTTTCATATCTGAATTAACAAAATTTGAAAAATAAGGGGTTCCATACTTTGCAGTCATTTGCCATATTGGTAAAAGTTCTGGATTCTCATAATCAAAATCCTTAGAGATATTATAAGTGGGAATAGGAAAAGTAAAAGGACGTCCTTTTGCATCACCCTCAAGCATAACTTCTGCAAAAGCTCTATTTATCCAGTTCATTTCTTTTTGAAATTCTGAATATGTTTCTTCCCTAACCTCTCCTCCAATTATTACTCCTTGATTTGCAAAATATGATGGACATTTTAAATCAAAAGTTATGTTTGTAAATGGAGTCTGAAACCCAGTTCTTGTAGGGACATTAAGGTTAAAAACAAACTCCTGTATAGCCTGTTTAACGTCTTTGTAAGTTAAACCATCATATCTTACAAAAGGAGCAAGTAAAGTATCAAAATTTGCAAAAGCTTGTGCTCCAGCCGCCTCCCCCTGAAGAGTATAGAAAAAGTTTACAATCTGCCCCAATGCTGTCCTGAAATGTTTTGCTGACTTTGATTCAACTTTACCAGTTACTCCAGAAAAACCATTGATTAAAAGCATCTCAAGATCCCAGCCCACACAATAAGCAGAGAGAGAACCCAAATCATGAATGTGAAACAATCCACTTCTATGAGCTTCTCCAATATCAGGTGTATATATCTTTGATAGCCAGTAATTTGCTACAACTGTAGATGAAATATGGGCATTAAGTCCTTGAAGTGAATAGCTCATATTGGAGTTTTCATTTACTCTCCAATCCTTAAGATCAAGATACCCTTCCACTACATTCATACTTTCGCTTAAAACATTTTGGATGTTTCTTATTTCTGCCCTCTTTGCTCTATAAAGAATATAGGCTTTAGCTGTTTTTCTATAACCCATATTCATAAGGGTATCTTCCACAATATCTTGAATATATTCTATCTCAACTATTTTGGTATCCAGTTTTGAAATGACCAAAGCGGCACATTCCCACGCTTTCATTATATTCCCTTCTCCTGTTGCCTCAAATGCTTTCCTAATAGCTGTAGCTATTTTTGAAGGGTCAAAATCTACAATTCGACCATCTCTTTTCCTTACGAAAGCCACCTGATCATTCTTTTGTTTGTTTAGTACTAAACCTTTGATAATTTCTTCCATAAAAACCCCTCCCCGGAAAAATCAATTATATAATTTTTAAAAAAAATCCAACAATAAAAAGAACTACAAATATAATAAACATACCAGAAAATGCTATTGTTTCTGGAGCTCGTTTCAAGATAGGGACTTGTTTCTTTGGCTTAAGAAAAATCCTGTTCTTTCCACTCGGCAAAATAAAAATAAGATTGACAATAAAGAATATCATAAGTAATGAAATATAAGAAAATGAAAAATTAATTTGTTTTTCAACAAGGTCTTTGAATTTAATAATAAATAAAAAGAAAAAAATATCAAATAAAATTGTAATCCCTATAGTTAGAGGATTTTTTATAAATTTATAAACTCTATTATGCCTTAAAATTTTTAATATTTCATTTTTTATCTTGTTTAACTTTTTGTCTTTACCACATAAGATATAATTATAAGAATATTGATCGACCTCTATAATAAGGTATGGGTCATTTTCATTTTGCCCCGTTAATATTCTGATATAGAGAGAGTTATAAATCTTGTTAGCTATTTCTTCGTTTTTGAAAAATTCTTCAAGATCAATTCTATTTGATAGATCAAAATCAAGCCCATCCTTTCCAATAAAAATTTTGGCATCAGAATAATTTGATTTTATAACCTCTACCAACTGAACAATATCTTCTTTATAAAGGGATATTATAAATGGAGAAAACGAATATGTGTATAAATTTTTTTTCTTAAGGAAAAAATTATTTTTCATACAACCCACCTTTTTTAAATGGTCTTTATTTTATATTGATATAGTTTTTTCGTCAAAATTTTTGTAAGTAGTTAACTCATTAAATGACAATAAAATAAATCGTCTTTACACTAATCAAAATTTAATCCCTCAAAATTTGTTAACATTTAATCCATTTTCAAACTTAGTTAAAAAATTAAGAATTATAAAAATTATAAATCAGAGGCATTGTCAAGTCAACGTTAAAATTGTTTATTATATCAAAAAAATTAAAATAGTATTAAATAAAAACTTTAAAATCTTTTTTATAATACTATAAACCACTATAACTGCAATTTAAGCTTATATAAAGTATTATTTAATGATTCTTGACACGAATGTTATTCTTCTTCCCAGAGTAGAAACTGCTCTCGGCTTTACAGATAGGACAGGGTTTAGCACTGTAACGAATAGGTTAATAGATGAAGGATTTTATATTTTTGATAAAAAAATGATAAAATATTATAAAGAGGGTTTCTATGGAGGATATGAAAAGCAAGATAAGATATTATCGGAAAAAGTATGTAGGGATAAGTGAGCTTTTCAACCTGGTTTTTTTATATTGCTTCAAAGGTTTTTATGTTTGCGGTTTTTAGGAATGTAGCCGATTTTTATGATAATGAGAAGTATTGGTAGGCAATGTTTAAAATACTATGATTTCTTATTGTTATAGTTGGTGGCTTTTCGGTATTTCTCTATCTAGTGGTGTTTGATAGATTTCCAAATCCAATGATATTTTTGGTATACCTTTATGTTTTCTTGCGGGGGTATAGAGTAACCACCATGATAAGTATTTCAATGGTATTTGATAGGATAGGGAATGACTTGGGAAGAAGAGGACGCTCGAGGCTGTGTAGAGAATAGGGCAGTGGAAATATACAGTGATAAGCTCAGGTTGAAATGCCATCTTCAAGAACCGCCATAGCGAAGCAAATCGTAAGCAATGCCAGCGAAGGTGAGGTATAAAAGCGGTGTTGTCTGAGTAGGAGTTCAAAGTTGAAAGTTATAAAGTTTAAAGTTATGTGCTTCAGTAGCAGAATTAAGGTAAGTTTTATTTTCTTCCTGAAGAATAGTTATAGATTAAAACTTCGCCGTTGACTTGCGATTTTACTC
>JAOACQ010000015.1 GCA_026417755.1 Brevinematales bacterium | reverse complement strand
TTTTTCCACCTTATATTGTCTATCGCAAGTTGCCCTCCCCCATTCTGTGTAAAGATAATTCTGAAATTACCATCTATATTGAGATTTATTGGCCCAAATTCTTTAAGTGTCCACTTGTCTTGAGTTTTTACAATGTTGGTTTCAAAAAGAGTAATATTAGTATCTTCTCTTGTAATCTTTAAGTTAAAATTCAGAGCACTCGAAAATGGTTGAAAATATTGAAAATATAATTTTGATATACCTTCTGTAATAGGAGCCGATATTAATATTGCTATGTTTGAATTTCTTATTACTGGAGTTGGTAAAAGGGGTGGGTTTGATATTGAATCTGGATTTGTGTAATATGGAATTACGTTGTTCACGTTACTTCCTCCATCATTTCTGACCTGTGTATAGTTCCAGCTAATGTTATAGAGGCTATTTTGATATGTCCCTTCTCTATAGTTTACCTTAATGTCGGTTGGTAAAAATTCGTTAAAGGATTCTTTATAATCCCAGTCTATACTTGAAGAAAGTATAGAGATATTTACGGATTTAATTTCACTCTTTTTACCAGCACTATCTTCCACTAAAAATTTAATAGTTTTATTATTACCCTGCATTGAATTTTTAAGAATGGTGTAGTTTTTGTAGTTCACAGTTTTTGAATTAATGTTGTAAGTATTTGTGGTGTTATCGATTATTACGTATAAATATTTGATATTGTTATCATCGCTTGCTGTGATGTTAAACATTAAATCATCAAAAACATAGACTTGAGCGTTATTTGTTGGATAAATCAGGCTATCAATAGTTGGGTTAGAATTGTCTTCTCCTGAAGTTCCTGCGGTAGAGGGAGCTGTAGATGTATTTGAACCTTCAGGTGTTCTTGAACAACCAAAAAATATAGCTAATATTAAAAATATTATCAAAGTCCTTTGCATACAAAACCTCCTAATATATTCTGGAAAAATTCTAGAATATCAATGTTAGAAAAGATTTAATTTTTTTTGAGAAGTTGGCTAATTTTTTGTTAATTTATAAACTAATAGCGGGGTTTACCCCGCTATTAGTTATTTTATGAGGTTAATGATTTCTCTTGAGATATACCATTTTTCGTTTATATAGATAGTTACTGATTTGAGCTTTATTTCCTTTTTATCGATAATAGCTATATTTTTGTTTACAGGTAGTTTAATGGTATTATTTTTATATTTGATAATTAATAAGGGATTATTTTGGTCTGATTTATCTGTTTCAAGCGTTGCACCTTTTTTTTCTACTTCTTTTGCTTCTATAAACAATTCTTGTGTTGTTGAATTGAGAGAAACAGAAAAATATTTTTCCATAATTTTTGCTATGTCTGTATTTTCGATGACTCCTTTTGGGTGATCATTTTTTGGTGAATATATTCCAAAGATAACATCTTCCCCTGTGTGCCCGTGGGTTGTCCATCCGATATAAGAACGTTTGCTTATCATTGGCCCCACTATATAGTTCAATGGCTTTTTATTTGATATTGTCAAGATAATATTTTTAACCTCTTCTTCTGTAACATCCTGTATGCCGTAGTAAGTGGCTAATGTGTTACTTATATTATCTTTGTTTGAGGTGATAGAAATCAGATTTTCAATACCTTCTCCTGTTTTTTTTGCAGTTTTGATAAGTTTAAAAATATCGTCGAGGACAAGTTTGTCATAAGTTTTGTCAGAATCAGTGTTTCCTATTGTTATACCGCCATTTCCATGGTCTGGAGCTACAATTACGAGGGTATTTTTGTTAGTTTTTGCAAATTCTTTTGCTACTTTTACAGCTTCATCAAATGCAAGAATATCTGATATTACTCCTACAGGATCGTTAGCATGAGATGCCCAGTCAATCTTACTACCTTCAACCATAAGGATAAAACCGTTTGTATTTCTTGAGAGAATTTCTATAGCTTTGGTTGTCATTTCAGCAATAGATGGTTCTTCTTCTGTCCTGTCAAAGTCATAACTCATTGCTTTTGGTGTGAAAAGTCCCCAGACCCTTTTTATGTCTTTTTTGAGAGAGAAAAGAGCTGTCCTATTTGAAATGAAAAAATAATTTTTCTTTACAACTTCGAGGAGATCTTCACCATCTTTTCTTCCTTCCTTTGTTAAAAAGAACCATCCTCCTCCAAATACAACATCAAGTCCACAGTATACCTGTTGTTCGGATATATCATCATACGCACTTCTATCCTTTGAGTGTGCAGAAAAGCCTGCAGGTGTAGCATGTGGTAATTCGCAGGTAAAAACAAGACCAGTTGCCTTTCCTTTCAGTCTTGCGGCTTCAAAAATGTTAGCTATAGGTTTATTTTCTTCACCTTTAACTACTTGAGGAACTCCCGGCATTCCAGCTTTTTCTGGCATTACACCAATGTTTTTTGTTACAGCTTTGTAACCACAAGCATAAGCTGTGGCAGCTGGTGCTGAATCTGCTATTAATGAGTCAGAGTTATATGTTCTTATCAATCCACAAATCAATTCATCCATAGCTAAAGGTGAGCCACCTTTGTACCATCTGGCAAGAGTATAACCACCCACACTCATCCCATCTGGTATAAGAATTATAATATTTTTTACTGTTTTATCAGTGCTTTTTTGTGCACCCCATAGAAATCCAAACGAAAGTAAAAAGATAAACACTATTCTTTTCATATTTTCCTCCAAGAAAGTATTTTAAAAAAAGTATATAATTTTTTAGTTAATATATTTTAAAGATAGAATTAATATTTTTAAAAATTCTTTCAAAGATAGCTTTTAAAATGAAAGATGATTACTCAAGAAAGAAACTTTTTGATTCTCAAAATTTAAGAGAATTGAAAAAGAATTTAAAGAGGATTTTTTCTTAGTGTTTATTCTTTAAGTAAATAATTGTCCAATCATCTTTTTGGTAAAAGTCTTTTCTATAATTTTCAAGTTCATAAAAGATAGTTTCAAGGATTTTTTCAGGTTTTTGTTTTTTATTTTTTGTTACTAATCTTGCAACTCTTGAGATTGAAAATTCCTCACCTGCATAGTTGGTTTGTTCTATTATTCCGTCTGTCAAAAAGATACACCCCTCGAGTTCTTTCATATCGACTATATTTTCTTTAACTATATATTCTTCTGTTATTCCGATAGGTATATTGTCTTTACTACCTTTAACCTGGAAGAATCTGTTTTCCTTTAAGACGTAGAAATGGGAATGCCCTGCATCAATAAATTTTATAATACTACCTTGAATCTCGCAAAATATACCTGTTAGATATTTTTCACCTTCAAATAGAGCGAAAAGCTTTTTGTTTAAATTTTCAACAAAGTCTTTTATTCCCTGAGAAAAATCATATGAGTCCGAAATACCTTTGAGTAGGGAAGTAACCAGAGAAGCTGCATAACCTTTTCCTGCTATATCAGCAATAAAGAAAAAAAATCTTTCTTGAATTTGTCTGAAATAATAAAAGTCCCCTCCAATTCCAAAAGCCATCTTATTTATAGCCGATAATTCAAAATCATTGAGTTTAAAATCTATTCTTTCAGGGATTATCTTTTTCTGAACAATATATGCTGTGCCAATGTCTAGTTGAACAATTTTTGAGAAGTAGAGTAGAAGATCTCTTGTAGAAAAAGTTCCCTTTGGGCTTCCATTTTCATCAATAGCTATATAATATTTTATTTCTGGAGAAGTTAAATCGGCTTTTATTTCATCTATAAGGCTGAAAATATCTTTGTATAAAAAAAATTCTCTTACCTCTTTGATGAAATCTTTTACCTTTTTAAGTAAAAAAATTTCTTCTGATATTTCTTTGGTAATAATATTAAATAGCTCTCTTCTTATTATTATACCTTTTGGTTCTTTTTTTTCATTTACCACTGTAATGGAAAGCAGTTCTGGGTAAAGTTCGAGTTTTTCTACCAGACTGCTTACAAATTCTTCTTCATAAACATAATATTGACTTGATATTATAAATGATATTGTTCCAAAGATTTTTTTTGAGGGCTCAAATTTTTTTAAGCTAAGTTCTTCAGTGTTTTTTTCAAATGAGAGTTCAAAAATATCTGTCATAATTTGTCCTTTTTCTTGGGAATTACGAGAGAGAATTCACAAAATTGTCCAATTTCATTTTTTATGACAATTTTTCCATTTAACTTTTTCATCCACTCATAGACTATATC
>JAOACQ010000006.1 GCA_026417755.1 Brevinematales bacterium | reverse complement strand
CTCTTGGAGTTGCTTTACTTGCAACTGTTGGAGCCGGCTATTATAAGAGTGTAGAAGAAGCCTGTGAGGCTACAGTTAGTACAACAACCAGGACTTCACCTATAGAAGAAAATAAAAAAACATACAGAAAATATTACCCTGTATATCAAAGTCTATATAAAAATTTGAAAGAAGATTTTAGAAAATTGATATAAAAATACAAAAATAGCAACCGTAAGGTTGCTATTTTTTTTTATCCTCCTTAATATAATTTTGGAGTTTTTTTATGTTTTTAAGAAAAATATTTTTGATTTTTTTAGTGTTATTTTATTCTTGTTTATCTTCACAAACTAAATTTGATATTGACAAAAATGATCCTTTGCTTAAAGATGTCATAAAAGAAGGAACTTTAGGCAACGAAATACTTCAACGAGATACAATGAAATTCTTTAAGATTGGCCTTTCTATGAAGGGTTGTTCAAAATTTGATTCTTATAAGCCGTATGTTTTGCAAATGCCAAAAGGTGAAATCGGTTCGAGGCTCTGGAGAGAAAGATGGATAGCAAAATCAGAAAATAAATATTATTATGTTGACTTCACATTTGTGGAAAATGAACTTGGAGTAACTATTCTTATGGATTTGAAATAGTCTTTATAATATCTTGTGTTACGGTGTAAGAATTTTTTTATTATAAAAAATATAAACTGTTTAATGCAAGAGTTATAGAATGTTAATTTATTGTTGCTTAGGTGTCTTTGCGAGAGGAAAAGTCCCCACACCCCACTGCGTGGGGTGTGGCTCGCTACCGCTAGCCGTCTCTGCTGGAATAGCCACGCGGCGATTTTAATTTTATATGCTCGTAGTAAGAATCGGTGAAAACTCAGCCTCCTGCTTTCGGTAGTAATAATCGTTCGGTAGAATTTTATCAGCCATGCTCATAAGTTTAAAATTTCTAGCCCAATCGCACGGTAACCACTGATAAAATTCTACCTCACTCAAAGGTTTAAACAACATTTCACCTCAGCGGCAGCCTCCTTGCTGCCTTAGTTAAGTAACCGCACATAAAATTAAAATCGCCGCTTCTGAAGTAGAAACCCAGCAGAGCTTAAATCAACAAAATTTAAAATAAAACATATCTTTATGATTTAATATTTCTAAAAAAGTTAATATTTAAAAGTGAAAAATCTAAATTATTGACTTTTCTTAAAAATTCTTTATCATAAATGTATAAAATCAAAAGGTTGTAAAAATGTATAATCATAAAGGGTACTGGATGTTAGTTCTTCATGCACATCTTCCTTTTGTAAGACATCCAGAGTATAGAGATTCTCTTGAGGAAAGGTGGCTTTATGAGGGTGTGATAGATACCTATGTGCCACTTCTTGAGGTTTTTGATAGATTGGCAAATGAAAATATTGATTTTAAAATTACTCTTTCTTTAACGCCACCTCTTATGAATATGTTAGGGGATAGTTTTTTAAAAGAAAGAATCTTAACACATATTTATAAACTTATTGAACTATCAGAAAAAGAAATGAAGAGAAATAAATATAATGAAGAATTTTTTGAACTTTCAAAAATGTATTATAATAGATTTAAAAATATACTTTTTGCGTATGAAGAAAAGTATAAAAAAGATATCCTTAAGGCTTTTAAGTTATTTCAGGATCTTGGATATCTCGAGATTATTACTTCAAGTGCGACGCATTGTTATTTACCACTTTATGAAATAATTGAAGAAAATGTAAAAGCCCAAGTTTCAATTGGAGTAGATGAGTATAAAAGATATTTTGGAAAATATCCTCAAGGAATATGGAATGCAGAGTGTGGTTATTACAATGGGCTTGAAAATATTTTGCAGAGTGAAGGTATAAGTTATTTTTTCACAGATACTCATACGGTATTAAATTCTTCAGAAAGACCAAAGTATGGAATTTTTGCACCACTCAGAACAGAAAATGGTGTGACATATTTTGGGCGAGATTTTGAGACTTCTAGGCTTGTATGGAGTGCTAAAGAAGGATACCCGGGGAATCCATATTACAGAGAATTTTACCGGGACATAGGTTATGATCTTGATTTTGATTATATTAAGCCATATATTCTTGAAAGTGGAGATAGAATATTTACTGGCATAAAATACTATAGGATTACTGATAAGGATTCCCCACTGGAGTATAAAAAACCCTATGACATAAATAAGGCTAGAGAATTCATAGTGATGGATGCAAATCATTTTGTTTCTTCAAGGGAGAAACAGTTTGGTTATGTAGGGGAACTTATGGATAGATTGCCTCTTGTAACTTCAATGTATGATGCTGAGTTGTTTGGTCATTGGTGGTTTGAAGGGGTTGATTTTCTTTATAATGTCATTAAAATTATTAATGAAAAGAAAAGTATTAAAATGATATTACCAGCAGAATATCTTGAAATTTACCCAGAAAATCAGGTCTCCAAACCTTTTACTTCAAGCTGGGGAAATAATGGATATAGTGAATTCTGGTTGAATGAGTCTAATGATTGGATTTACAGGCATATACATAAAATTGCAGAAAGAATGATTAAGGTGGCAAAGGAATTTTTCAATACAAAGAATGAATTATATATAAGGGCTTTGAATCAGATGACAAGGGAGATTTTACTTGCCGAAGCCTCTGATTGGCCGTTTATTATGAAAACCAGAACACTTGTAGAATATGCAAAAAAGAGAATAATGGATTCAATTCAAAATTTTAACATACTTTATGAGATGCTTGAAAGGAAGAAAATTGATGAGAAATTTTTAAAGATGCTTGAAGATAAAAATAATATCTTTGAGGAAATTAATTTCAGAGTATTTGCTAAAAAATAATTTTGTGGGTTTAATTATATGGAATCACATTCAAAATTAAAACTTAATCTTCTTTATGTTGAGGATGACGCAATTACGAGGGAAGCTCTTGCAGAATTTTTGAAAAAGATTGTAAAAAAAGTTTATTTAGCTGATAATGGTGCTAATGGTTTAAAAATATATAAAAAAAATAATATAGATATTGTTTTAACTGATATAAAAATGCCTGTAATGAATGGGCTTGAGATGATTAAGGAGATGAAAAAGGATGATTATGATCTACCTATTATTGTTACAACTGCATATAATGAGATTGAATATCTTATTGATTCAATAGAACTTGGGGTCAATAGTTTTCTTATAAAACCTATTGATACCGAAAAACTTTACAAAGTTTTAAACAGGTTTGAAAATATAATTAATATGAGGCATAATGTTGTTCAGCTTGCTACTTTATTATCAGAATACAAGAATGCCATAGATGTAAGTTCCATTATGTTTAAGATTGATTCAAAAGGCAATATTATTTATTTTAACAAACATTTTGAAGAGATTTCGCTATATAGAGAAAACGATCTTGAAGGTTTTATTTTTTTAAATATCATTTATCCGAATTCTCAAAGTTATGATGAAATAATAGACTATATTTCTTCCGGGACAAAAAATATATGGAAAGGAGAATTAAAATTAAGGAAAAAAGATGGATTTCCTTTCTATATTGATGCGACAATTGTTCCAATACTTGATGAACATAATGAACTTCTTGAATATATGGTTTTGGGCTTTGATATTACTGAGCTTGTAAACAAAAAGGAAGAACTGATAAAACAGCTTTATATTGACCAGTTTACGGGTCTTCCAAACAGAAAAAAACTTTTTGAGGATCTTGAAAATTATAAAAATCCTTCTCTTATAATTACTAATATTGATTCTTTCAGAGAATTAAATGACTTTTACGGTCATGAGATAGGAGATTTTATAATCAAAGACATAGCAAGAAAATTATTAATGATAGTTCCGGATGAGAACTGGGTGCTTTATAAGTTACAAGCAGATGAATATGCAATCTTGATTACTAAAAAGGTTAATTTTATTGATGTAGAAAGATTTTTGATGATAGTCATAGAAGAGATAAATAGTAAAAGTATTGTTTATAATGATTATGAAATCAATGTCAGTGTTTCTATGGGAGTGGCTTTATCCGAAAATATATCTTCAAAAGAAAAAGTTAGGGATCTTATGTTGAAAGCTGATATGGCCTTAAAAAAGGCTAAAGCACTAAAAAAGGATTATATTTTCTATAATGAAAGTTTTCAGATTGTAAAAGAATATGAGAAGAATATTTATTGGGCAAAAGAGCTTAAAAAGGCAATTTATGAGGATAGAATAATTCCATTCTTTCAACCTATTATGAATAATCAAACAAAGTTGATTGAGAAATATGAGTGCCTTGCAAGACTTATTGATAATGATGGCAATATTATTTCTCCGGCAAGTTTTCTTCAGATTTCAAAAAAATCAAAACTTTATCCAAATATTACAAGGATAGTGCTTGATAAATGTCTACAATTTTTTAAAACTTCAAGTGCAATTTTTTCTATAAATATTTCTATCCTTGATATTATAGATCCGGAGACTTTTGAGTTTATTGAGAAAAGACTAAAAGAGAATCTTAACCTTACTCATAGGCTTATATTTGAAATTGTAGAATCAGAAGGTATTGAAAATTATATTCAGGTTAAAGAATTTATAGATCTTGTAAAGAATATGGGTTGTAAGATAGCTATTGATGATTTTGGGAGTGGTTACTCTAATTTTTCTCATATTCTTAAACTTAATGTTGATTTTCTGAAAATTGACGCATCATTGATAAAAGATATAACGGTAGATAGAAATGCCGAACTTATTGTTCAAACTATAGTTAGTTTCTCTAAATGGCTTGGGGTTAAGACAGTAGCAGAGTGGGTTCATTCAAGGGAAGTTCTTGAAAAGGTTGTTTCTCTTGATATTGATTATTCACAGGGATATTATATTGGTCAACCAATGCCAAAGATAAAAACATAGGATTTGTTATGAAAAATGAATTATTTTATGAAATAATAGAAAAATTTAAAAATCGAAAAACTTCAATAGAAATAAAAGATATAATTGATAAAGCATTACTTTATCTTGAAAATGAAAAGAATGTTCTTATAGAAAAGATTCTGGCAATTTGTCTTATAGAACTTCAAGATTATAAAGAAGCAAAAAATATACTTCTTAAAATACTTGAGGACTATAATGATGATGCAGAGGCTATGAATGCAATGGCATATCTTTATCTCAAAGATGGGCTTGTAGATGAAGCCATCAAATTTTTACTTGATGCTCTTTATCTTGATAAAGAAAATATAATTATAAAAGATAACCTTGAAAAATTAAGAAATGCGAAAGATCACAAAATTTTCTTTTCGATGACAAAACCAAAAGACTTCCTTTATTTGAATCTACCCCCCTTGCCTTTTAGCAGAAATTTAAGATTATGGGTTAATAGCTTACTTTCTTCTATGTATGGAAAAGTCATTCTGGGAGTTGTCATATTAACTTTACTTGCTGTTATTATATATGTTATTTATCCATATTATATTAACTGGGCAGAGGATTATAGATTTAAAAAGGGGCTTGGTAGGGGAAGGGTAACCCACCTTGAGATAAAAGATATTGAAAAACTTGTGGAAGAGAGAAAAAAATATAATATGAAACTTTCAGAAGAAGAAATAAAAAAGAAATTTTCAATGATACAAGTTTATCTTGAGGAAAAAAAGATAAATAAAGCCACAATTACCATAAATGAACTTTTAAACTCAAATGCTTCAGAAATGGTTAAAGAACGAGTGTTAATATGGAAAGATTTTATTTTCAAACTTGAGAATCCAAATCAGATTGATTATATGCCTACGGTTCAGGAGGTTTTGAGGGCTCCATTTCTCTATGAGAATGTTTATATTTCCTGGGGGGGAACTGTTGTAAATCTAGAACACAAAGAGAGAAGGGAAACAGTTTTTGACTTGCTCATTAATTTTGTTGATAATGCCACAGTTGAAGGTATTGCGGAGGTTCATATTGAAGGATTTCAAAAGCTGTCAAGTAATGATAAAGTTTATGTGTTTGGACAAATTTATGGAATAAATCTTGATAACCATATTTTGGTTAAGGCTATTTCTATTCAAAAGCTCAAGTAAACTTGTCTTTTATTTAAAATTTTATTAAAATTTATTTTTGAGGTTTCATGTGGCAGAGTTTTATATAGAAAATTATGGATGTCAAATGAATCTAGCTGAAGCAGATTCACTCAAGGATTTGATTTTAAGAGAAGGACATTCTATTGCAGATAGTCCGTTAAAGGCAGACTTTGTAATAATTAACACTTGTAGCGTTCGCAAGACTGCCGAGGATAGAATCTACGGAAGGCTTGGTTATTATAGAGGTCTTAAACAAACAAAAAATCCATTCATAAAAGTTATAGTAATGGGTTGTATGGCTCAAAATACTGGGGAAGAGTTAAAAAATGAATTTTATGATATTATTGTAGCTATATGGGGAACATATAATAAGCAAAAACTTTTAGATATTGTGAATGAAAATAGTAGTGATATTGTATATCGAGAAATGACTGCGTATGATTTTATGGAAGCGACTCCAGAAAGTAAATTTCCTTTTAAGGCTTTTTTGCCAATTTCCCATGGATGTAATAACTTTTGTAGTTATTGTATTGTTCCTTATGTGAGAGGAAGAGAAATAAGCCGTAATAGTAGTGAGGTTATAGATAATGTTAGGAGGCTTGTGGATAAAGGAGTACTAGAGATTACTCTTCTTGGTCAGAACGTAAATTCTTATAATGATGGCAACTTAAATTTTCCACTTCTTTTGGATAAGATTGCAAATCATACTGGCATTAGGAGGCTTACCTTTTTGACCTCTCACCCCAAGGATTTTTCTAAAGAGCTTGTAGATGTTATAAAGTCAAATAAGAACATATTAAAATATATTCATTTACCTTTGCAATCAGGGAATAATAGAATTTTGAACCTCATGAATAGAAAATATACGATTGAAAAATACCTTGAGGACATTGAAATAGCAAAAACTATCGAGGATGTTGTTTTATCGACTGATATAATTGTTGGTTTTCCTGGCGAAACAGAAGAGGAATTTCTTGAAACTATTGAGGTTGTAAAGAGAGTAAAATTTAATGAAGCCTTTATGTATTACTATAACCCGAGACCACACGTGAAAGCCAACGAACTTGATGGGCAAATACCATTGTCAGAAAAGAAAAGGAGATTAGCTTATTTAATAGATATCCAAAATGCGATTAAAAATCAATTAACAAAAAATTATATTAACAAAGAGTATGAGGTTTTATTTGAGGCTCAAAGTAAAAAAAATAAAAATGAAATCTTTGGTAGAACAAGTAATAATCTCATAGTTTTTACTGAAGCAGACAAAAATATAATTGAAACTATAAAGAGAGTTAGAATAGATAGCATTTCAAATAATGTATTAAAAGGAAACATTATTTCTTAAAAAACAAGTCGTTAATTCTTATTTTTAAATTTCCGATAATATATTGAGAGTTTTGCACAGAAAGGTTGTTTTTAAATCAAAAGTAAAATTTTCAGAGGTGAGAGATGAAAAAATTAATTAGTTTCTTTATTTTACTTTTTAGCTTTGGTTACTCATCTGATTTATTGTTAACAATTGATTTTGAGAAAACTTCATTCAGATTAAATTCTCCAATGAATATTGAGATAAAAATAATTAATACCTCTCAGGAGAGAAAAATTATAAAACTATCCCCACTTGATTATGAATCTTTTCATTTTTATGTTAGAACTATAGAGAATGAGCTTCTTGATTATAAGGATGATTATAGGCTTAAAACAAAAGAGATAATAAGTTCAGCAGATGATGTTAAAGAAGTTTTGCTTTTTCCGGGCGAGTCAATTAGTAGAATTGTTGATCTTGATGGAATTTTTGATTTCAGAAAGGTTGGATTTTATTATCTGAAAGTTAATTATTATCCTGATCCGGAAAATAAATTATCCTTTTATGAGTCGGAAAATTACAAATTTTTAATTAAACCTCCATTGAACGTGGAAGATAATTTGAAAAAAGTTGAAGATACCAAACAAAAAAGAATAGATATTATTAAAAAGAGCCCACCTTATGAGATTGTGGAAGATTTGATTGATGCGAAGATGAAAAAAGATTGGGATAGATTTCTGGTTTATTTTGATCTAGAAAGACTTATTTATTCTTTTCAAAATTTTGGTAGTGCTTATGAAAATGCGAAAACAGGTAAACATAAATTTGAGATTCTTGAAGATTTCAGAAGATATCTTACTACCCACTGGCAGGATAGAATTTTAAGTTATAAAATTCTTGAAGCATATATAAAGGAAGGTAATGCTACAGTTGATGCTGATGTAGAGTTTAAAGTGAGAAATTTAAGCTATGTATTGAGATATACCTTTAAGTTCTATAAAAATTCAGATAATGAATGGAAGATATATGACTATACAGTTTTAAGGGTTAAGTGATGTTTCAGATTACTTCTAGATATAGGAAGTTATATTATGATCATCCGATTTTGATGGGAATTTTGAACCTGACAGAAGATTCTTTTTTTGATGGTGGCAGGTACAAAAGTTTGGATATGGCTTTAAAACATACAGAAGAAATGATAAAATATGGAGCTGAGATTATAGATGTTGGGGGAGAATCAACCAGACCAGGGGCAGAGCCAGTTCCAGAAGAGGAAGAGATGGATCGGGTTATACCTGTGGTGGATAGAATAGCAAGAGAGTTTGATGTGGTTATTTCTGTAGATACATACAAATCAAATGTAGCAGAAGAAGCATTGAAAAATGGAGCAGAGATAATTAATGACATAAGTGGTTTCGGATTTGATAGCCGAATGAAGAGTGTTATAAAAAATTATAATGCGATTGGGGTTATAATGCATATTAAAGGAACACCAAAGACAATGCAACAGAACCCAGTTTATACAGATGTAGTTTCAGAAGTATATCAATATTTTATTGACAGAATAGAAGATGCAGTAAATAGCGGAATAAATAAAAACAACCTCATTATAGATCCTGGTATAGGTTTTGGTAAAAAACTTGAACATAACATAGCTTTAATGAAAAACTTAGAAGATTTTAAAAAAATAGGGTTACCAATTTTACTTGGTGTATCGCGAAAATCAATTATAGGTGCTTTACTTGATGGAGTTTCTCCGGAAGAAAGACTTAATGGAACTCTTGCTGCAAATCTTTGTGGTTATTTGAAAGGAGCAAATATTTTAAGAATTCATGATGTTAAAGCACATAAAGAGTTTTTTAAAGTTTTTCTTTCTCTTTGTTAGGAGGTTAGGATGAATGATTATAAGCATTTATTTGATAAAAAATGGAAAAGAATACATAGAGATTTAAATAAAACAATTAAACAAATTGGGAGAAAGCGAAATAAATTCGCTCTTTTAAATTTGATTAAGTATTTAAAACCCGAGCTAACTTTTAAGATTTCATTTTTATTGTCTATATTAGTTATGTGTTTTGTCGGGGGCTCTTTTATATTTTCAAGTTTTAATAATGAGAAAAAAATTAACGATTCATCTTTTATTGGAAAGATAAAAATTGATGAAGAACTAAATGGACAGGGTGGTCCTGAAGTTACAGCTATAGAGAAACAGGATTCATTAAAGTTCTACTTTTATCAGATACAAAAAGGAGATTCCTTATACACTCTTTCCAAAAAATTGGGTGTTTCTATGGATACAATTATTAGTCTTAATAAGATAACCGATGCTCACAGCCTTTCTGAAGGAAATGATATATTGGTTCCTTCACTTGATGGAATAATTTACACTGTAAAGAAAGATGATACGCTTGAAAAGATTGCTTCCAGTTTTAAGATTTCCGTTGATGATATAAGAGATGCAAATGAACTTGAAGAGGAAGAAATATACGAGGGGAGAATATTATTTTTACCAAATGCCAAGCTACCGGAGTCTGAAAGAATGAAAGTTTTAGATTACTATTTTCTTAAGCCTTTGAGAGGTAGATATACTTCTGGTTTTGGAATCAGAAGAGATCCATTTACAGGGCTTAAAGGGTATCATACCGGTATAGATATAGCTAAGCCTACAGGAACACCAGTGTATGCTTCAAAAGATGGAGTTGTAAAGTTTGCCGGCTGGAGCGGGGGCTATGGACTTTGTATATTTATAAAACATCAATTTGGATATGAAACTGTCTATGGGCATTTGTCTTCAGTTAATGTTAAAGAGGGGCAAACAGTTAAAGCCGGACAATTTGTTGGTAGGGTAGGTAACAGTGGAAGATCTACGGGTTCACATCTTCATTTTGAAGTTAGAAAGTTTGGTAAGCCATTGAATCCACTCAGGGTATCTGGACTAGGCAAAAGTAGAGGCGGGTGGTATTGATGGATAAAATCTTGCTCTATTTGCTGGAGAAGGGTGATTTTGTTTCAGGCGAAGAGATTTCTGAGAAATTTTCTATTTCAAGAACTGCAGTGTGGAAGCACATTAATATTGCGAGAGAACAGGGTATAGAGATAGAATCGATAACTGGTAAAGGTTACAGGTTAAAAAAAATACCGGAAAATAGAATTATTCCTGAAGTTATTTATAGTGATATTAAAAATATTCCTATTGAGATCGTTTATCTGGAAGAGATTCAGTCTACTAATGATTATGCTAAGTTAAATATTGATAAATTTAAGGATAAAGATTTTCTTGTAGTTACGGATAATCAGACAAGAGGAAGGGGCAGATTTAATAGAGAATGGAAAAGTGAAAAAGGACTGGATTTAACTTTCTCTCTTGTAATTCATCCTGATTTAGAAATCAAGTTTTTCTATAATTTTACAATAATAGCTGTATTAAGTGTTTTCAATGCCTTAAAACCAATTTTAGATGATGATAAACATTTAAAAATCAAATGGCCGAATGATATTTATTATGGAGAGAAAAAAATATGTGGTATTCTTTCTGAAATGATTTCAGAAGAGACGAGGTTAAAATCACTTATTATAGGAATAGGAATAAATGTTAATTCTTTTCCCCGGTTAGAAACAGCCATTTCCTTAAAACAACTGACAAATAACGCCTTAGATAGACATATCTTACTTACTTCATTGCTCAAGAATTTTTATCAGTATTATAAAATCCATAACGAAAAGTTTAATATTATATTTTCTGAGTGGAAAAAAAATTTAAAAAATTTGGGAGAAAAGATAAATTTTAAATATGGTGAAAGAACTATTTCTGGTGAGTTTATTGATGTAGAAGTAGATGGTTCAATTAAAATAAAAACAGAAGAAGGTATTTTGACATTTTATAGTGGAGAGTTTTTGTAGGTGAAAAAATTTTATGAAATTTTAACTGAAGAAGAGTTGTTTTCTCTCATAAAATATGATAAAATAGCTGAGAAAGAATTTTACAGTAGATATAAGAGAAAGGTCAAAAATATTGTAAAGAATTATCAGATAAACTCTCTTGAAAGAGAGGATCTGATTCAGGAAGGAATGATAGGTCTTTTTAAAGCTATTGAAACCTTTGATGAAAAGATGAAAGTAAAATTCTCAACCTATGCAAAGAAATGTATAGAAAATCAGATAAAAAATGCACTTAATGTATTGTGGAAACATAAGAAAGCAGAGTTATCTTCTGAAGAGAAATTAGATGAGTTAATAGAAATCAATGATCCAGAGATAAAAACTATAGAAGATGAAGCAGAGAGAAATATACAGAGGTATATAGAAAATTTTGAAACTATAGAAAGATTAGTCATTGAAAAATTTATAGATGGAAAAAAGTATAAGGAAATTGCAGAAGAACTTAATATTTCTGTAAAAAAGGTGGATAATATTTTATCTAAGGTAAGAAAAAAGTTAGCTGAGTACATAAGGAATAAGAAATGAAGAATATAGTTTTTATTCCCTTTAATTGGCTTAAGAAGAAATTAAAATATTATGGTGGTGTTTTGGCTTTAATATTTTATTCTTTTATTGCGTATTTTTCTAATAAACTTGGTAGAAAGAGAATTAATAGGGTTCTTATTACCCAGATTTTTTTTACCGGTAATCAAGCACTTAAGATTATTACCATTGTTTCATTTGCACTTGGTGCTATAACTATTTTACAGCTTTTTACCCAATTAAGTCAGATAGGGGCTCTTGAATTTGTGGGGAGGATACTTAATATTGTGATTGTAAGAGAACTTGGGCCTGTAATTACTTCTTTTATTGTTTTGAGCCGTTCCGGAACAGCTATTGCAGCTGAGATAGGGACAATGATGGTTAATGATGAAATTAATGCGTTGGAGATGCTGGGCATTGATACTTTAAGATATATTGTATTTCCAAGGATAGCAGGGATGGTCATATCTATATTTTTTCTTACAATTTATTTTAATGCAATTGGTATCATTGGAGGAATGCTTGTAGGAGCTATGTATAACATATCTTTTGAGATGTTTTCAAGTTATGTGCTTAATGCAATAAATTATTTTGATATTTTTATGAGCTTATTTAAAGGAGTTGTTTTTGGGCTTTTTATTTCTGCTATTTCGATATATCATGGTTTTCAGGCATTTACTTCTACCCAGGTTCCACAAGTTACTACAAAGGCGGTGGTAAGTTCTATTTTTGCTCTCTTTGGGCTTGATTTGTTTATTACGTTTGTGAGTTATTTGTGAGAAATTTATGGTAACAATTGAGGTTAAAGATTTAAGTGTTAAATTTGAAGACTACTTTGTTTTAAAAAATATCTCTGATTTTATCTCAAAAGGAGAGATATATTGTATTTTTGGGCCTACTGGAGCAGGTAAGAC
>JAOACQ010000098.1 GCA_026417755.1 Brevinematales bacterium | reverse complement strand
CACATCGCTTATAAAAACACTATCAACCCATACAAAATATTTATCCCACTTATAATTCAATTTTTTAATTGAAAAATTAAAAGCATCATTTTTGAAAATCTTTTTCTCTTTTAACAGATCGTTAAGCAATTTTTTATCACTTCCGATCGCAACATAATCCCCAAAAAATTTATAATTAAAATCCTTCATATTCTTATTAAGATATGAAGATAAAGTTTTTTGAGATTTTACAGGTAACAATATATAGCCCACATTGTTTGAATAATGTGAATATGCGAGTGGTTTTGATACATTAATACCAATTTTTTCAAGATCTTTATCATTAAATATATTTATGCCAAAATTTTCCTTAGATTGAGCCTCAAGCTCAGCTTTTATCTGTGTAAAATTTTTGTCATAAAACTTTTTCATAAGAAACATAACATCATTATTGAGAATCTTCCAGGAAGGGGCATAGATAACTAATGGCGCATCATTCATATAATTTGTTATACTTTCAGAAAAAACGAGATTAAAAATGAAAAGAAATAGAAAAATTTTTAAATTTCTCACATTATCACCTCATTTTTATAGAAATTTCTTTCACTAAATTTTGCATAGAAAGCACTATTTTGAATTTTCAGTTTTTTGTTCTCTGGCTCATTTAATTGATAATAATTTACGGCGAGTATATCTTTTTTCACATAGATAGGAACATTATTTTCATGTGCAAGTTTTAAAGCCTCAACAGTAGAAAGATAAACTTTTTTAAAAAATAAACCCGAACCAAAGATACAAACGGCAGAATTAACAGCATCTATTTTTCTTATAATTCTCACAGACCTTAATCTTATTCCAAGACTATTTAAAAACTTTTTGTTAAAACTACTATTGTTAAAGAAAAGTGTTCTTATAACACTGTCATCACCAACAAAACCAGAGTTTAAAAAAAACTTCTCTTCTTTCCCCGCAACACCCTTTAACATTACATAAAATTTACCAGACAAAGGATCAATAAACATCTTATCTATCTTCATTTTAATCCATCTAGGTCCAAAAAAAGAGATGAGCTTTTTCAACACTTTTTTAATCATACACCTTATCCCTTTCATTTCCATCTATAATTTAATCATAAAAATAAAAAAAATCAACTCATTTTTTCAAAATAGTTTTAAATCCAGCTCCTTCAAAAAGTCCCTCAATATTATAAAAGCTACGAATCTCCTCAAGAAAAATATGAATAATAATATTGCCAAAATCCATCAAACACCAACCATCTCTCCACTCTTCAAGGTTATTTTTAAGAAAAAAACCTTCTTTATCCATTAGTTCAATAATGCTATTTCTCACCCCTTCTATCTGCATAATGCTATCAGCAGTAGAAACTATAAAATTATCGGCAATTATTGAAATTTCTTTTGAATCATACACAACAATATCTCTTAACTTTAATCTTTCAAGTTCTGAGACAATACTACCAATAAGTTTATCCATTTCAAATCCCAAAGTTAAAATTTGTGAAGAGTTTGAATTACTGCACCTTTGTCCATTTCTTTCATCACAACATTATAATATACTTTTACTAAATCAGAAAAAGGAAGTCCTTTTAAACCTGTGTTGCTATAAAATCTATCAAGCTTAATTTCTAATGTTCTGGACAAACCTTTTGATATTTCATTATCAATATTGGTTAAATTACCTTTTTCAAATTCATAGAGAACCTTAAGTTCAGAAAGAATACTACAAAAATCATAAAATCTTTTTTGAGTCATTTCCTTAAAAACAATCTCTCTCAAAAAGCTGAATACTTCCTCATTTGTGAATTTATAGAGCCTATATTCTTTCTTAAGATTATCCACAAATTTTTTAAACTCATTATTAGAATTATAAAAATCTTCTAAGGCTTTATATTCTTTGTTAATAAATCTCATTGTTAAATCCTGAGAAAGAAATTCCATAAATTTATAATATGGGATTTTGTTTAATTCTTTAAAGATTATTTCATAGAAAAATTTCAAAGTCTGTTCCACATCAAAAGTCGCAATCGCCTCATCATACTGTACCTTTTTCCATTTTGCTAAAAATTTTTTATCATTCTTTAATCTTTCACTAATAAGCTGAGATGCTGAAACAAAATCTGCTTTTTTAAAATAATTCCACTCCTGTTCATTAAACAGATGATAAAAATTATCAACTCTTTGTTGATAACGATATTTTTCTGTAGTTGTTATACAGGAAGTAAAAAAAATGACTAAAAACAAAACAAATATCTTTTTCACATAATCCTCCAACTAGTTTTTATTCTCTTCTGGTACAAGAATGTTATCGTAAATTTGTGTATTTTCATCCGGGCTGAATTCAAAAGTTGTTTCAGGAATATTTATATTAAACTCATTATATTTAATTGTAAGTTCAACCTTATCCCCAAGTTGATTCTGGGCTTCCATCTTCAAAATATCTCCTTCAGAATTAAAAATCATATTAATGTATTTAAAACCTGCCACGCTATTTTTAGGTATAAAGGTAAGTTTATAAGCCTCTGTATTTTGAAAATTAACCTTATAACCTTCCTTTGGGACTGTTGCGACATATTCTTTTGTCAACCTATCAATATTCCAGCCTATCATTGGGGTTTTTCTATCTCTGACAAGAGATTCTCTTATAGCTACATTTTGATCCTTTAAGTAAATCCAAAAAACCTTGCCATCAGATACCATCTTACTTCCGGTATCAAAACTTTCCCCTTTTGCATTTTTTCCGTAAAAATTAAACAAAAATTTATTTGGGGCTTTAAACTTTATTGCTCCATAAAATGTCTTATTTTTAACAGTATAAATAAAAGCCCCATTAAAACTTCTTGTTTTTAAAATTTTATTTTTCACTATCTCAAGAAGGCTATTTGCATTAACCACCTCTATCTTTTTCGCAAACAGGGCAATCGGAATTAAAATAATAAATAAGTATCTTTTCATCAATCTCACCTCTTTAATCAAATTACTGCCGGGGACGGGATTTGAACCCACACAGGTTTTCACCCACCAGACCCTGAATCTGGCGCGTCTACCAATTCCGCCACCCCGGCAATCTATATCTACATAACAATATTAAAATTATAAAATATTTTTCAAACAAAGGCAAAAAACTCGTTCAAGTCCTTTTTCCTAACTTCAATTTGATTTAATTCCACAATAAAGAATCTCTCCAATATACATTCTGTGAAATCCTGACCCCTCATAATTATTTAATACATCATATTCGAGAATATTGTTTTTATCAATATCAGTAAAATAAATCTTTCTTAATTCCATTACAAGATCTGCCTCTTTAAAAATTACCGTTTTAGTTACTCCTTCGATTGGGGTTAGTTTGGTTGCTTTTATCTTATCAAAATTTTTCCCCGAATTTGTCCCGCATATGTTTAAAGCCTGTCTATACTTCTCAGAAAAAAAACAGAGTGAAAAAAACGTATTCTCCTCCATAAACTTAAAAGTATATCTCTCGGGTCTAACAAAACAAAAAGCGACTGGCTTATTCCACAAAAAACCCAGTGCTCCCCAGCTTGCTGTCATAGTATTAAAAGAAGACATTTTGCCACTAGTAATCAACATCCATCTATCACCTATCAAATGTATTGGGTTTTCTTTTACATATTCGGGTTTTATTTCTTTAAAGATTTCAGCCATATTTTTTTACCTCCTAATCCTAAAATTTTTCTTATAGAAGATTTCGCTTCCTCAATATTTATTGAAAGATTATGTTTTATCTCAAGTTCTTTAATTTTTTTAAGTCTTTCAGGAACGGGGAAATCAGTCACTTTATTTAACTTCTCAAGAATTATAAATTCATCATTCTCTTCCTCCCCTGTAAGTGCTTTATAAACAGCTGAATTAAATTTATAAGGAGAAGCGGTACTACTTATAACAACTGGCAAATCATCTTCAGTATCAATCAAATACTTTTTATATACATTCATACCAACAGCTGTATGAGGGTCAAGCAAATATCTATACACTTCAAAAGTTTCTTTTATTTCTTTCATTGTCTCCTCTTCATTAGAATAATTACCATAAAGTTCCTTTTTCAATCTTGATTTTGTAGTTTCATCAATCTTAAAAGTTCCATTTTTGGATAGATTTTCATACCATTCTTTTATCTTAATCAAATTTCTACCCGAAATCTCAAATAGAAATCTTTCAAGATTTGAAGAAATAAGAATATCCATAGAGGGACTTATAGTCTTATAGAATTTTCTGTTACTATTATAAACACCTGTATTGATAAAATCAG
>JAOACQ010000094.1 GCA_026417755.1 Brevinematales bacterium | reverse complement strand
CAAAAATTGTGTTGATTTGCACTATGTCTGGTAGAGAGATTTACAGAACCACTCTTAAAGAAACCTATCTTAAGTTATCGAAAGAAATTAACAATCTGTATTATTTTGAGTTTCCAGTTGTCCAGTCAAATGAATGGGGGTGTGATTCTCATCCAAACTATCTGGCACACAGAAGGTTTGCAGAAGGATTGGCTGAAATGGTAAAAAGAATGCTTGATATAAACAGATGAGATTTGGTATAGGGCTATCTTTCCATTTCTTTTTTGTATTTTTCGATCATTATTTTGTAGTAAAAAGGGATCTCTTTGTTTGTTATGTCTGTAAAACGTTTCTTTAATTCTGGTTTAAAGATTATATCTTCTGGCGGGGTTATTTCATATTCTTTTGCACTTTCGGCTTTTCTTTCTTCTTCTAGACCTTTTTTTGTGAGTCCCTTTCTTGAGTTGAGTAATTTTTCTTCAAGTTTTTTGCTTTTTTCTACTGTTTTATCTGTGACTTTTTCTTCTATTATATCCTTCAAAATATCTTTCATATCTTCTTCGATATCCTTTCCAGAAGAAAAGTTTCCTTCTTTAAGAAGTTTGCCAAGACTTTCGTTTATTGCTTTTTGCAATCTTTCAAGTTCTTCTCTAAGTTGTTGATATTCTGGGCTGCCTTGCTTTTCTGAAAGCATTTTTTTAAGACCACCAGTTATCATTTGTTGCATTTTTATAATGTTGTCAAGGGAGATAGTTTGAGATTGTTCTGTTAAATTTTCAAACTCTTTGCTGTCCAAAAAACCAGCAAAATCTTTTAGCGAAATATACAATTTATTAAATCCTATAATTATCCTTGGTAAAGCGATTGAGAAATTATAGTATCTTCTTTCTCTTAAATGATCTTCAAGATCTATAATGTCCTTTTCAAGTTTATCAAGTATATATATAGTTTTATAATAGTCTTTATAGATAAGAAAATAAAACCCCAACTTTTCTCTATATAATTTCTTGAGATTTATCACTGCAGCTTTGATTGATTTTGTTGTTATGACTGAATTTTCAGGGAGTGAGGAAAAATTAAAAATATTTTTTTTGAGATTTTGTATTATCATACTACAGAGAATTGTTTCTTCAAGCATAAAGCCCAAAATTTCTTCTGTTTGTTTTTTTGCGGTTTCTTTTTGTCTTTTGTTATTCTGTTTTAATGACTCTGATAGTTTCTCAAGTATTTCAAATGACTTATTAAAACTTTCTTCTTTTTGCAGAGAAAGATTTTCTGCCTCTTTTTCGAGTTCGTCAATAAGATTTTTGTCAAAATTTTCTTTTTTTGATTTTATATAATCTTTGTAAGATTTCAACTTATTTTCAAATTTCTTTTTATCTTTTTCATCTTTAAGATTTGTTAATAGCTTTCTCATTTCTTCTATCTGAAGAAATTTTTTCGTTACTTCCTTTTGTTTCTCAAGAGAATCAAGAAGTTTTTCCATCTGCCAGAGATATTCTTGAGGGGTCTCAAATTTAAGTTGAATTGGATTTTGTTTTTCTCCCAACCCAGGAAGAAAAAATTCATCTTTATTCTTCAGAAATTCTTCGAGTTTTGAAGAGATCTCTTTCATTCTGTCAATTATCTCTTTTGTTTCCTCATAACCTATATCTTTATTGAATAGTTTTTCTGTATCGCTTAGTTTATTTATGAGATTTGACAAATCTGAAAGAGCTTTTTCTTTTTCAATTCCTTTATTATCAATGTCTTCGTTAAAAATGTCTCCTTTAGATAAGTTTGATACTATCGAGTAAATTTGTTTAAGATTGTTTTCACTCATTTTGTCAATCCATTCAAACCCGGGAGCATATATTGAAAAACTTTGAGGCTTCGATGATAAACCAAACACATCTATAGCCTTGATGTAAAACGTAGCTTTATCCCCTGGTAAAAGTTCGATGTCTTTAGATAGATAAGTAAGTTTATATTCAAGTTCTTTTGATAAAGGCGGTTCATAATAAAAAGATTTTTTATAGCTTAGATTTTTAAGATATTTTGACTCATTTTCGACAATACACTCTACATTAATTTTTTTGATACCCTGATCATCTATAGCTCTTATTAAAGCAGTCAGTTTCCATGGAAAAGAAATAATAAAAACTTCATCCCTTGGAAATTCTATTTTCAATTCTGGTGGCAGATTTGGAATAACCTTTATAGAAAAATCTTTTATTTCATATATATCATTATCAAAAGCTATAAGTTTTATATTTAGTGGGATTGTTTTCTCTGCTTTTATACCTATTTGAAAGGAATTTCCTTTCACATTTTGTAAAATCTCATTTTTGAAAATTAATTCTTTTATTTCTTTTGTCATTTCTCCTCTTATGGTTATCAAGGCATTTTTGTACACTTCTATATCCTGTATTCCTTCTATTTCGTATGGTTCAGTTAAGAAGGGATAAGAGATAGAAATTCCTAACTTGTAAGGTAAGAATTTTGTTGTACCTTTTAAGGTTTTTTCTATTATTTTCCGTGTTATTCCGTATTTTTGTACATAAATTTTTATGTTAAGAGTATCCTGTCCTGTCAATTTTTCTGGGATTAAAAGCTGATTTGTCTTAACCTCAAATATGAGGTTTGAGACGTAAGCTAATGTTTTGTCATAAGATAAATAGTCAGGCAATTCAATTTTTATATTTTTGCTTATAACATAAAATTCTGGTAATGAGATTCTATAGTCAGATATTAAAAATTTTTTTATATCATTTATCTTAACATTTACTTTATCTTTTAATTTGAAATTAAAATATCCCAGAATAAAAATAACAAGAATAAAAACAAAAAAATCTGTTAAAAAGTATATTTTTTCTTTTCGATAGTAATGTATAAATCTATCGTTTTTTTTAAGTTGTATTTCTATTTTTTCAAAAAGCTCTTTATTTTTTGTTTTTGTTTCTTCATAAGTGTCTAAAAAGAAAATTCTTTTGCCAAAAATTTTATCTTCTATTTCTATCGAGATATTTTTTATCTTTTTAAAAGAAAGAATAAAAAGATAAGTAGAAAAAACTATAAAAAATAAGATTAAGGTTATAAAAATAAAAGTAAAAATTGGAATTTCAAGGTATAAAAAAGCTATTTCACATAGATTAATTGTTAATGATAGAATAATACAAAATATAAAAAAATAAACAAAGATCCTTCTAAGCCTGAATAGCTGCATTATTTTCTTCCGACTTTTTTTCGCCAAAAGAAAGATATTTTGGCTTTATAACTGAAAGAAGCGTCCCGCTTAAGTCCCCATCATTCAGTAAAAAATGAAAAGCACTTACAAAATTATATGCTTCTTTAAATAAATCTATAACTTTTTTGCTGAAATTGTGTTTTTTCCCACAGAAATTTACTTCGAGGGGGATTATTTCTTCAGAGTTCAGGATGATCTTCTTCTCAAAATTGTAGTCAACAAAAACCAATTCTAGATTATCCATAATTTTTTTCATCTCTATTGCAACGTCTGTTCTGATCTTTTTGGAAATTTGAGCTCTCTGCATTTCAAGTTTTTGGGATAATGAAAATAGTTCTTTTGTTCCTGCTATAGTGGATGAAGCTGTTTTGTTAAGCTCTCCAACGATAGTAAGATACTCTTTAAAATTTTTGTAATTTGTGTTAATTTCATAATAAAGATCCTTTAAGTTTCCTCTTATATCGACTCTTTGACCAGCATTAAATGTAACCTGATAGATTATGCTATTTGAGGCAAAAATCGGTGAATAAAACTTGTCGAAGTATTCCAATAAAACCCATGTGATGAAAATCTTATCATTAAATGATAGTAGCATTCTTGGATCTTTAATAGAAGAGTAGAAATTAAGAATATTTGCAAAATCTATTGAATTATTAATAAGATTTATACCTTCAAGAATAGATTGATTTATTTTTTTGTTTGTTGTTTCTTCAACTACTGGGGCTATTTCTTTTGGCTTTTCCTCTTTTATCCTGAGCTTCTTTTCCTCTTCTTCCCAGTGCTTATTCCAGTAACCAAGCATATCTTTTTCTGTAACATTAAGAAAATCTTTGAAATTTCTTGGTTTTTCCATCTGAAATATTTCATCTTTGTAGTAAAAATCGACAAGGTGAAGTAACTTGGGGAAATATTTTTCAAACACAAATTTGCTTATCTCTTTCAATTTTTCATATCTCATATCTGTAAGTTTAAGATCCAAATTACAGATTCTTTTTTCTTCTTCAAGAAGTTTTAAAAATGCTTTATCAAGGGTTGTATAATATCTATGGATTGAAAGAATTCTTTTGAATAACTCTACAAAGTAAGGTTTTGATTTGAAAACAGGATCACTATAATCACTTGTGCTATCAAAAAGTTTACTGAATAAAATCTCATCGTAAAGTAAATAAAACCTATATACAAGTTCAAAATAATAAGTATATCCCGCTTTGTATAAAAAATTTCTTATTTTATTTGTAACCTTTGGATCTGTCTGAAAAATTGTAAAAAGTATTTGCTGAGCATCAAGCAGGCCGGTTTGAAGTTTATAAAATGTTAATTCCATAAAGTTTTTTGTAAAACCTCTTTTAAAGATTGGCAGAATGCCAAATAGTATACACGTTATCTTAGAGGCAAGTCGGCTGAAAAAATAAGGGGTAGGGTTATCTTCTTTAGGTTTTTTGTGAGATATTTGAGAAGATACTTTATTTTTAGGTGGTTCTGATTTTTCATATGTGTCTTTGTTTTCTTTAATGGTTTGGTAGTGTGTTTTTTCTTTGCTCAGTTCTTCAGAAATCTTTTTTTTATATTCTAACTCTTTTTGTCTTATCCATTCTTCGAGTTTTTCGTTGAGATGGCTTTTTTCATCAGGTTGTAAGTCTATGACTTCTCCACCAATCTGTACAAATTCATTGAATAATTTCTTTTGTTCATTATGATGAAGCCTATGGATACCTAATTTTTCTCGCTTTTCTTCGTATACACTTTTCTTTTTCATTTTATCCTCTTAGATTATTTTAATTTTAAACAAAACTTTTATCAAGGTATCTTAATATAAAAAATATTAAGAATTATAAATGCAAAAAGACAAATAAAACCAGTAAGTAAATAGCCATAAAAATTCTCTTTGTAGAATATTCTTCTTTTTACCTCTATTTTTGACTTTTCCAGTTTGTCTATTTCGTTGTATATATTCTTGAGAGACTCTGGATCATAAGCCCTGAAGAATTTTCCGCCAGTTATTTCTGCAATCTTAGTAAGGGTATTTTCATCAAGTCCTTCCCCGGGCATTAAAAGGTATTCTGTAAAATTTGCGTTGAGTGGTTGTAAAAAACCAACTTTATTTCCAAGACCTATGGTGTATATCTTTATACCATAGTTTGTTGCTATTGTCGCCGCAGTTAATGGTGCAATCAGTCCAGTGTTGTTATTACCATCTGTAAGTAAAATTATTATCTTACTTTTTGCTTTTGAGGTTTTTATTCTATTTATGCTTGTTGCTATACCCATTCCTATTGC
>JAOACQ010000079.1 GCA_026417755.1 Brevinematales bacterium | reverse complement strand
ATACTATATAGTGTTTACATTGAGGCTACAGAATCGGGTAAACTTGTTCTTATGACTTTCAATGGTGAAAATGGAGTTAAGATAGAATTAGACGCAGATATTGAAGAAGGTGGTAAAATAGCTCTTAACTCAAAGAAACTTATTGAAGTCATCAGAGGATTTGATTGTGCTGTTGTTCTTTTAGAATCTGATCGTGAGATTGATACTTTAATTAATATCAGGCCTATTGAAAGTGAAACTGTAATTTTTAAATTAAATGGTTCAAGACCTGATGCTTATCCTCTTCACAAAGAATTTGATTGGAACAAATATATTCTTATCAGTGGGAGTGATTTTATTGAACTAACTGAAACAACTATTTTTTCTGTAGCTGATCAACATTCGGTAAGGGATACTTTTAAAGGAATATATATTGAAGAAGAAGGTGGTAACATATTTTTTGTAGCGACAGATGGTAAAAGATTGTCTGTAAATTCAAAAAAATATATATCCAAAAAGGGTGATTTTGTTTTAGATTCTATAGTTCCTGAGAATATATTCAGAACTATTCTTCTTGCCATAGAAGGTAGTAATGAAGTTCAAATAGCAATTGAATCAAATCTTGCATTTTTCAAGGTTGATAAGATTTATCTCTTCTGTAATATTATAGAAGGGAAATTTCCAAATTACAGGGATGTTATACCAAAAGAAGCAAAAAATGTGACAAGAGTTAAAGCAGATAATTTCTTGCATTCTATAGAAACACTTTCAATTCTTGCAGATGACGATAATTACAAATTGAAGCTCTCTCTTTTGTCCCCAGAAGATAAAAAAATGCTTCTTTTTGTAAGACATGCAACTCATGGAGAAGCAAAAGAAATTATAACCCTTGAGGATTATAAGGGAGAACCTCTTGATATTTACTTCAATTACAAACATGTGGCAGATTTTCTTAAAATAGCGAGAGGAAAAATTGTCAGTATGAGCATTAATTCTGTTACAAGTCCCTTTGTTTTCAGAATCGAAGGTAATGAACAATTAATATATCTTGATATGCCATTAAGAAATGTCGAATATTAAACTCCATAATACAATCTAACACCGAGTTCTATCGGTAATCCTGCTTCTTCAATTTTTTCAGCGGTTCGGGAAATATTATATTCTATTCGTTTAAATGTTAAAATTTTTTCTTCCGTCTCAAATATCAAATATGAGGTTTTTGGATTTCTATCACGTGGTTGTCCAACACTGCCGGGATTTATCAAATAATATTTATCTTTATCCAGATATATGTTATCGTTATAATAAAAACCTCCATCTTCATAAAAAATTCCTGGTATATGAGTATGCCCGAAAAAACAAAAGTTAATTCCTTCTTCTCTGATTTTTTGGATAGATTTGATAGCCGTATTCCTCCTCAATATATATTCATCATGGTCTAATGGAGAACCATGAACAAACAAAAACTCTCCATAATTATATCTATCTGGCAAACTTTCTATGAATATTTTTGAGTTAGTGCTTATATTTTCTTCTGTCCATTCTATTGCCTTTCTAGCAATGTCGTTAGCAAACACTCTATCTTCAGCTTTAAGTAACATTCTCTCATGGTTTCCTTTTATAGATATTATACCCTCTTTTTGAATAATTTTTATACACTTTTCTGGATCAGGCCCATATCCAATTATATCACCAAGAGAAATGATCAAATCAAAACTTATTTTCGATATGTCATTTAAAATAGATTTTAACGCCTCAAGATTGGAATGTATATCACTTAAAACAATTATTTTCATAATTTAAGTCTTTTTATTATAAGGTGTTTCGTAAATAAAAGTCCATTTTTTGCCTCAATATAAAATTGAAGCCAGTTTGATACTATATCTTCTGTTAACGTTTTTTCTTCTTTTCTTTCAAGAAGTTTAAGTATTGAATCCTGCATTGTTAATTCAATAAATCTGCCAAGATTTTCAGTTTTAATTGCCCTTAAAAAGTTAAAGTCAAAATTATTCATATCTTCATAATATTTTTGTGGATTTTTCAAAATTTTAAATTCTGATAGCATACTTTTAGCTGCATTAACTGCCTTATAGGCAAAAGGTAGTAAACTATCGATTACAGACACTATTTCTTTTAAATGAGATATAAATTCTTCTTCTCTTATCTTTCTATCATGTAAAACTTCAAATCTTTTATCTATACTTATATCCTTTATAGCATCTTCAAGACTAATGTGAGTCGCCCCCTCTATAAAAGCACCTCCCTCAGAAGCATTGATAACAAGTTGTTTTGTCTCTTTAATCTCTCTTTTGAACCATTCAAGAAATGTCATAAACTTTCTATCTGTCAAAACAAAACTCTCTTTATTGCCTCTTATCATAATTCTATCCGCAAAAACCTGACTTCTTGCATTGTAACTCTCAAAATTATTAAGTCTATTGGAAGTATTAAAAAACATATTCTCAAGAATATTATTTTCTGAATGGGTTTTAAAACCTGTATAGGCCAAATCTTGACCTATAAATACAATTGGATTACATCCAAAATATCTAGCTAGATCAAAAGCTGTTGTAGAAACTGAACCCCCTGATTTAAGTTGCCCTTTTTCGCCAAAAAACTTTTTTATTTCGCCATATAAAGGAAAAATTGTATCATAAATTATTATTTTGTTTTGTGGGTAATGAACCATAGTAATAAAAGCTACAGAACTATCAGCAACAAGAAAAGGAAGTTTACTCTTATCTTTTATACCAATGAGGTATAAAGCATTCTTATCCTGTGGGTCAACACTAACCACAAAATCTGGAATTATATCCTCACCAACAAGAAGGCACAATGCCGTATCAGTAGAAATTATCACTGCACTATCTTTAAGTTTTTTCAGTTTCTGAATATTTTTTGACAAGGATGGCCCAGCCCCAACAATCACAGCAGGTTTATCATAAAAATTATGTTTTATGTCTTTAATGCCCGGAAGATTAAAATAATACTTTGAGTTCTTAATAATATTTTTAAGCCATACCTTCTGAAATCTTTTAAGCGTATTTTGATTTATTTTTCTTTTTGATAAATAAACCAAGAATTCACTTTCTATTCTCCCATAAATCTCTGGAAAAACTGTAATATAAGGCCTATGAATATAAAAATTAAATTCCCTGATATAATTATTATCAAGAAAATTAAAAACATCATCAAGATTTGAAAAAAATCTTATTCTTTCATCCGAAAAAAGTTCCTTTTTTTCCTTTTTCAATAATTCTAAAAGCTCATTAAAATGTTCAAAAATAATTAGCTTGTAGCTAGTATTCTTTATAAGATACTCCACCAGATAACCAAGTCCAACACCGGCAAGAATAACATAATCCAGTTCAGGATTAAAATGTGATGATATTCTTTCTGCCTCTTTGTATGGATTTGAAGAATGAATTGTAAGAGTCTTATTATTATGCGATATTTTTAAATTTTTATACTCCCCTTCAATAAGAATCAAATCCATATTTTCCTCATTACTCAATATAAATTCCATTTATTATCATTCTTCTAACAATATTAGCAAAAACAGGTGCTGCAACTGCTCCCCCGGTGTTTTTACCTGCTTTTGGCTTGTGAATAACAACAAGAATAGTATATCTTGGGTTTTCAGCTGGCAAAAAGCCCACAAAAACAGCATTATAGAGATCCTTATAATATCCACCTTTAGGATTTGCGATCTGACCTGTGCCGGTTTTACCTGCTATTGATATACCCTCTATCCTTGCACTTAAAGCTGTCCCCTCTTCACCAATTACCTTTTTCATCATCTCCAATAAATTATTAGCAGTTTGTGGTTTTATAATTTGATTATTTACATTGTCATAAAATGAATTTCTTATTAATACTGGATTTTTATATTCTCCATTTCGGGCTATTATAGTTGAAGATATAGCAAGCTGCAAAGCTGTTACACCTATTTCCTGCCCTATTGAAATCATATACTTTGACAAAACAGACCATTTTGTAGGTTCTCTCAAAATTCCTTTTTCAAGACCATAAAGTTTTAATGCAGGTTCCTTGCCAAAACCAAGATTCAAAAGATAATTATAAAATTCATCTCTCCTAAATTTGTCAGCAAGTTGTATCATTCCAACATTGCAGGATTTCTGTATTATAGTTTCAGGAGAAACATAACCATGTGGAGCAAAACAACGAAAAGAAACTTCATTTACAAGAACCTCACCCGGACAATATAGAAGTGGTGTGCCCTTACTTGCTAATCCTCTATCAATAGCATAAGCCATAGAAAAAACCTTCATTATAGAACCGGGTTCAAAAATATAGCTCGTCGCAGGAAAATAAAAATAGTGAGGTCCTGAAACTTTTTGATTCGGATCATATGAAGGGTAACTTACCATTGCAAGAATTTCCATTGTTCTGTTCTCTATAACTATCACCGACCCGCTTTCCGCAAGATTTCCTACTATAGCTTTTTCAAGCTCCTGATAACAAATCGTTGATAATTCTTTATCTACTGTTAATTGAATATTTGAACCGGAAGACATAAATTCATTATAACTATTCTCTATACCGGCAATCCCATCATTGTCAATTGAAACATTTCCAATAAGTAATGCTAATTCTTGATAAGGATAAAATCTCCCTTTTTCTATAATAACATCGAGTTCATCATTCTTAAGAATTTTTTTTTCTTTAAGTTTATCAATCCATTCCTTTACATATTTTAGTTTATCTCTATCACCTTTTCTTATAAGCCACACAAATTCTTTCTCTGAAAAAATATTTTTTAAATCATACTCACTAAAAATCTTTGTTTTGGATAACTCATTATAGATCGCATATTTTTTTTCTTCTGACAATCTTTTTGGCCTGACATAGATAGAAAAAAAATCTTTAGAAATAGCAAGTTCAACACCATTCCTATCTAAAATTTTACCTCTTTGCCTATTATTAACAATATTCTGTATAAATTTTTCATCCGGAAATAAAGATAAAATTATTATTCTTGCCTCAATAAAAAAGAAAAATAAAAGAAAAAAGAAAAAAAATACCCCAAATCTTTCTTTATTCATAACCAACCATTTATAATATTAAATCGGAATAAAACTATTTTACATAAGAAATAGAGTCTCCTCTCTCAAATGACAAGACTTTTCCTACGGACTTTACTCTTAGCGACATGCAACCTATACATTCAAGCCCACTTTCATCAATACATATCTTCTCTGGATAAAGTAAATATTTTTTTTTATTTAAAGGAGGGGTAATATTTGGCATTAAAACATTTGCTCCAGCCTTAAGCATCTTCTCTCTACCGCTTGGATCAAGCGTCCCGGCTGCTGTTGTGGCTGGAATATTTGCATAAGGTAAAGTAAGTCTTAGCAAAGCCGTAACCTTGATTGTTCTCTCTATAGAAAATTGCCTCGCATCCTTTAAAGGAGTATCAGGATGTGGAATAAAAGGTCCTATCCCAACCATATCAAACTGAAAATCTCTACACAATCTCAAATTTTTTAATAAAATCTCATCAGTCTCTCCTGGTAATCCAACCATAAACCCAGAACCTGTTTCAAAATCAAGCTCTTTCAGATTATTAAGCATCTCAAGTCTTTTTGATAACTTCTCTCCATTTTTTAAAAAAGAGTACAAATTTTCATCTGCAACTTCAAACCTGAATAAATATCTATCAACCCCTGCCTTCTTCAAAATTTTTAATTCTTCCTTTTTAAAATAGCCACAACTAAGAGTAACAGCAATATCACTCCATTTTGACTTTATTTTTTCAACGAGGCTTGCAAGTTCAAGAGCCCTATATGCATTCTCACCACTTTGAAGGACAAATGTTTTAAGTCCCACCTCTATACCTGAAGCTATTGTAGCTAAGATATCTACCTCACTCATTCGATACCTTTCAACCTTGGTGTTAGAACGGCGAATACCACAATACTTACAATCCATAAAGCAAATATTTGAAAACTCAATAAGCCCTCTCAAATAAACCTTATTACCATAAGTTTTATCACATACTTGAGTTGCTTTCTTTATAATTTCTTCAATAGGAACATTATAATATAAATACTCGATCTCCTCAAAAGGTGTTTCAGAAATAAACATCCCTCTCCCCATTTTTTAATTTTTCAATAACCTCTTTCATCCTTATTTTTAGATTTTCTTTATCAACTTCATTAATAAGCTGTTCTACCAATTTTAAACCTTTTTCTTTTGTTTCTGGCTTTGCAAAATCCATCAAATATTCATAAAAAGTAAAAACACCGTTTGGCATACAAAATTCCTTAATAAGTCCTGGCTTAGCCAGATCCATAAAATCATTGCCAACTCTACCTTTCCTATAACAACCAGTACAAAAAGAAGGAATATATCCCTTATCAATTAAGGTTGATATAACTTCATCAAGGGAACGATGATCCCCAAGCGAAAATTGTGCCCCAGAATCAGGATGCCCTTCTCTCGAGTAAGCTCCGGGATTTGTTCTTGAACCAGCCGAAATTTGGGATACTCCATAGTTAAAAAGCTCATTTCTTAATTCTTCACTCTCCCTTGTACTTAAAATTATACCAGTATATGGAACAGCAAGTCTTAATATCGCTACAAGTTTTTTAAAATCTTCATCACTAACCGGATGCGGTATATGGGTGGAAAGTGGAGCCCCCTCCGCTGGTTCTATCCTTGGTATACTTATAGTATGCGGCCCACAGCCAAAAACCTCTTCAAGATGATTGGCATGTTCTATTAAAGCAAGAACCTCAAATCTATAGTCTGCTAAACCAAACAATGCCCCGATTCCAACATCATCTATAGTTCCAGCCATTGCTCTATCCATAACAAAAAGTCTCCACTCATAGTCAGATTTTTTGCCACCTTGCGGATGATATTTCTTATAGGCAATTTCGTCATAAGTTTCCTGAAAGCAAGTGTATGTTCCTATCTTCTCGGCTTTCAACCTCCTAAAATCCTCCACATCCATCGGAGCAATTTCAACATTGATCCTTCTGATATAATTTTTACCATATTTCACACTGTAAGCAGTTCTGATAGATTCAAGAAAATAATCTACAGGAGTCTCATCTGCCTCTCCACTCAACATAAGTATCCTCTTGTGCCCTTCCTTGAGAAGAGAAAATACCTCTTTCGCAATCTCATCCTGGGTCAGAATTGTTCTCACAATTTTTTTATTATCCTTACGAAAAGCACAATATAAACAATTATTTGAACAGATATTAGCCACATATAAAGGAGCAAAGAGAACAAGCCTTTTTCCGTAAATAGTCTCTTTTACATATCTTGCGGCTTCCATTATTTTAGCAATCAAACTTTTATCTTTAACATTTAAAAGTGTAGCCACCTCTTTTAATTCAAGTCCTTTTAACTTTAAGGCTTTGTTTAAAATATCATTTATTTCTATTGTGGTCGGAATCTTACTATCAATGAGAGAATATAATTTCTCCCTATCAATAAACTTTTTTAAATAACTTGTTTTGTTCAAAATTTGCATAGTTTGCCTCCTTCAGTCTTTAAATTCTGTAAGCATTGATTTCACTGAAATACCTTTGAGACGTCCAATCTTACCAGTCATTGCACCTATCTCGTCAGTTGTCCCGTCGACAATAAGTGAAATAACATTGACTTTCTTATCCCTGAGAGGCAAACCCATTCTTCCGATTATTATTTCACCATAACCAGAAAGAATTAAATTCAAATCCTTAACACTTTCAGAAGAATATACTAGAATTGCAACTACACCAAGCCGCCTCTCCATCAGTCCCTCCTCTGGATCAGCTTAGATAAAAGATTCCTTGGAGCCGAAGAATGAGGCATTAAACCTCATTACAACAATCTCCTCAGAAAACAATATTAATAAGCTATTTCCACCTTGTTTGCATGCAAACAACCCATACAAACTTTAACCTTCTTCTTTTCTCCATTCACTATTGCATCAACCTTTTTGAGGTTTGGAAGCCATCTCGTTCTAGTTTTTCTATGTGAGTGAGATATATTATTCCCATAAACTGGACCCTTTCCACATATATCGCATTTCCTTGACATACTTCCTCCGAATAATCTTTATTTTAAATTATATAATAAAAATAAAAAAAAATCAAACTTTACTAAAAAAAAGATATTGATTCCCCATACTTTGTCATTCCGATTGTTTCTTCTCTACTTTTCTTTAGAAAGAACCTTTTAAATATGATAGCATTTTCCCTACAAAAATAAAAAAAAGAAAATGTTTTGATACATTATTAAAACTCAATTCTATTCAGTGTATTCGGTAATTTTATAGATCTCTATTATCCTTGTATCATCATATCCAAGAGACTTAATCTCTTTTGCATAATTTTTGGCAATATTCAAATCTTTTATACCTCTTACCTCGGCATAGTACTTATCATCCCTGAAAAATACTCCGATAGGTATATCCTTTTTCTGTTTTCCTATATCCATTGCAACCATATTTGCAACACTGAGATCTTTGTATTCTCCTATTCTTATCACATATTCTATAATTTCTGTTTTTATAGCCTTGCCAATAGCTCCTTCAATCTTATCCATCTTATTCTCTACTTTCTTCTCCTGTTTTTCTATAGTGGTAGTTATCTCTCCTCTATATGGTACATCCACAACTTCTTGAAAAGTAGATGCAAGCCAACCTATTATCTCCTCTTTTTCTATTTTATTATTTTTAAGAACTGTAAGATAATTATTTGCAAGGCTGCTTTCAAGACTCAGTGGAAACTTTCTCTTAAGTAAAGAAAAAGCATAAAGAGATTTTTCATAATTTTTCTCTATGTCTGTCCTAATAAAATAATATTTTCCCACATAAAACAAAAGTCTTGCTCCACTATCATTTGCATATGCTATAAGTTTAGTTGAAAGTTGAAATAATGATAAAATTTCATCATACTTTTTAATCTCAAAAAATATCTTGATTTTTAACATTATCGTTTTATAAACAAGATAGTTATCAACTGTTTGAGAAAGAAGTTTATTAATTACCTCAAGAGAAGTTTTGTAATCTTTTTTATTTGCTAGTAACAAACTTTGCATATATAATGCATTATCTGTATTTATTTTAAGGTAATTTGCTAAAGATTCTTCGTAACGCCCCATTACGTAGAAAATTTCCCCCAGTTTCTCTACAGAATTTGTCCAGTACTCGAAATCTGGATATTTTTCTTCTATAATGAATAAATATTCCAGTATCTTAGGATACTCAGTTTCTATTGAAGACAAGACATATAAAGCATAAGGCACATACTTTGATGAGGGATAATTTTTTATTAAACTTAGATAATTTGTTTTTGCCTCTTCAAATTTTTTCAACTTATAGCTTTCATTTGCTTTCTTGAGAATTAAAAAAGCATCCGTCTCCCCTTTACTACTCTGGGCAAACAAAATTAATGGAAAAAATAAAAAAGCAATCAAGATTTTATTCATAATTTTACCCCGGGATTTTTTTAATTTATCGGATTTTTTTGGCTTAAAATGAGGTTTAAAAAAATCTTTTTCGGTTTAATTTAAGTATTCTGAGTGCCTTTTCAAAAACTTCACCACTTTTCACATTAATGCGTGCTAAATTTTCTTTCATTGCAACAGTAGCAACCTCTTCAGCAATTGTGGCATGAAGTTTCAACTCAAAAACAGAAGGAATTATTCTATCTTGCTTAAGAGAATGATCAGAAATAAAATTAGCTATAGCTTTTGAAGCTGCAAATTTCATTTCCATTGTTACTTTTTTGGCTCTTGTATCAAGAAGCCCCCTGAATATGCCGGGGAAAGCTATACAATTATTGATCTGGTTCGGAAAATCGCTCCTTCCTGTGGCAACAATATAAGCTTTAGCTTTGTATGCTTCTTCAGGTAAAATCTCCGGATCTGGATTTGCCATTGCAAATATTATAGGCTTATCATTCATCTTTTTTATCATTTCAGGTTTAAGAGCATCCTTAACCGATACCCCGATAAAAACATCAGCCCCGATTAAAGCATCTTTTAAATCTCCTTTTATTTTATCCCTGTTCGTTTTAGTAGCCATTTTATTTTTGATCTCATTCATATCATCTTCTCTACCTTCATAGATGATCCCTTTTCTATCACACATTATTATATTTTCTACTCCAGCATAAAGTAACAAATTTGCTATCGCTACACCTGCAGCGCCACTCCCATTTATAACAATCTTAATCTTGCTCATTTCCTTAGCTGTGAGTTTTAAAGCATTAATTAACCCTGCTAAAGTAACAACTGCTGTCCCATGCTGATCATCATGAAAGACAGGAATATCTAGTTCCTCAGAAAGTCTATCCTCAACCTCAAAACAACGAGGTGCAGATATATCCTCAAGGTTTATTCCACCTACTCCATCAGCTATAGTCTTAACAGTATTTATTATTTCTCTAGTATCCTGCGTATTCAGAATAATAGGATAAGCATCAATCCCACCAAAAATTTTAAACAACAAAGCCTTCCCTTCCATTACAGGCAAAGAAGCCTTATGTCCAATATTTCCAAGACCAAGTACTGCACTACCATCACTCACAATAAAAATACTATTCGACTTAAAAGTATAATCATAAACTAAATCTTCATTCTTACTTATATGAATACATGGAAAAGCTACCCCAGGTGTATAAGCAAGAGAAAGTTCTTCTCTTTTCTTCACCGAAACTTTTGGTATAACTTCTATTTTACCTGAATTTCTGTGATAATTTAACGATAATTTTTCAAGCTGGCTCTTATCCATATTACTTCCCATTTATAAATAAGGTTAAACTAAATTTTGAAATATTTATTTAAGATTGTCAATTTTTCGATGAGATTCTTTTTACAATACCCTGGATTCTATCAATAAGATTACCAAGTATTATTATATCTCCTTTTTCTGGTTTTATCCTGTGAAGAAGTTTATTAAGATAATTTTTAAGCCTTGTATCTTTTGTGTTCTTAAAATAGTCAAGATAATGTAAAAAAGATATAAAACTATTAAGTACAGAATCTATCTCTTCTTTTGTGGCTAAATTTTCATTTTTTTCTGAAAAAATTTGATTTTTATATATTTCATAACAAATTACACCTACCGAGTGAGACAGATTTAAAGAAGGAAATTCTTCTGAAGATGGTATGTGACAAATTAAATCACATTTCTCAATGTCCTCATTTTTAAGCCCATATTTTTCATTCCCAAATATTAAGGCAACATTTTCATACCCTTTAAGAAAACTACCAATCTCATAAGAAGTAAGGTCTTTTCTTCTGAATTGTCCTATCCTTTTTGTAAAAGCAATAGAAAGTTTACAATTTGAAAGTACCTCAGATATATTTTCAACTATGTTAGCATTTTCAAGTATTTTTTTTGCATGGACAGCATAATTCACTGCATTATTTGATAGATGATTACACCTTGGAGAAACAAGAATAAGCTCTTTAAAGGAAAAGTTCATCATTATACGTGCGATCGCACCTATATTTTCTTCACCTTCTGTTTCAACAAGAACAATTTTAAACATAGCATAGACATCACTTCTTGAGTCTTGACAGAAGTTCTCTTTCTTTCTTCAAAAGTTCAGCCAGTTTCTCTACTGTAGAACTATTTCCCCTTGAAGAAATGAGGAAAAGAAGTTCCTTTAAGCTATGATCACTTAAAGCTATTCTTGAAGTATCGATTTCTTTTTCTTTCTTTTCCGTTCTGGCTTCTGCTTTTGCAAGCTCTTTCTTCTGAAGTTCTCTTTGAAGTTTGATCTCTTCTTCTAAAAATTTTTCTCTCGTAATGGTCTGTAATTCAATTCCCGGATCAACTCCATTTGCTATTTTCATAAATTCCCTCCTTGGAATTTCTTCTATTTATTTTATCGTAAATAAATAGAAAATTCTTAATTTTTTAATAAAAATTTTTCTGATTTTCTTATTAAATTCGGAAGATCAATCTTTTTTCTATAACAATAAATGAGAAAATCTTTAATAAAAGTTTCATCACCCTTATCCAGAAAATGATTGAGACTATTTTTCAACCTATCTGTATCAATCTCATCAACTGATACATCATTTCTGGTAAGTTTGTCAAGAATCTTAAAAAATCTATATATCTCTGGTAGTTTTTTTGGAATACCATCAATTATTGATTTTCTTTTCTTGTTTTTGTTTTCACCTGCTTTTATCTTTTCCCAATTTTTTAAAATCTCCTTCACATCACCAGTCTCTATTTCTCCAAAAACATGAGGATGTCTTCTTATCAATTTTTCTGTTACACCCTCCACAACTTCTTCAATAGTGAATCTATTCTCCTGTGCACCAATATAGGCAACAAATAAGGAAAGAAAAATTAAATCCCCAAGTTCTTCTTTTATATCTTCAATATTCCCAGTCTCTATTGAATCTACAAGCTCATAACTTTCTTCTATAATAGATCCTGTTAAAGTTTCAATGGTTTGGGCTTTATCCCAGCTACAACCATTTTCACCTCTCAAAGTTTTAATAACATCAAGAAGTTTATTCAGTTCGTTCATTAAACTACTCCCCTGTATTCTGAATTACATTCTTAATTCCGCCTCTGAATTCTTCTTTAATCTTATGAAGCATACCATTTATGTAGATATGAGCATTATCTTCTGAATAAAGAGAAGATAGCCTATTGGCCTCAGATATGATAACTTCTGATGGGACATCATAGTCGTATATTATTGAATATATCGACAGTCTCAAAATAGCCTTGTCAATCTCTCTTACCCTATCAAAACTCCATTTAACCAGATGCTTTTTAATTACCTCATCAATCCGTTCAAGATTTGAAATTACTCCTTTCAACAGCTCTGAAGCCAGCTCATAAATCAGTTTCTTTTCTCTCTCATCATTGATTTCAAATATTCTATCCTCTTCACAAAAAGACGAAAAATCCTCAAACCACTTAAAATCAATAAGCTCTTTTGAATTATTGGTAATCTGATAAATATAAAGTGTTACCAACGCCAGTTCTCTAGCCTTTTGTCTTGGTTTTGTAGTTTCTACTTCCATTTTCATTTTTTGTCAATCTGAGAATATAAATTTGCCATTTCTACAGCAGTCATCATAGCATCATAACCTTTGTTACCACTCTTCGCTCCCGACCTCTGAATAGCCTGATCCAGATCGTCAGCAGTAATAAGCCCATAAACCACTGGTATTTTCCCCATTGCAGAAAGCTCCATTATAGCCTTTGATGAATTTGAAGCCACATATTCAAAATGAGGTGTGTCCCCCCTTATAATAACACCAAGACACACAATAGCATCATACCCCTTTTCAAGTAGCTTTCTGACAACTCCAGGAGTTTCATAACTACCGGGAACTTTGAATACGTCAAGGTTTTCTTCTTTACCTTCAAGCTGAAGAAATGCATTCTTTGCACCATCAATAAGTCTATCCCCAGCAAACGAATTAAACTTACTGTAAACTATGGCTATCTTAAGATTTTTAGCTGTTAATTTACCTTCGTAGAAATTCATTATATTCTCCTTTATATTTTTCATCATATATTACTATCTCAAGCTCTTTTCTATTAATCTTATCGAGAATATAACCCTTCACAGAATCCATTATCTTCTGTTCCTTAAGCTGAGCTTCTATAAGATTTCTTACCTTTTCAAGTGGAACATTTGCACCAACTTTTCTATCCACAAGTTTAAATATAAAATAGATTATCTTGTTTGAATTCTTAAACTTTGTCTTTTCAGGACCCAAAACAAAACCGGGTTTAACAACAAGTTTACCCTTTGCAGTGGGTATGGGAGTAGTTGTTAAAGCAAAAGCAAGCATTTCTTCAGGATAACCTGCCTGGAAAAGCTCATAAACAGACTTAAGCCCCGTCCTACCGGAATAAGGTTCAAATTTTATAAACTTTTTGTTTTTTTCAAGCAGATCCGAAATATCATTTGATTTCTGTAATCTTTTTGCGATCTCTTCAAGAGTCTTTTCAAATCTTTCAAGTTCATCAAGTGAAGCTGCACTTGGTTGTTCACATACTACAAGCACAATGTCTATAGATGGAGGTTCAATAAGAGATGATTTATGTTCGTTATAGAAATTTGTTATCTCCTTTTCATCTATTTTCTCATTAGCCTTATCTCTTAATCTTGTATCTACAGAGAGTAATGTCCTTATAATCTGAGACTTTCTTAAATAAAGTCTCAACTCTTCCGGAAACTGGTCTACAATTTTAGCTCTTTCAACAAGCATTTGATTTGTCTTATCCTCTTTTGTAAGATTGGTCATTTTATCTATCATTTTGTCAATTTCATCTTTTGGAAGAATAATTTTTTTATTATCTTTTACTATCTGTTCAAGTGAATAGATGTAAAGTAGCTCTTTAAAAGGTTCTATCTTGGCATTTGTAGCATTACCACTATAAACCTGCATAAATTTTCTCATACTTTCAACATCATAACTGGTAATAGCAAAATCCCCAACACTTGCAACAACTTTGTTAAAAGGTTCAGCATATGAAATAGAACCAACAAGCAAAACTAAAAAAAGTAAGTTTTTAAGCATATAATTAGCACTCCTTAATATTTTCGTCTTCTTCTATCTTCATTAAAAGGTAATTCATACTATCAACAAGAGCTTTCCAGCTTGCCTCTATGATATTACCAGAAACACCTACAGTCCCCCACTCAATTCCATCATATCTGAAAGAGACTAAAACTCTTGTTATAGCAGCTGTTCCGGCCTTTGGATTTAAAATTCTTACCTTATAGTCAAGAAGTTTTACACCTTTAACAGCCGGATAAAAAACTGATAAAGCATTTCTTAAAGCTATATCTAAAGCATTGACTGGCCCATCTCCTTCTGCAACTGTAAGCTGTTCAAGCTCTCCTACTTTTATCTTAACTGTTGCTTCAATGATGTTTTTGTCCTCAGTATAATAAATCAGTGTCTTAAAAGATTCAACAGTAAATTTCTCTTTTATCTTACCACATATACTTTTAACAAGTAGTTCAAAACTTGCATCGGCTCCTTCAAATTCATACCCAAGATTTTCTAGCTCCTTTATCTTTTCTACAACTACAGGAATAAAAGTCTTAGGAATATCAAGCCCCATCTCTTTTGCCTTTTCAAGGATATTTGATTTGCCAGCTTGTTCGGAAATAAGAATTCTTCTTTTATTACCAACACTTTCTGGTTCTATATGCTCGTAAGTTTTTGGATTTTTTTCTACTGCATTAGCATGAACCCCAGCCTTATGGGTAAAGGCACTCATCCCTGTATATGGTTGTCTTGTTTCCGGTGCCATATTAGCAATCTCATAAACAAAGTGGGAAACTTCTGTAAGCCTTTTCATTTCCTTTTCACCTATATGATTGAAGCTATATCCCATTTTAAAATATAGATTTGGAATTATAGAACAAAGATTTGCATTCCCACATCTTTCCCCTATTCCATTTATAGTTCCCTGCACCTGTAATGCACCAGCTCTTACAGCCTCAATACTATTAGCTACGCCACATTCACTGTCATTATGGGCATGTATGCCAAGAGGAGTTTTAACCTCATTTTTAACCTTGTTTATTATATCTCTTATTTTTTCAGGCACCATACCACCATTTGTATCAGCAAGTATAAGCCAGTCTGCTCCACCTTTTTCTGCTGCTTTGAGAGCTTCAATCGCATACTCAGGATTATTTATAAAACCATCAAAAAAGTGCTCTGCATCAAAAATAACCTCTTTTTTATGATCTTTTAAAAATGCAATTGATTCATAAATCAAAGTAAGGTTTTCTTCAAGTGGTATCCTGAATACTTCTTTAACGTGAAGATCCCAGCTTTTACCAAAAATTGTAACGACAGGAGTATCAGCTGTTATAAGCTCTTTGAGGTTGTGATCTTCGCTAACTTTATTCTTTGCATGTCGTGTACTACCAAATGCAGCTACCTTAGTCTTTTTAAGCTCTACTTTCTTTATTTCTTCAAAAAAAGCCTTGTCTTTAGGAAGTGCCCCAGGCCACCCACATTCTATATAATCAACACCAAAACTATCAAGTTTTTTTGCAATACTTATCATATCTTGAAGAGAAAAGTTAATACCTTCTGCTTGTTTGCCATCTCTCAAAGTTGTATCGTAGATTAAAATTTTATTTTTGCCCATTATAAAACTCCTACAAAAATTATAATTTGAATGTATTTTCAAGTCAAATTTTATTTTAAGTTTTTGTTGATTTGAATAATTTTAAAAAATTTCCCACTGGAAAAGGTTAAAAATCCAAATAAGTCCTCAAAAATTACTTTTAAGGTATTTTTTGATAAAAAATCGAAAACGTCTACATAGTAACTTTGGTAAAATCAAGTTAATATTCAATAAAAATTGAGTAAAATAATATGTTCTCTACTATCGTCAACAAGCGAAAAGATATTATTATCAATACTATGACCATCAATAGATAATCTATAGTTGTCATCTTTTATTCTATAAAATCCTTCAGGTTTTTGAATAATAAACTTATAACATGTCTCTCCCTTTTTCAAATAATATGAAATTTCTTTTTCCTCGCATCTTAAAATAGGATCAAATCTAAGTCCTTCCACTGTAAAATCCAGACCAATTGAATATATTAAACTAAGATTCAACCATGTTGCAGTTCCGGAGAGAAGAGGACCAATATGCTCACCTGTTTCTGAATTAATGTATTGAGTGCAAAATCGCGGGTTTCCAGCCAGACAAAATGGATTTGTCATAGTTTTATATGGCAACACTATATCTATCATCCAATAAGCAAGCCTTGTAAGACGTTCTGCCAACTTTTTATCTTCAACTGTCTTAGCTGCCTTAAACATCGAAAAAGCCATCATCATAGAGGCATGTTTAAATACTGCTCCATTTTCACGATCACCAGGGAAATATTCCCCTATAGCAATCTCTTTACAAATTTTATCCAATGCAGATAGAGTCATTAGTTTAAACCCAAATTCTGTCTTTAATGTTCTTTCAAGGGTATCCGTCATTATCTTAATTTGTTCTTCACTAGCTATTTCAGAAATAATTGGCCATGTATAAGAGTTAATAAAGTATGAATCCTTTTTACCAGGCTCTTTGCCCAGATTATCACCTTTTGCCCCTATATACTCAAACTCCGGATTCTTATTTAACAAAACTCTTGCAAAAAAGTCTTCTTTCCATGCGTACTTCTGAACTTTATTATAAATTTCCTTTGAAAGATTTTTCATCCTATTTGCGGTTTCATAATTTTTCATATACTCTGCGAGCTCAGAATATTCATCAATTGCAACTTTAAGAAGACAGGCATTCATCACACTTTCCGAGTAAGTATTTTTTTCATCAAATGGAATATTTTTATTTTTGCATTCTTCAACTTTTTTTAAATATATTTTTTCTTTTTCAGGACCTTCAAGAGAATCTCTATCTATCCTTAAGCAATCGTTCCAGTCAGCTCTGTCAAGTAGAGGTAAACCATGCTTTCCTACAGAAATGAAAGCCGAATACTGTATTATAGCTTCTATGGTTTTATAAATTGGTCTGGTTTGTGTTTTTTCTTTTCCAGCTATTTCTGTTTCTTCTTTAAGAAAATCAAAATCTCTCGTTAGATTAACATATCTATATACTGCCTGAACAAACCACAATGCATCATCAGACCATTTTCCGGGTTCTTTACCAACCCAGAAAAAATTATGATATGCATATCCAAGTTCAAAAACCTTTGAAGCCCATTCCTTCAATAATTTTTTAACAAGATCTGGTTTGCCCATTCCAACAAAATAATACATAGAGGCATAAACATCTTGTATCTCACGAAAACCAATCTCTCTATAACCCTTTTGTGTCTGACAGAAAGACCTCGAAACAAAACTTTGATATAAAATTTGAAAAGGAAGATTATAGTTAAAGTAGGAATTGAATTCCTTATCACCTGTATTAATCTGTAAAAATGAAGAAAATTTTTTATTAAAACTTTTTATATAGTTAATCGCAGATTCTAATGCAAAACGATCTTTAAAGTTCTTCAGTAATGAAGTTATTTCTTCAGAATATATAGAAGTTGAATTCACTTTCTTTGAAACTACCCCAGTAAATGTATCTACTACTTTTTCTCCAAAAGGTTCAATATTTAAATATCCTGCTAGTGCAAAAAATCCTGGTCCTTTCCTACTAAGTTTATTTGAGAGTTGAAGGATTCCCTCTGGCTTTTCAAGTGTTCCATTACCTATAAACTCATTGTAGTTAGAACAGAATTCTTTAGCAAAATTATTTACATTATTATCATGAATTAACATTGTATGAAAACGTTCATCATCTTTTGCATAAGAGGGAGAATAATCTACTCCAATAGCTATAATATTGGCATTATTATCCAAAACAATGCGGGATTGCATAATTATATTTGAGTATAAAACATCCTCCATCAGTGCATGTGGTGCACTTGAACCAAACATACCTATTGTAATTATCTTAAGTTCCCGGAGTCGAGGAGTTTCATTGTAAATCTCTATTCTCTGAACCTCCGTTGCCAAAGGAAGACCTTCATATTGAGGTAAAATAAATATCTTGCGAACAATTTTTAAACCACACTTCGTTATTACTGTAATTGTAGTTAAGTTCTGGGAATGAACACAATAACCACTTTTGAAGTTTGGATCATTCACATTTCCAGAATAAAAAATTTGTTTCCCATTTTCTACAAGGTAAAACTGTCTATTTGCTGGAAAACCATTTTCCTCCTGTCGAAAGTCCCATCTTGTGGCAAGAACCTGAAAACCAGCATGGGAACGAAAACTTCCACGACCAAGATAATCTACAACGCTTTTTGGAGTTGTTTGTCAT
>JAOACQ010000077.1 GCA_026417755.1 Brevinematales bacterium | reverse complement strand
GTTGTATTGTGTATAATTGTGTTAACGACAACAGTATTGTCTTGCGGAAAAGAAACAAAGGTTTCAACAAATATTAAAAAACCTTCTTTTCCAGAGGTTGTAAAATCAGTTGATTCTGAAGAGGTTAATATTTATGCGGATGTTGAATTCACAACTGCAGTTGTTAAGCCGTATTCAATAAGAGGTATGAATTTCAATAATTCAATGCAGTTAGCAAAGGTAGTTGATAAAGCCAATGCTTTAAAAATTCCAACTATTACTTATCCTGCGGGAAACATAGGCGATACCCAAGATATGAATAGAGAAATGGATTTTAGCTTTCTTTCTTTGCAATTGTCTATGTTTGAGAAACAACCTTTTATTTTTGTCCAGACAAGAGTTTTTGGGGGGACAGTTGAAGGGGCTATTCAGTCAGTAAAGAATGCTGAGAAGGTTGGAATTAAGGTGGATGTATGGAGTATCGGTAATGAGCCTGATTTATACCATAGAGCCCATGCTCCTGAGTGGACCCCGGAGTATTATGCCAAGGTTTTCAGGGAGCAGACTACAGCTCTGAAAGCTTATAAAAAAGATATAAAGGTTGCGGGACCTATGGTAAGCCAGCCAAAGGATGAATGGATAAAAGTTTTTATAAAGGAATGTGGAGATCTTGTCGATGTTCTTGCCTGGCACTGGTATCCTACTAGTGGTGATGCTACGGATGAAATGGCTTTGGCTACAGCACCAGATATTAAAGAACAAATTCAAAGATATAGAAGCTGGCTTAAAGACCCAAATATGAATCCGAAAGGCTACAAAAGAGATATTAAACTCGCTTTGACAGAGTATGCTATTCACTGGAACACCCCAAACAAAAGACATCTTGGTGATATGGTTGGGGCTATGTGGCTTGCTGAGGTTTTAGGCTATCTTGCTATGGAAGAAATAGATTTTTCTCATTATTTTTGTTTTGGTGAATATGGTGGACACTCACTTTTTGAACCGGGAAATTATAAACCAAGACCATCATACTGGGTGTTTAATTTTTATGCCAATTATTTTGGGACAAATATTATTGCTTCTCTTTCTTCGGATGAAAAGGTGAAGGTAGTTTCGAGCAAAGATGAAAATAAGATTTATCTTATGGTTATAAATCAAAGTAAAGAAAAAACGAAGAAATTAACTTTAAACATTTTGAATAATAAAAATAAGTTAACAAAAGTGATTAAAAATTCTTTAACAGGAGAAATCAAAGGTCCAGTAGTAAAGTCAACAACAAATGATTATACAGAAGGTTTTAAACTTACCCTTGAACCTTATTCAGTAACTTCAATCGTGCTTGAGTAAAATTTGACAAAAAGACAAAATTAGGTTAAAATATTTCTCACAATATGTTGGGTAGGTACCCGAGTGGCCAAAGGGGGCAGACTGTAAATCTGCTGGCGTTTGCCTTCGGTGGTTCGAATCCACCCCTGCCCACACTTTTTTATTTATTCATTTTATAACAGTCATCATTTCCTTCATACTCAAGCCAGTTGTATAATGCCATGTTTGTACTATCTTTTCCTAAAGTAACTGCATACATTGCTAGTATATTTCCTGTAAATCCCCACGCTTTTCTGATACTTAAAAATGTAGCATCGATTTTATCCCTGAATAGAATTAAATCTTTTTCATCATAACCATAATAGAAGGCAAAATATTTACCCTGAAATTCTATCTTGAGTATAATTGGTTTTTCTGTTTCAATATCTTTTTGTTCAACTAATTTCATATATTCAGGGTGCTTATTGCCATCAGAAATATAAAGCTCAAGTGTTTCTTTTGAATCTTTTTTGGATTTACAGAAATAGTAAAAATGCTCTTCGTCTTGAAATATTATTAATCCGGCTTTTTCATTTTCTCCAGTTGGTGAAAATGACATTTTTGTCATTATGTATCCTTTTGAATGCTGGAGTCTTCTACCTATAAAACTCGGATTACCAAATTGTGCACAGCTATCTTTGCGAAGTTTTATGGACAGCCCATTTTGGTTAAAGTTAAACCATTTCTCTCTCGGAGTTCTTAAAAATATAAAGCTTGGGTGTAATTCGCCCTTGCTAAAATCAAATCTTATTTTGAAATTTCCACTGTATGGTATATCAGTAGGGGGAATTTTTTTACCAAATGGTAACTTATCGAAATATTTTACTTCTTCGTTTCCTTCGAGTATTATAGGCCAACCGTCCTTCCAGTTGATTTTTGCCAGAAATGTTTCTCTGCCGGTGTTATAATAGTTTTCCTGTGATGGTTCATATGGCCTGCATCCTAAAAATACAGCCCACCATCCATTTGGTGTTTCTACAAAATCTGCATGACCAGTACAGGTAACTGGAAATTTTCTATATGGACTTAAGTGCCTTTGTGTTAGAATTGGATGAGGATAGGCTTCATAAGGGCCGAAAACATTTTTGCTTCTGAATATGACCTGTCTATGATCTTCAGCCGTTCCACCCTCTGCACAGGTGAGATAATACAAACCATTTATCTTGTAGATATGTGGACCTTCTATCCATATAGGTTTTTTTGATATATCAACCCCACCATTTACAATTATTTTTGGTTTTCCTATAGTTTTTAAATTCTTGTAGTCAAACTCAACAATTCTTATGGTTCTATGTCCTTCGTAAAGAGGCCTGTCATCTGGTGCACCACTATTATAAGTAAGATAAGCCTTTCCATCTTCGTCAAAGAATAAAGATGGATCTATTCCCATTACATCAGGTAACCACACTGGTTTACTCCAGGGGCCTTCAGGATTTTTTGCGGTTATCACGAAATTTCCCTTTCCATCTACAACGGTACAGGTTATATAAAAAACTCCGTCGTGGTAACGGATCGCTGGGGCAAAAATACCCCTTGATACCCCAAAGCCATTCAAATCAAGCTGTTCTATTCTGTCGATGGCATGCCCTATAAGTTTCCAGTTGACGAGATCTTTTGAATGAAAAATAGGAATAGCAGGAAAGTATGCAAAAGTAGAATTAACGAGATAGTAATCATCATTAACTTTACATATACTTGGATCCGGGTAGAAACCGGCAAGTATAGGATTAACAAAATTTTCGTTTGCCATAATGTTCCCCTCTAAAAATATTAGAAATAAAACTATTCTTTTCATAACTTACTCCATTACTTTTAATAATATGTTTATATATTTATTGAGGTCATTTTCTGGAATAAAATCATCATATTCTCTTTGAATAGTTAAAGGAGTTGCTAATCTTAAGTTTGTGTATTCATTTTTTTCAATTTCAAGAATTTTATCTAAAAGAAAATCTTTGTTCATATTTTTTTCTATGAGGCTTAAAGGAAGCAGATGAAAGTTTTCTTCTTGTGTGTAGTATTCTATTATTTTTTCAAAATCTTCTTTGCCAAGCGGGTTAACAGATAGTTTCTCATGTTTCTTGGTTTCTATGGATACTATGTTTAGTATTCCCTTGCTAATTTTTTCGTTTAAAAGTGTTAATGCAGATAAAAATAGTTTAAAATGAAGATAAGTTTTACTGGTTTTAATAGTGTTGTCGTTTTTTCTTCTAAAAACTATCAGCATAATCTCGTCTTCGACTAAAAAAACATTTTCTAATTTTCCAATTATATTGTATCCATTAATTTCTAACGGTTTGTATACTTTTTTAGCTGAGTTTCCGTATTCGTAGCCTATTATTAAGGCTTCATGGTATGTAGATTTGGGAAATTGATTCAAAATATCTTCTATAAACTTGATACTTTCTATCTCTATATTTCTTAATTCTGTTAATTCCGGGGTCTTAGCGGCATAATAGAAATATTCATAAACGGATTCCAATGAGTTTTTGAAATCTTTATTTTGTTTAAAAAATATCTTTAATGCCATATTGAGAATTTTTACTTTGAGATATAAGCTCGAATCTATTTTTCTAGTAGTTTCAAATTCTGTTTCTATGTTAGGTTCGTATATTTCTATTTTTTTCTTTATCATTTCTTGTATAGGATTATTTATAAATTCTGCTATGTTTTTTATATTTATCTCTTTTTGGTTTAGAGGCAATGATAGATTCCTTGATTTAACTTGTTCTTTGCCAACTTGATAGCTTAATTTTCTGTATGGAGTATAATAAATATTGGTGAATAAATCTTGTTTGTTCAGTAGAAGATTACTGAAGAGACTTTTTGGGAGTTTTTTTATTTCATAATTTTTTTTGAGTATATTTTTGTTTATTATATTAATAAGATTGTATAGACTACTTGAAGGGAATAATTCACTATCTTCGTGTGGGTCGTAACCAACAAAAGAAATGTAAACTTTTTGCTGGGCTGAAAAAATAGCTTCAATAAATAGAAAGTTATCTAGTCTTCTTTTTGATATATCATTGTAGAGAATTTTAATATTTCTCAGGTTAAGAGAACTTTTATCATCTTGAGAAGGGAAAACCCCTTCATTAATACCAAGAATATAAATTATTTTAAAGGGAATAGCTCTCATAGGTAAAAATGATGAAACACAGACACCATTAAATAAATTAGAATTTCTCTGGTTTATCAGGTCTATCATTAGGTTCAAAAAATGAAATTTTGCTTCATGAAAACTCAATTTTTCTTCTCTTATAAGATCTAACTCGAGTAAAAGATTAAGATTTCTCTGATAGAATATATGGATTTGATTTTCCTCATTGTCTTCTTCCGAGTTTATAAAATCATTGATAAAAGATTTTATAAAGTTTATCCATTCCGAGAGTTTTTTTTCTTCTTTAGAAATTTCTACTAATTCGTATAACCTTTCAGTAATTGAAATAAAAGTGTCTATCATTTTTATGTTACTATGGTTATCATAATAAGGCAGAATGTTTTCGTAAACAAATTTTTCTTCTTCTGGTGATTTTTTTTCCATTATTATGCCAAATTTTAATCTTTTTAAAGAATGTGTTATTCTTGAAATAACAAAATTCTCATCTTCATCAAATGCGCCAAGTTCTTCTAGCCATTTCCTTATGATTATTAATTCATTTTCTTTAATTTTGAACTTTTTCATTAGCAAAGGATTTTCAATTATTTTTAAAAGTGATAATTTTGAAAAGTTATTTTCGATTAATTCAAAAAAATCGGAAATCATTTTATTAAAATTGCTTTCTTTGAAAATGTTTTTTTCATATATATGAAAAGGAATCTTAGCCTTTTTGTTTATTTTTGGATGAGAATGATATGGATTTTTACTGAAGATGTCTGTGATTGTTGTTCGATAATTTTTTATGTCTGGAACAATTACAAGAATATCATCAAACAGAAGATTTTTATCCATCTCCATATTGTATAGTATACTGTTATAAACTGTCATCACTTCGTTTTCTTTGGAAGAGGCCGAAAAGATTTGAAAGCTATCGTCTATTTCTATTTTTTCTTCAGGATTTTCTCTTTTCATAAAAAGTAGTTTTATTCTGTTTAATAAATTTTTAGGTGGAATTTCTTGCCAGCTTAAAGAGTGGTTGCCTTTCGTAATTTTATCTTTTAGGAGATAGTTTGTGGCTATCACAGGGTATAAGAATTCATCTATCTGATCGAAATGAGCTTCTTTCTTTTCAAATTTTTCTTCATTGTCTTCTATTGTGAGATGGTAAGGAAATTTTGAATAATCAAATTTCAAATAGTTTGGAGAAAATAGATGTATGTCGATATGTTTTTCTAAAAATTCAAGCATCTTAAGATGTAGTTTTGAAAATTGAGGGAACCCAAAGAGAAAAATATTTTTAATTTTTTTTAAGTTTTCAATATTAAGTTTATCTTCTTTACTTTTAACTTCTTCAAATAATTCGGTAATAGAAAGATATTTCTTTTGGGTATTTTGGAAGAATCTTTTTTCTATAAAAATTATGGAATATAAATCTTTTTCAAAATTTTCTATATATTCTAGCGATTTGTCATAAGCATTTTTACCTTCTTTCCAATTTTGGATTATTTCTTCATGTCTGTGGAATTCGTATTCTCTTAGTAAGTCTGCCATTTTTTCGCTTAATTTCCATAATAAGGTTGTTTCGTAACTTTTGTTATTTTCATTATATAGAAGCACTTCAAAAATTTTTTTGTGTTTTTTTCGGAAAGATTCTTCTTTGAGAATGGAGAATATAAGAGATATTAAGATAATTTTGTTCCTTTCTAGAGTTAGAATTACGGTGTCTTTCTCTTCATAACCTAGGAGTTCAAGAAATATTTTTGAGATGTAAGGCTCAAAAAAATCAAAAGATATGTTCATGCAAACATTTTCTTTCAAGAGGAAGTATTCTTCAATACACTTTTTATAATTTGAACTTGAAATTATAACCTTAAACTCCTGGAAGAAATTTTCTCTTTCACTTTTTATCTTCTTATATAGGTTATCAAGGATATTTTCAAGAGAGTTTGAAAAATTGAAGTATATCATTATTTCTTATTCCTCTTCATATAAAAAAGGTATATTTGTATTATTTAAGTGTGAAATTGTATCTTTGAATGCTATCATCATTTTCTCATATTCTTCTTTTGAAAGAATTTTTGTTTCTTTCTTTTTATATTTTTTATCAAATTCAGGTATCGGAAGTATTCTTATAGTATATTTTTTACCATCTGGATTTAATTTCCACTTTACCCATGTAGGAATATATGAAGCCTTTTTAAGGAAAGTTTTACCGTCTTTTTTTTCTATTATAAATTTTGCTATTAACCCTGCATCTGTATACCTTTTTCTTTGAGAAGATAAAAAATTTCCAAAAGAATATATAACGAATTTTCCATCAATAAGCTCAGCAGGCTGAATAACATGAGGATGAGAACCAAGTATCATATCTGCGCCACTTGAAATAATATATTTTGCAAGAGATTTTTGCTCTTTTGATGGAAATCTTTCATACTCGTTTCCCCAATGCAGGCCTACTATAACAAAGTCTGCTTTTTCAGTTTTTGCTTTTGCTATGTCATTACTTATTTTCAATGGATCAATATAATTTATCATCCATTTTTCTGTTTTAACCTTTGCATTTGCTCCGTATAAATAGCTTAATATGGCTATCTTTATCCCGTTTTTCTCAAAATAATAAATTTTTTTACTTTCTTCCTCACTAAGGTATGTCCCAAGGTAGACAGAACCATTGGTTTTGAAGAATTCTATTGTTCTTATAAGGCCTTTAAGACCCCTGTCCAGAAGATGATTTGTATGAAAGAATAAATCGAAACCAGCAGCTATAGCGGCGGTAATAAACTCCGGCGGGTTATTATAAACCGGGGAGCCGGAAAATTTCTCTCCACTTCCAGCTACAGGGCCACCAAACCAGCTAATAGCAAGGTCGGCTTTTGCGATAATGTTGGTGACAAATTCGTAGTAAGGCAAATAATTTCTCCCTTCTTTTGAAATACCACTACTTATAAGGCTTGGGCTTGGGAAGATATCTCCAGCTACGACAAGTTCTATTTGACTTTCTTTTGCGTAACATATTGTTGTGAAAATGAGAAGAATGATATATTTTCTCATAATTTATTCCCCTTAAAACTATCGTGAAGAGAAAAGATTTTTATATCTTTTTTGATATCGGTAAGTTTTAAGTTTTTATATTCGCTTTTTGATATATATACTGTCTTTGTTTCTTCTGATGGAATATCAAAGTAATTATCACTTAATATTATGTCATAACTTTCAAAATCTATTTCAACATTTTTTGCAAAGTTGTCTGTTTTTAAGATTATTTGGTAGAAATTTTCATCTTCTGTAAAATCCAAGCTGATTGCTGGATGACTCCAGATGAAATGTTTCGGTTTAGTTAAAAAGTCAAAATCCCTATAGATTTCAACCTCTGAAGAGTATAAACCAAAATCGATGTATATTTCTCTGGGGTTTACATTTTCTGTTATAAAATATTCAAAAATTAATTGTGAACCAAAAGGGGGTGTTTTTACATTCTTTTCAGTTTGATAAATTTTTGTTCCAGAGAAGGTTGAAATTTTAAATTTGAAGGTAAAATATTGTTCTTCATAATTATCGTTGAGGAGATAGATTTTGACTAAATTATTTTCTATATCAGAAGCAAGCATAATAGGAGAGAAGAATTTTTTTGCATAATAGTGTAAGGCTTTCCATCTACCGTAATAATCAATTGATGACCATGAAGCAACTGGCCAGCAATCATTCAGTTGCCAGTAAATAGCTCCTCTACATATGTCAGATTTAATTCTGAAATGCTTTACTCCATATTTTATAGCCTCTGCTTGAAGTAGTTGGGATAAATATACAAGAGATTTAAAGTCTTTTGGAAAGAGATAGTTTTCAGATAGATAGTAAATAATCTTTCCATTTGCAGAACTGTTCTTTTGATGTTTTTCCATAACGTAGGAGAAAATATTTCTGTCTTCTTCTTCTGTAAAAGAATTTATTGTCTTAATAGATGGAAAGGATTGAAATCCAAACTCTGATACGAATCTGAAATTATGATATTTATAGTCTTCAAAAGGTTTTAATCCATGCCATACAGCCCAGTAATGGCTGTCCCCTGCGGTTTCTTCTCTTGGTTTGTAAAAATTTCCTTTAGTAGAGGGGGATGATGGCCAGTAGGGTCGATCTTTATCTACTTTCTTTAAAATGGAAGGGATTAGCTTTTCAAATATTTTGAGATAGGTTTTCTTAAGATGATTTTTTTGAGGAATTCCCCAGTAAACCCAGGCTTCTTCTACTTCATTGTTTCCACACCACAGGATTATTGATGGATGATGTTTGAGCCTTTCGACGTTGTATTCAATTTCTTTTGCTACTTCTTCAATAAACTCTTTATCAGGTGGATATTGACTACAGGCGAACATAAAATCATGCCAGATGAGGATACCAAGCTCATCACAAAGTTCATAAAAATAGTCTGGCAAGTAGTAGCCACCACCCCATATTCTTATCGTGTTGAAATTAGCTTTAAGACAATCTGAAAGAAGTTTTCTTGTTCTTTGTCTGTTAGTAAATGGTAAAATATGATCTTCTGGAATATAGTTTGCCCCTTTTATGAAAATTTCTTTTTCATTTATGCGGAAGAAAAAACTTTCTCCGATTTTATCCTTTTGTCTTATTAATTCTACTTTTCTTAGTCCTACTTTTTTCTTTAAACTATCTATAATTTTATCTTTGTCTTTGATGGTTAATTCTACTTCATAAAGATATTGTTTGCCTAAAGAAGACGGCCACCAGAGAAAAGGATTGTCAATTTCTATTTCCCAGTTTATATTTTTTGAATTAATTTCTTGCTCATAAAAGAATTCTGCACCAGATGGTGAAGAGATTTTTGAAAATAAATAAAGATTTTTACTTGAAAATTTTTCAAGTCCAAGTTCAAAATTAAGGTTGACTCTTTTCTTTGAATGTTGTTGAGAAATTTTAAGATTTTTTATCTTGCAAGTAGAAAATGCTTTTATTTCAGGAGGATGATAGATTCCCATATCAGGTAACTGTGCCCCCCAGTCCCATCCAAACATAAAATGAGCCTTTCTTAAATGAGGGTATCCTGCTATTGCTTCTTTTACTCCATAGAGAGGTAGTTGTTTTTGTTTTTCAGTGATATATTTTATTGGCGATTTTAAGATTATTTTTAGTTCATTTTTATCTGGTTTTAAGAAATTTTTAATATCTACTTCATAGATTCTGTGCATATTTTTAGTTTGCAAAATATTTACTTCATTTAATAAAACTATGCCGATAGTATCAATCTGAATGGTAAGTAGAATATTTTCTTCTGTGAGTAATTCTTTATCAATATCAATTTCTTTAGATAATTCATAATCTTCTTCAAGATATTTTAATGCCAATTTTTCATTATCTCTGTAGTAAGGGTCTAATATGTTTTCTTCTCTGAGTAAAGAAAGTATACTACAGGGGATATTTCGTTCGTAAATATCCCCTGTAGAAAGTCTTTTTATCTTCCATTTTTTGTCTAATAAAAGCCTCATTTGTTAACCTTATTAAAATCCGGGTATTTTTGGCAAATCCTTTGCTTTTTCTTTTATTTTGCTTTCGGCTTCTTTCTTTACCTTGTCTTCCGCTTCTTTCTTGATCTTTTCGATTTGATTATCAATCTCTTTCTTTTTCTTATCAATTTCTTCCTTAAGTTTATCTACATTCTTTAAATCTTCTAATGACTTGCCTTTTAACCCATCATATAATGCGGCTAGTTCCTTATTTTTCTTAAGTTCTGGTTCTAGCTTTTCCATAAGTTTCTTTCTGAGCTCTGTATCGGCTTCTTTTACATATCCATCTATTATTTTACCGAGAGCTTTTGATAGTATAGTGTCTAAATTGCTTTTTACATCAAAATTCATAGCCATAGAGCTTGAAATTGTATAACCAACCTCCATGTCTACTGTTGGGGTTGATTTTATTGCTTCAAGAAATGCTTTAGAAATAATGTCATCACTTTCAAGCTCAACATTTAAGTTGATAAGTTTAAGAAATAATTTACCAATTACTGAATTATCCTTCATAATCTCAAGATTGTTTTGTAGTCTATATAATCCATTGACTGATTTTGCCTTAACTATTTCGAGACCTTTGTTGATTGTAAATGGATAGTTGTTCACCTCAAAAGATAGCCCCAGGCTTTTTTCTTCATTTGTTCTTGTATCAACAAAGCCATTTACAACTATCTTTCTGTCGTTTTCTGTTCTATCAAAGAAGAAAGTCGCTGGTTTGCCCCAGAGATCCTGATCACTTGAAACGTTACTTAACCAACCATTATAAGATATATCGGAGTGAACAGAGGTAACCATACTTTCAAGCAAAAATTTTGGATAAACTGTTGTTGGGAATGGAACATTATATCCTGTTCTTTTTGGTTCTCTTTTTACTGTTTTCTTTTCTTTTTTATCATCTTTTTTCATCTGTTTTGAAATATTTATTCCTTTCATTGCGTAGTAATATAATTTTCCAAATTTTTGCGACAGATACTTTGTGGCTATGCTTGAAGCTATTCCTTTTGCTCCTCCTTCCGGAAGTTTTAAGAATGATTTAAGATAACTTAAGTCTTTGTCTATCAAAGAACTGGCTTCTTTAGTTTTTTTATCAATATTTGCTGCTTCCATAGAAAAATCTTTTGTTAATTTTTCTGTTTTTGTTTTAAGTTCGTTTATAAATGGGTATGTCTCATTGATCTTTTTAAGTGCGGCTTCGGCATCCTGGATGGTTTTAATATTGTTGACATTTATTCCTTTAAGCTCGTTTACTTTTTTTGTTGCTTCGTCTATGTCTTTTTTACTTTGAGAAAGGTTAGTTTCCCATTTAGCTTTTGATTGGGCTACTTCAATATTTAAGTTGCTATAAAAAGCTATGCTCTTTAAGTTTGTAAGTTGCTCATCAACTATTTTTGAAGTGTCGATTTTAGAAAAGTCAAAGGAAGGGGCTTTTTCTCCTTTTTTCTCTTCTTTTTTTGTCAGTTGTTCTGATTTGTTTTCTTTATTTGGCTTTTTGAGCCTACCATCAGTTTTTCTGTCAGTGTTCCATTTTATTTCACTACACTCGATATTTTTTATTACAAATTTCCCTTTGAATAACTCAGGGGTAAGAAAACTTATTTCTGTCTTGCCAAGTTCAAAAAGATTTTTAAAAGGTTCTGTTTCACTTGCTACAGTGAGACTTTTAAGTTTTATACCTGCTTTAATAATGCCTAGTCTCACACCTTTTGCTTCAACTTTTGCGTTGAATACAGCTTCAAGCCCTTTTTCTATTGCTCTTTTAGCAAGATAGTCTTTGAAAAGAACATAGAATATTACTATAGCCCCTATTATTGTAGCGACGAGAGTAGGCTTTACAGGATCTATGATACCTTTGTTTTTCTTAATTGTATCCGCAATTTTTTTTAGCCTATCATTTTCTTCCTTCGTAAGCTCTTTCTTTATTTCATAATATCCGTCCGAATTTTTTGAGAATATGCTTTTTACAAATTCAAGGTCAGAAGTGATATAGATCTTTTTTAAAATTTTTTTCTCAAAATCCTTTTCTTTTATAGGTTTTTTAAAGAGTGATGGTATATTTTTTGACATAATATTCCCCCAATTATTTTATTATTGAAACAGTTTCTTTGGCTTTTGATGAAAGTTTAATTATGGATGAAACGACCGGTAGGTTTATAAAAGCCTTGTAAATCTTACTGTTTTGTATGGCAGCCATAATCTTATCTCTGTATTGTTTAACTAGAAATGTAAAAAGTATAAATAGAGGTATCCATAGTATTATTCCGAGAACTAACCCACCAAAGACTATAGTGTTGTTAAATTTTGTAAGAAAAACAAAAGGGATATTGTATAATTTTGTGAAAAAACTATATAAGGCAGCATTCGTAAGTATTGTGTATCCAATAGCATGTAAAAATGGGTCAATTAAGAAAACAAACGGCTTAAGAATAGCAATAAAAATAAACATAATCCCTGAGTTGACCCTGAGTAGTAAAACTATACATAGAAGAAGGATCCAGAGGAGATTGTTTGAAGGTATAAATGCAAGCATAAAACCAAAAGCAACCCCAGCTGCTATCTCCCTTGGGTTCTGGTTTGAATTAAGTGCTTTAAAAATATTTACAATCCATTTAATAAACATATAACCTCCCTTAAAATTTTATTTAATTCTACATGAACCATCGTTTTGAAGAGAATCTTCTTTAAGAATATTCTTATACTTTTCAAAATTTCTTCTGTAGAAAGAGACGGCATAAGAACAAGTTGGTATTATTTTAAGATTATTTTCAAGAGCATATTTTGAGATCTCTTCTGTTAATGCTGCTGCGATACCCTGTCCTCTTAAACTTTCAGGGACATAAGTATGATAAATTTCAATATCTTCTCCGTGAAGCTCATAATCAAGCACACATTTTAAATTTTTCACCACTGTATAGAAAGTGTGATTTTCTCTTTCGTGATAAATTTTCATAAAATCCTTTACTAATAAATCTTAATATAATATAATAATTTTAAGTTTTAATTTAATCAATTTTTGGAATAATTTTTTTATATCAAATATAAACCGAAACACATAAAAAAAGGTTAAAGGAGAAAAAAGATTTTTAAATATGATATGTTTTGAAGATTTAAAGAAAGTTCTTGATAATCTATGGGAAGGGGCTTATGTCCTTGATAATGATAGAAAAATAGTTTACTGGAATAAAGCTGCAGAAGGTATTACAGGATTCAAATCCACAGAGGTAGTAGGGAAAAGTTGTGGCGATAATATATTAAGGCATATGGATGAAAAGGGAACAGAGCTTTGTACAGCACATTGTCCTATGGTTAATGTCTTAAATGGTATGGAAAAAATAGAAGCCAATGTTTTTCTTCATCATAAGATGGGATATAGAATACCTGTTAGAGTTATTGGGGTTAAAATTGAGCTAGAAGATACGTATGCCCTTGAGCTTTTTTATCCGATACTTGATACACATAATTTTTATGAAAATGATATTGTAAGGG
>JAOACQ010000069.1 GCA_026417755.1 Brevinematales bacterium | reverse complement strand
CTGCCTGTCTTCTCCATTGTAGCCCTGAAGCTCTCTTTGATGGGCGATGGCTTAGCTGAGGCAATCAGGATGATTGCCGATGAAGGGCAAATGTTGTTTGTTTTTTAAATTTTGTTGTTGTTATAAGTCTCTGCTGGTTTACTTCTTGGGTATGAATTTTTCCGCTTTAGACACCGAATGCTATACTAAGGCAGCAAGGAGGCTTCCGTTAAGACAGATATGTTGACTCTACTAATGAAAAAACTTTGCGAGTGGTTGAGGGCTTTTGAAAGTGGCTAACTAAAGGTCTAATTAGATTAGTTAACAGAAAGAGGTAGCTTTCTAAAAGTTTCGCAAAGTTTTTGAATAAACATCCGAAGACAGGATGTCGAGTTGCTGTCGATTCTTGCTACAGGTGGCTAAAGCGGAAAAATTCATTTGCTTATCCAGCAGAGACGGCTGGCGGTAGAAAGCCACACCCCACATAGTGGGGTGTGGGGATCCTTCCTCTTTCCATTCAATCCCAAAAGAGAGATTATCAATTAATGTCAAAAGTGTTAATTGATTACCCAAGAAAACAGAAGATAACTTAAAAATTAAACAATTCTGACATTTAAAATAAATAAACAATTTTAGAGAAAAAAGATTTAATTCATGACAAAAGATTAAGGCAAATGAGATAAATCATTTAACAAAACCTCTGTAAGGCTCCTTTTGGGAACGTGATGTGTTAGATTTTCACGCCAATATTTGACATCATTATCTTTTACTGTTTCTATTACAACTTTTTCTTTTGGTTTTCCAAGAGCCACAACAATTAATATCTCATAATTTTCATTTTCCGGGATCAACTCTTTAAGTTTATCTCTTTTGATTGTTGCAACAATACAGCCCCCCAAACCTTTATTTACAGCACCAAGTAAGATTGTTTGAGCAGCTATACCAGCATCAATTAAAAAATTATCTGCAAGTCTCTTATCTCCAAGAATAATTATATAAGCTGAAGGCCTTTCCTCAGGTTCAATATCTATACCTCCAGTTTTAAGATATCCAGCCCAGGAAAGAGTGTCAAAAATTTTTTGATTTGTTTTTTCATCGTAAGAGATAAAATATTTCAAAGGTTGTAAATTTTTAGCAGAAGGAGTTAATCTTGCAAGGTCAATCAGTTCAAGAAGTGTATTTTTTGAAATTTTATAATGGTTAAAAAATCTTCTGTAGCTTCTATTTTTCATTACTAATTTTTTAAAATCCATATTCTTTTCCTCTTATTTATTTTATAAAATTTAATTATCATTGTCAATACTTTTATCAAAATCTATCTTTATAAAAGGAATTATAGACAGTATCACACCTAAAAACATCAATACAAAAAGGAAATTATATGCTGTATCACCCATAAAACTGAATTTATCAAGAAATGTTCCTGCCAATATTGGTAAAGTTGCTGAAACCGGTAACATAACAAATGGTAAAATAGCATAATACGGAGAAGCATCATTTAAGCCTGATAATTTCTTAACAACAGGAATATAAAGATGAATCCTTCCTGATCTTGAAAAACCAAGAAGAAAACTTACAACATAAAACCCAATAATGTGTCTAAAAAAAATCAAAAGTAGAAAAGCAAAAATAGAACTCAATTTAATCAAAAAATATCTTGATTTTAATCTTATATTCTCTAAAAAACCAAGCAAAAAATTAGCAAAAATCGCTCCAAAAAAGGCAAGAATAACAAAAGCACCCGAAATCTGTGCCATATCAATTTTACCCCATTCAAGTGCATATCTCGAATAGAAAATAAACCCCACAATCACAATTGTAAATTCTATATCCTGAATAATATAAAAAACAAAATTTTTATTCTTAAAAATCTTTTTTAAATAAAACAAATAATATTTTATAAAACCTTTTTCCCTAGACTTATCAACCTCATCGGGATTTTCAACAGTAAAAATAAAAGAAGTAGAACCAAGAAAAAATAATATTCCGGTAACAAGAAAAATAATTCCAGCATTGTGCACATTAAGAGGAACAAAAATCAAAAAGAGTCCAAGTAAAAATCCACCTATCACTTTACCAGTATTTTGAAAAAACATCATTACAGAAATCCCTTTAAGGGCTTTCGATTGAGTAAAAATCTTAGTTATATAATTTTGCCATACCGGTACTGTGGAAGCAAGTCCTATAGAGAAAAGCAAAAAATAAAATAAAAATAGCTCATATCCGTATTTCGGATTATAGAAAAATAAAAAATTAATTCCAAGCAAAATAACACTAAATGATGGAATATACTGAGTGAAAATATTGGCCATCTTTTTATATACCATACCAGAAGTTAAATATGCAGAAAAAAAAGGAACAATAGCCATAGAGATTGAAAAAACAAAATTCGTTAGCCCTATCTTAAAATTATTAACTCCAAGATAGGTAAGAAAAACAGTTACAAAATTTGACTCAAGAATAACAGGTATACCTAAACCCCACAAAAATTCACTCAGAGATATGGCAAAAGTATTTCTTAAAAAATATCTGTCTAAATCCAATTTACTCATAAGACCTCATTTTATTAAGAGGCTTATTATATAAACACTGGCATGAAAAAGCAAGTTTTCACACTCATTAATCAGTATTGTGTCAAAATTATACACTGAGTAAAAATTATACATAAAGGCTTGACAATTTTTAAAAATTATATTAAATTTTTGTTGAAATCAAAAATGGAGGATTTTATGAATCTTTCAAAATTAACTATAAAAGCAAGAGAAGCCGTAGAAAGGGCAAATGAGATTGCTGTTTCTATGTCTCATCAAATGCTTGATGTAGAGCACTTACTATCCGCAATGTTAGAACAAAAAGATGGGTTAATTGTTCCTATATTACAGCATCTGGAAATAAATTTTGAAAAATTAAATTCGTTACTTTCAGATAGACTTTCAAAAAAGCCAAAGATCTATGGAGTTGCCCAGACCATGTTATCAAGGGAACTTAACGAAGCCTTTGATAATGCAACAAAAGAGGCATCAAGACTTAAAGATGAATATATAAGTACAGAACATTTACTTCTTGGAATGCTTCTTGTGAGAGAGCCATCTTTACAACAATTTTTCAGGGAGTTAAATCTCAATTATGATAGAGCTTTAATAGCCATAAGTAAAATAAGAGGAACACATAGAGTAACAGATGAAAATCCGGAAGCAAAATACAATGCTCTTGAAAAATACGCAAGAGATCTGACTGAAATGGCAAGACAGGGCAAAATAGACCCTGTTATAGGGAGAGATGCAGAAATCAGGCGAACAATGCAAGTTCTCTCTCGAAGGACAAAAAACAACCCAGTCTTAATCGGAGAAGCTGGAGTTGGTAAAACTGCTATAGTCGAAGGAATAGCAAGAAGGATTGTGTCAGGTGATGTTCCTGAAGGCCTCAGAAATTCAAAGATTTATGCTCTAGACCTCGGATTATTGATAGCCGGTACAAAATATAGGGGTGAATTTGAAGATAGGCTTAAGGCTTTATTAAAAGAAGTTTCAGAATCCAATGGAGAAATAATTTTATTTATTGACGAACTTCACACTGTTGTTGGTGCTGGTAGTTCTGAAGGATCGGTTGACGCTGGAAATATGCTTAAACCAGCACTCGCAAGGGGAGAAATAAAGGTTATCGGAGCCACAACTCTTGACGAATACAGAAAATATATTGAAAAAGACAAGGCTCTTGAAAGGAGATTTCAGCCTATTTATGTAAATGAGCCTTCTATTGAAGACTCTATTTCCATACTCAGAGGATTAAAAGAAAAATATGAAGCACACCATGGTATAAGAATAGCAGATTCAGCAATAGTAGCAAGTGTTATGCTTTCGTCAAGATATATAACAGAAAGAAGACTTCCTGATAAAGCTATTGATCTTATAGATGAAGCTGCCTCAAGAGTCCGTCTTGAAATAGAAAGTCAGCCACAGGCTATAGATGATCTTGAAAGAAAGATACTCAAACTTTCTATTGAGAAACAGGCTTTACTCAAAGAAAAAGATAATGCTTCAAAAGAAAGACTCGAAACTATAGAAAAAGAGTTGGCAAGCCTCAATGAAGCGGCAAATACACTTAAAACAAGATGGAATAACGAAAAATCGATAATAAAAAGAATAAAAGAAATAACAAGAGAGCTTGATAGATTAAGGCTTGAAGAGGAAAGATTTGAAAGAGCAGGTGATTTGAACAAAGTTGCAGAAATAAGATATGGTCTTATTCCACAAAACGAGAAGGAACTTAATGAACTTCAAAATAAATTGAAAGATATTCAAAAGGATAACCCTCTTCTTCGCGAAGAAATTACTGATGAAGATGTTGCTAAAATTGTTTCTGACTGGACAGGTATCCCAGTAAGAAGAATGCTTGAAGGAGAAAAGCAGAAACTTTTACATCTCGAAGAAGAGTTAAAGAAGAGAGTAGTAGGGCAGGATAAAGCTATTTCTGCTGTAGCAAATGCTGTACGTCGTTCAAGGGCTGGTATTCAGGAAGAAAATAGACCTATAGGTAGCTTTATGTTTTTAGGTCCAACAGGTGTGGGTAAGACAGAGCTATCCAAAGCACTTGCGGAGTTTATGTTTGATACTGAAAAGGCTCTTGTAAGGTTTGATATGTCAGAATATATGGAGAAATTCAGTGTTCAGAGGCTTATAGGTGCTCCTCCAGGTTATGTGGGTTATGAAGAAGGTGGGCAACTTACAGAAGTAATAAGAAGAAGACCTTATTCTGTGATATTATTCGATGAGATTGAAAAAGCCCATCCAGAAGTTTTTAATATCTTGCTACAGATCCTTGATGATGGAAGATTAACCGATGGGCAGGGTAGAACAGTCAACTTCACAAACACCATTATTATTATGACAAGCAATATCGGTTCAAATATAATACAGATAAAAGGTTTTGGTAGAAAGGAATCGGTGGATAAAGAGGTTAACGATGAAGTTATGGGATTATTACGTAATCATTTCAGGCCAGAATTTTTAAATAGAATAGATGAGATAATTACTTTCCGAAGTCTTAATGAAGAAGATATATTAAGAATAGTAGATATACAGATCGAAAATTTAAGAAAAAGACTTGACGCTAAAAAGATCAAACTTGAGATTACGGATAATGCAAAAAAATTACTGGCTAAAATGGGATATGATGAAAACTTTGGTGCAAGACCACTTAAAAGAGTTATCCAGAGAGAACTTCTTGATAAACTTGCGATTGAGTTACTGGCTGGTAAATATCAAGAAAATAGCAAAGTAATAATTGATGCTCTAGATAGTAAATTCATTTTTAAATAATATGCAAGCTGGTTTCTATATACATATCCCATTTTGTAGAAAAAAGTGTAATTACTGTGGTTTTTTCTCTGGCTTTAAGCCAGAGAAAGACCTTTTAGACAAATATACAGACTATATATGTAAAGAAATCTTGTATTATAAAGAAAAAGGTTTTTTTCCCCTCACAATCTATATAGGTGGGGGTACTCCATCCCTACTTTCCAACAAAAATATAGAAAAAATCTCAGAAACTTTTCTAAAAAATTTTAATATTACAGATCTTGAATTTACAATAGAGGCAAATCCCGAAGATGTTACCTATGAAAAAGCAAAGTGTTGGTTTGATATTGGCATAAATCGCGTAAGTCTTGGCTTTGAAAGTATGAATGATACTATACTTAAATTTCTAGGTAGATCAAACTCACAAATTACAAATAAGAAAAGCTATGAAATATTAAGGGAAATTGGTTTTAACAATATTTCAATTGACTTTATTTCATCAATTATGGGTAATGATACAGAAGAATTAATCAATTCTATAGATAGTTTTGAAGCCGAACATTACTCAATTTATTCTCTCACATTGGATGAAAACACAAAGTTATATAATGATTATAAAAAAAACTTATTCACTCCAAAAAGTGATTTTGACTATTCAAAAGATCTGAATATAATAAGAAAACATCTCATGAAAAAGGGTTATATACATTATGAGGTTTCAAACTTTGCAAAAAGTAAGAAATATTTTTCAATTCACAACACAAATTACTGGAATTACTCTCCTTATATTGGAATAGGGATGGGATCTGTAGGATTTTATTACCAGATTGAAAACAAATTCAAAGGTTATAGATTTACAAATTTCAAAAATTTTAGAGATTACTTTGAAAGTATAAATAAAGGATTATTACCCATTTTTGAAACCGAAGAAATAGAACTTGAAAAAGCAACGCTCGAATTTACAATGCTTGGGTTAAGAAAAATGAGTGGAATTGATCTTAAAAATTTCAAAAAAATATTCAAGATTGACTTTTATGACTACTTTGAAAAAGAAAAAATTAATAAACTTGAAAAATATTTAAAAATAAGTGAGAATAAAATAGCCTTAAGAAAAAATTATATCAATGTTATGAACACAATAATCCCCTTACTCTGGGAAACTAAGAGGTAAACATGGAAGAACTAAGAATTGACAAATGGCTTAAAGTTGCAAGAATTTTCAAAAGTAGAAATGAAGCTGTAGAAGCAATCGAAGCTGGCCATGTAAAACTCAATGGAGAAAGAACAAAACCAGCAAAAAATGTGAAGGCAGGAGACGTTCTTACCGTTAGAAAAGGGCAAAAATATAGTGAATTAAAGATAAAAGAGATTACTACCAAATCTCTTTCAGCAAAACTTGCCAGAGAACTTTATGAAATAATAGGTGGCAATCAAGAAATATCAGAAGAACTTAAAGAAATGATAAAAATAATAGAAAAACAGGAAAGAGAAAACAGAAAAGGCTGGAAAGACGCAAAAGAAAACAAGAAAAAAAGAAGAGAAATGTCAAAATTTAAGTATGGTGAGTGAACTCAAAAATATTAAGATAAAGTTGGCTTATGATGGCAGTAAGTTCAACGGCTGGCAAAAACATAAAGAAAATGACAACTCAGTTGAAGCTACCCTTATAAAAGCCATAAAAAACATTATTAATGAAGAAATCGTGCTGTATGCTGCCTCAAGAACTGATAAAGGCGTTCATGCTCTAGGGCAGATTGTAAACTTCAGAACTTATAGTGATATAAACCTGTCTGAATTTAAACAAACCTTAAGAAATTCACTTGAACACATATATATAATAAATGTTGAATATGTTCCGACATATTTTCATTCTAGACAATTTGCGATAGGTAAAAAATATATTTATCAAATATGGAACTCCCCAAAAATAGACAGGAAATATTATCCATATTGCTGGCATCTTAAGGAAAAACTTAATTTAGAATTGATGGAAGAGTATAAAAATTTATTCATTGGTAAAAAAGATTTCAAGAATTTATCCAGAAGCGATAAAAAAGATACAGTGCGAAATGTTTTCGATATAAAGATTAAAAATTTTTATCCTCTTTTATTAATTGAAATAACAGGAGAAAGTTTTCTATACAATATGATCAGATGTATAGTTGGAAACTTAGTTTTACTTGCCTATCGAAAAATTTCAGAAGAAAACTCATACAAAAAAAATCTCATAGCACCAGCGGAAGGTTTATTCTTAGAAAAAATATACTATTAAACCTTATTTTTAGGTTCAACATGCACAGTCACAATCATAGCTAATTCTTTAAAAAGCAAAGATTCTATCTTTTGAGTAAGGCTGTGAGAATCCTCAACACTCATTTTATTTGGTAATCTTATATGAAGGGTAAGTTCTTTATGATCTCCATACTGATGACAATGAAGATGATGGACCTCTTCTATATCTTTTGAAACCGTCTTAACAAGAGAAATAATTTTTTTTGAATCTTCATCTGATAAACTTTCCCCTATAATCATTTTTGAAGAGGAGAGGACAATCTCAAAAGCAGAATAAATAATTACAATAGCAACTATAAGACCTAGAACTCCATCAATCCACCAGAAATATCTTCCAAGAAGTAGCCCAACAAAAACTATCACACTGGTAATAGCATCAGAACGATGATGCCACCCATCTGCTTTCAATGCCTGTGAATTAATTTTTTTACCTAAATAAAAAGAAAATTGTGCGAGAGCTTCTTTTACAACTATAGACAAGACAACAACAAAACCGACAAAAAAATTAAACTCAAAACTTTCTCTTGAAATCAACTTCTTTATAGAATCAACAATAAAACTAAATCCTACTATTCCTAACATTGTTGCAATGACAACTGAAGAGATATTTTCTATCATTCCATGCCCAAAAGGGTGTTCTTTATCTGCGGGCTTTGAAGATAATTTAAACCCCACTATAACAACAATTGAGGTAAGACTATCAGACAAAGTATGCCACGCATCAGCAATAACAGCGATAGATTTTGAGGCAATACCAGCATAAAGTTTTAATATAAATAACAAGGTATTAACAACGATCGAAAGCCACCCCTCTAAATAGCCGTAGTATTTTTTTTCTCTTTTCATTAATTTTTACCTTAAAAAATATTTTAGTGCATAGTAATTAATAAGTCAAATAATTTTGATTTTAAAGAAGATTCTTACAAAAATATTAAAAGTCAAAATTTCTCATAAATTTGACATTTTAAATAAAAAAAATTATTATTAAAATCAATTTTGGAGATAAAGATGGAAAAATTTTTAGCACTTCCAGAAATCTATCTTACAATTATCTCTACCCTATTTACATGGGGAATTACAGCTTTAGGTGCATTAACGGTAGTTTTCTTTAAAAAAATTAATCAAAAATTTTTAGACACGATGCTTGGCTTTGCAGCAGGGGTTATGATAGCAGCTAGCTTCTGGTCATTACTTGAACCTGCTATTGAGTTATCAAAAAGCTCCTCTTTACCTGTATGGTTTCCACCATCTGTAGGTTTTCTTATGGGAGCTTTTGTTTTAAGACTCATTGATTTAATTTTACCACATCTACATCTTGAAACTCCAATAGAAGAAAAAGAAGGTTTAAAAACTAGATTATCAAAATCTATCCTTTGAATTTTAGCTATAACTATCCACAACATCCCAGAGGGGCTTGCTATAGGAGTAGCTTTTGGAGCAGTATCACATGGCATAGATGGGGCTTCAACTTTTGGAGCTTTAGCTCTGGCTATTGGTATCGGACTTCAGAATTTTCCCGAAGGTATGGCTATAGCATTCCCGATAAGAAGGGATGGGAATTCAAGATTAAAAAGTTTCTTCTACGGTCAATTGTCAGGTATAGTTGAGCCTATTGCAGCCATTATAGGTTTCTACTCTGTATCTTCTGCAAGATTTATACTACCTTATGCACTTGCTTTTGCAGCGGGGGCAATGATTTATGTTGTTATAGAAGAAGTAATCCCAGAAGCAGAAAGAAATAAAAATACAGACATTGCAACCATTGGAGCAATCTTAGGTTTTGCAATAATGATGATTCTCGATGTGGGGTTAAAGTGAAAATCACAAAAGAAGAATTAAGCTGGGCTTTATACGATTTTGCTAACAGTGCTTTTGCCACTGTTGTAATGGCTGGCTTCTTCCCTATATTTTTTAAATCTCTATTTATTACAAAATCGACACAACTTTCAACCTTTTATCTGGGGTTAGGCAGTTCCATTGCATCAATAATCATTGCAATATCATTTCCCTTTCTTGGCACTTTTTCAGACATAAAAAATAATAAAAAAGGTTTACTTTCAATATTTGCTTTGGCTGGTATTTTATTTACATCTTTACTTTTCATTATCAATCAAAACTGGTTCTTTGCTCTTATATTTTATATTATTGCTTATATCGGTTTTGCAGGTGCGAACGTATTTTATGACTCTTTACTAAACAAAGTATCAATCCCAGACAGAAGAGATTTTATATCTTCTCTTGGTTATTCCCTGGGCTATTTAGGTGGTGGGTTGCTTTTTCTTCTTACTATAATAATTTATCAAAACCCTTCAATATTTAAAATAGAAAACGAAAGTATTGCCTTAAAAATTTCCTTTCTTCTTGTTGGAATATGGTGGCTAATTTTCTCAATTCCGTTATTTTTATTCATAAAAGAAAAGAAAGAAACTAAAAAAGATAGTTTTATTTCAATGATTAAAAATCCAATAAATAAAAAAATCATCCTATTTCTCATAGCCTACTGGTGCTATATTGACGGTGTTGACACAATTATAAAGATGTCTATTGACTATGGTATATCCATAGGATTATCTTCAAAAATGCTTATATTAGCCTTACTTATGGTTCAGTTTTTAGGTTTCCCATTTGCTATATTATATTCTTTATTTGCAAGATTAATAAGTGCCAAAAATGCTATTATTCTTGCAATAATTGGCTATACTTGTATAACAATATTTGCAGTTTTTATGAATAATTCTTTACATTTTTTTATACTTGCCTTTTTTGTATCTATTTTTCAAGGTGGTATACAGGCTTTAAGTAGAAGCTATTTTTCAAATATGATTAATGAAAGTGAGAGTGGAAAACTTTTTGGATTATACAATATGGTCGGAAAATTTGCTACAATAGTCGGACCTTTTTTAGTTGGAATAACAACATTTATAACAAAAAATCATAGAACTGGAATCTCTTCTATAATTATTCTTTTTATAGCCGGATTAATCCTTTTCACTCTTTCCTCAATGGAGAAAAAAAATGCCTAAAGAAATAGTTCACTGGACAATTGCAGAACTAGTGAGGCAAAAACTCAAAGACGGATTGATAAAACAGGAAATCAACAATTTTTATAGCGAATATTTAATCGGAGCTATAGCTTTTGATATTCCTTACTATGATTTTTCAAAAAAAATGAGCGAGCTTGGCTCAAAACTTCATGGTAAGGACAAAAGATATGCAGAAACAAACTATGACAAAATATGGAATTATTACCAATCTATTCCACCAGGTTTATTTTCGTTTGTAGCCGGAACAATTTGTCATGCTTTAACCGATATAAACTATCATCCTATAGTCATTACCTATACAAACGATATTATAAGTAAGCATAGAAAATTTGAAACTGAACTTGATCTTTTCTATATTGGTAAAATACAACTTCAAACATATAGTCTTAAGAAACTTATTGATTCAACTAAGTCAAAAGAATTTTATCAATTTCTTTCCCTATTCCTCTTTGGAGATAGTGAGCATATAGTAAAGGTAAAATCAAATCTTTTTAAATACTCTATTTTTCAATATTTGATAAAAAAAAGATTTTTTTTCAATTTGACAAAACTTCTAATGTTAACATCTATCAATGCTTTATGTTATAAAGAATTAAAACATAAAAGTTTTGAAATTTTTGAGAACCCTCTCAAATATAAAGAAAAAAATGAAATTCTTCTTCCTGAATTAGAGGAAAAAACAATTTCTGAAATTTTAAACACTTTATATGAAATTGAAAAAAACAAAAATTTTTCGACCCTCAAATTTATTAATCTATCTAACAAAAAGTTTGATGAAAAAGACTGACTTTTAAATAAAAAATACCTATATCCATAAAATTGGTTAATACTTTTCCATTAATAAACAACCTGATAATAAAATATGATATCTTTCAATACAAACAAGTAGTTAATTTGAAAACTATCAAGACATCAGGTATAATAATACTGGAGCTTTTTATGAAGAATGTCAAAATAGCTATAATTGGACTTGGAACAATTGGGAATGGTGTTTTAAATCTTCTAACAAAAGAAAGAGAATTAATCAAACAAAGACAAAAGGTAGATATTGAAATAAAATATGCTATAGATAAAGACGAAAATAAACTAAACCATATAACTTCTAAAGATATTGTAAAAACGAAAGATTATAAATTAGCTATAAATGACAAAGAAATCGATATAATAGTAGAGTTAATAGGTGGAACAAACTTTGCTTATACTCTTATAAAAGAATCCCTCGAAAATGGGAAAAATGTTGTAACAGCAAACAAGGCTTTACTTGCAGAGAAAGGTCTTGACTTATTCAAATTAGGTGAAGAAAAGGGTAAAACAATAGGTTTTGAAGCAAGTGTTTGTGGTGGCATTCCAATCATTAGAACTATCTTCGATGCCTTAGCCGGCGATAAAATTAAAGGTATATTTGGGATAGTAAATGGAACTACAAATTTTATTTTAACCAAAATGTATGAAGAAAATATAAGTTTTCACACAGCTTTGAAAGAAGCTCAAAAATTAGGTTTTGCAGAAGCAGACCCAACCCTCGATATTAATGGTACAGATGCTGCTCATAAGATCGCAATTTTAGGTCAAATAGCCTTTAACTCACCAATTGATTTTGGTTGCGTTTATATAGAAGGGATACAACATATCGAACTTGAAGACATAAAAAATGCGGATGAACTTGGCTACATTTTAAAATTGCTTGCTATTGCAAAATTAGACCCTGATAACTCAATAGAGGTTAGGGTTCATCCCTGTCTAGTCTCAAAAGAAAATCTCCTTGCTTCTGTAAGAAATGAATATAATGCCGTATTTCTTGAAAGTGAATATTTTGGTAATTCTCTCTACTATGGCAAAGGTGCTGGAGCATTTCCTACTGCTACTGCAGTAGTAGGAGATATAATAGAGATCGCAAAGGGAAAAAGTCACACAAAGCTCAAACATATTTCAAATCATCCTGTTAAAGATATTGGAGAAATTGAATCAAGGTATTATATAAGGTTTCTTGTTCCTGATAAACCTGGTGTATTAAGCAAGATTTCAGGTGTATTTGCAGAAAATAATATAAGTATAGCTTCTTTAATTCAAAAAGAAAGAAGTAAAGAAAAATATGTCCCTTTAATTCTTACAACCCATCCAGCCAGAGAAAAAAATATTAAAAATGCCCTTGATAATATTGAAAGATTTGACTTTTCAAAGAAAAGGGGAGTTATGATTCGTCTGATTGACGACTAATGTTTTTGTAATATTTATATTTTTTATCAATGAATTCTATTATTCTAGAAAGTTTAATGTTTTTAAATTCTTTAAAAAAGTCTGTAACTAACTCAGAATAAAATTCTATCGCCATAAAAAACACATAAAATCTCTTATCTTTGAAAAATTCAAAAAAATTTAATACTTTAATAATAAAAAACGAAAAAAGGCCAATACTAAGTATATTTAATAAGTAATTCATAGATTTCAAGATACCAAGAGAATAAAATTTTAACCCCAAAAAATAAAAAATTTTGCCTTCCTTGTTATTAAAAATAATAGAAAGCAAAAAAGGCAAAATAGAAACAAAAATCCCCAACAAAACATTAATAGCTTTAAAAAACAAACGATAGTTATAGAACAATAAAAACAAAACAACAGAAACAAATAATAAAATCTTAAAAAATAAATCTAAAAAAAAAGCCCCTACTAAAAATAGGGGCATTATGAATAAAATAAGTTTACTTCTTCTCAACAAGCATCTCCTCAACAAGCTCAATTATGGCCATTTCAGAAGCATCACCTGCTCTGTGACCCAGCTTATATATTCTAGTATAACCACCATTTCTATTTTTATATCTTTGAGCAATATCTTCAAAAAGTTTCTTAACAATCTTGTCATCTCTTAATCTTGAAAAGACAAGTCTCCTTGATGCCACTGTGTCATTTTTTGCTTTAGTAATAAGTTTTTCAACAAATGGTCTTAATGCCTTTGCCTTTTCAAGCGTTGTGGTTATAGACTCATATTTATAAAGAGAAATAGCTAAATTTTTAAGCAACGCATGCCTATGTGAATAAGTTCTACTAAAATTTTTGACCTTATCTCCGTGTCTCATATTACTCGCCCTCCTCTAAATTTTCCTGCTCATCTTCTCTATCTGTTATTTCTTCATAGTTTTCACCATCTTTGAGGGTTAAACCATAAAGTTTAAGTTTATCAACTATTTCATTGAGAGATTTTCTACCAAAGTTCTTTATATTGAGTAAATCCTGTTTTGTATAAGACATTAACTGGCCAATAGTTGAAATATTTGCAGCCCTAAGACAATTGGATGATCTCACAGAAAGCTCAAGATCAGCTATTGACTTCGACATTATATCATCTCTCGAAGTCGCAACAGCAATATCCACTAATGATTCATCATCTTCAGGTTCAAAACCAACAAATATAGAAAAATACTTTTTCAATATCTTAGCAGCACCTGTTAATGCATCAATAGGAGAAAGTCCACCATTAGTCCAGATCTCAAGAACAACCTTCTCACAATCAGTTTTTTCACCCACTCTATAATCTTCAATATAATAGTTTACTCTTAAAACAGGAGAAAATATAGCATCTATAGGAATAACAGAAATCACAGAATTTGAATCAAGAAGATCTTCTGCTGATCTATAACCTTTTCCAAGCTCTATTTGAATATCGATATAAAGTTCAGCTTCATCATTTAAAGTTGCAATTTTAAGATCAGGATTATAAACTTCAACAGTTGGATCTACAACCAAATCTTTAGCAACAAACTCACCTTTTCCTTTCTTAACAACTCTTATAATCTTCTTGTCACTACCATCTGTTAATTTAACTCTCACTTTTTTTAAAGCAAGAATTATATCAGTAAAATCTTCCTTTACACCTTTAATAGGTTCAAACTCATGATTAACGCCTTCTATTTTAACAGAGGTTATCGCATAACCGGGAATAGCACTAAGAAGAATTCTTCTTAAAGAATTTGCTATCGTAACCCCCACCCCTTTATCGAATGGATAAATAGAAAACTTTCCATAACTATCTGTATAAACATTCTTATCATATCTAACTTCAGATGGAAACAAAGAATCTTTCCAAATATCTTTCATTAACGACCCTCCTAAATTCTAATTGAAGCAAGAAACTACTTAGAATACAACTCAACAATAAGCTGCTCATTAACTTCAATATCAAGGTTCATCTCTGCACGGGTCGGAATTGAAGTTATTTTTACCTTTACATTTGAATTATCTACTTCGAGCCACCCAGGAATAACTTTATTAACAGAAGCTTCAAGGCTTTTAACAACAAAATCAAAAGTTTTAGCCTTTGGAGCTAGTTCTATTTCATCACCGGCTTTTAAAATATAAGATGGAATAGTTACCCTTTTACCATTTACATATACAGTTCCATGAGATACAAGCTGTCTTGCTGCCCTTCTTGAAGAAACAAAACCGGCTCTATATACTATATTATCAAGCCTTCTCTCAAGATATTGTAACAACATTTCACCTGTAACACCCTTATGTTTTGACGCCATAGCAAAAAACTTTCTGAATTGCCTTTCATAAACACCATAATATCTTTTTACCTTCTGTTTTTCTCTTAACTGCAAAGCATATTCAGTAGGTTTCTTTGCAAACTTTGAAACCTTTCCAGGAGGATAAGATTTTTTGTTTAAAGTACAAGCCTGTGAAACACATTTATCCCCTTTAAGAAAAAGTCTTATTCCTTCCCTTCTACATAACTTACATAAAGGACCCGTATATCTTCCCATATCAATTTACCTCACTTAAACTCTTCTCTTTTTTCTTGGTCTGCAACCATTATGTGGTATAGGTGTTACATCTCTTATAGTTTTTACCTTTATACCAACAGCATCTATTGCCCTTATAGCAGCTTCTCTTCCCGGACCAGGACCTTTTACTCTCACATGAACATACTGTAAACCATGAGCCTTAGCTGCTTCTCCAGCTTTCTCTGCTGCAAGCTGGGCTGCGTAAGGTGTCCCTTTCTTTGTGCCTTTAAATCCTACAGTACCAGCACTGGACCAGGATATAACATTCCCATTTAAATCAGTTATACTTACAATCGTATTATTAAAAGTAGAATGAACAACAACGATTCCTTCTAATACGCCTTTCTTTTCTCTTTTCTTTGTAGTTTTTCTTCCAACTTTAGCCGCCATATTATCTCCTATTTCTTCTTAATAGTATTTGCACGAGGACCTTTCCATGTTCTTGCATTTGTTCTTGTCCTCTGCCCTCTCACAGGTAACCCAACTTTATGTCTCAATCCTCTGTAGCACCCAATATCAATAAGTCTTTTTATATTCATTGCCACTTCTGTTCTCAAGTCTCCTTCCACTTTATAATTTTCTTCAATCACATCCCTGATCTTAGCAAGTTCTTCCTCTGTAAGATCTTTAACTTTCTTATGAGGATCAATTTTTGCCATCTCAAGAATCTTAGCAGAAGTAGCATTACCTATTCCATAAATATATGTTAGACCAATAAAAACTGCCTTATTTCCCGGTATTTCTCTACCAGCAATTCTTGCCATATCCTTCCTCCATTATGTCCTTTTATTTCCCATCTGTCTCTGCTTATGTTTAACATTTTCACAAATCACCCATACAAGACCATGTCTCTTAATTACTCTACATTTTTCACAAATCTTTTTCACAGAAGATCTAACCTTCATATTCAACACTCCCATTATTTATATCTATATACAATTCTCCCCTTCGTGAGGTCATACGGGGAGATTTCCAGTGTTACTCTATCACCAGGGGTAATTTTAATATAATTCATTCTCATCTTACCCGAAATATGAGCAAGCACCTTCTTTTTGGTGTCAAGCTCAACCAAAAACATCGCATTCGGCAACTGTTCAAGAACAGTCCCATCAAATCTTAAAACATCCTCCTTGTCCATCATTTACCTTCTATAACCTCCATAATCTGCTTAAATACCTCCTCTACAGATCTATCTCCATCAACCCTCTTTAAAACCCCTTTCTTCTCATAATAAGAAATCAGAGGCATTGTCTCATTTTTATAAACATCAAGTCTCTTCTTAACTGTCTCAACGGTGTCATCACTTCTTGTAATTAAGGTTTCGCCATCATCATCGCAAATATTTTCTTTCTTTGGTGGAGTATAATAAATATTATAAATCTTTCCACACTTAGGACAACTTCTTCTTCCTGTCAATCTCTTTATTAAACCATCTTCATTAACTTCAAGTAAAACAACAACATCAAGTTTCTTGTCAGATGCAAGTTTATCAAACATTTCAGCTTGATTTAAGGTTCTTGGAAATCCATCTAGCAAAAAGCCATTTTTACAATCATCCTGATTGAGTCTTTCAAGTGTAATTTTAACAACAATATCATCCGGAACTAAAAGGCCTTTATTCATATAATCAAGTATTTCATTTACCGGAAAAGAACCTTTATAAGTTCCCTTAACAATCGAACGAAATATATCACCAGTAGAAATATGAGCTATATTTAAAGTTTTAACAAGCCTTTCAGCTTGAGTCCCTTTACCACCTCCCGGTGGTGCCAACAATGCTAAGTTTTTCATTATAACCCCTTCTTATCACCTTTTAATAAAAATCCATCCATTCTATACATTAAAAGTAAAGATTCCACCTGTTTTAACGTCTCAAGAGCTACCCCAACCATAATCAATAGTGAAGTTCCCCCCATCAAATAACCTAAATTTGAAGGAACTTTCAATATATTTATTACTAAATTTGGCAGCAACGCTATGATTCCTAAGAAAATAGCTCCCGGTAAGGTAATTCTACTCAAAATATATGCAAGATGCTCTTCTGTTTTTTGCCCCGGTCTTATTCCCGGTATAAAAGCACCACTTTTTCTTAAATTTTCAGATATATCATGCGGATTAATCTCCACTTCAGTATAAAAATAAGCAAAAAACAAAATCAGAGCAAAATAAGTGATAGAATACCAGAGTCTTCCCGGTAACATCTGATCACTTATTACCTTAAGAATGTGTATTTTGCCGCCAAACCAATTCGCAAGTTGACTTGGAAAAATAAGAAGCGAAGACGCAAAAATTATAGGAATAACTCCTGTCGGATTAACTTTAAACGGCAAATATGCTACCTGAGCTCCAGCTCCTCTATTAGTATGCTGAATAGGTATCTTCCTTAAACCAAGCTCTTCAAAAACAACAAAACCAATTATAACAAAAAATACTAAAAGTATAATAACAAGATTAAGCGGGTCAGTAGCCCCCTTTTCAACTCCAACAAAAAGCCTGAACAAAGAATGAGGTAACCTCGCAACAATACCAACCATAATTATTAAAGAAATCCCATTTCCTATTCCCCTTTCAGTTATCTGTTCACCCATCCACATCAAAACAAGTGTTCCAGCTGTAACAGAAAGAGTAAAAACTATAATAAATGGAATCCCTTCCATATATAAGAAATTTTGCCCTGCATTCTGTGCAAGTAACCCCTGAGCAAAAATAACACCCTGTATAATTGTAACTAGCACAGTAGCAAGTCTACCATATTGTTGAAACTTTTTCCTGCCCTCAGGACCTTCTTTCAACATCTGTTCTATAGATGGGACTACAGTCTTAAGCAATTGAAGAATAATCATCGCCGTAATATAAGGCATAACTCCAAGCGAAAAAATAGAAGCATTCTCTCTTGCTCCACCCGTAAAAAGGTTAAGAAAATCAGCAAGCCCCCCACCAGAACCACCAGCTTTTGTAATCTCCATAAGCCTCATCAAGTCTACACCTGGAGAAGGAATCTGAACTCCAATTCTAAAAGCAATAAGCATCCCAATAGTAAATAAGAATCTATCTCTCAACTCTTTTGTTTTTAATATATTCTTCAATATTTTAAACATATTATCTCCATTTTTTATATTAAATTAACACTACCACCAAGTTTTTCTATTTTTTCTTTAGCTGAAGCACTTATTGCATTAACAGATACTTTCAAACCTTTAACTTTCAGATCACCATTCCCAAGTAACTTTACTGGGGTATTAGCTTTTTTCACAAGACCCTTCTCTTCAAGTTTTTCAATAGTAACTTCCTCATTTGCCTTAAAAACTTCAAGCTGAGAAACATTAATAATTCTATAAAAAACTTTGTCTATATTTTTAAACCCTCTTTTTGGCAAACGCCTATAAAGAGGCATTTGCCCTCCCTCAAAACCTATTCTAACACCACCACCACTTCTAGCTTTCTGACCTTTTTGCCCTTTTCCACAATATCTTCCTCTACCGTTTCCTATCCCTCTACCAACTCTTTTAGCTTTTTTAACAGCTCCGGCTGGTTGATTTAATTTTATCACAGACATTCACTTCCTCCAATACTACTTTGATTGACTTCCAAAAATTTCAGCCACAGATTTTCCTCTTTTCATTGCCACTTCTTTTACATCCATTAAACTTTCCAATGCCTTGAGAGTAGCTCTTACAAGGCTTAAAGCATTGGGAGAACCAAGCGATTTTGTCAATATATTATGTATCCCTGCCATTTCAAGAATAGGTCTAACCGCACCACCAGCTATAACACCGGTACCTTCAGATGCCGGCTTTAAAAATACAACAGCACCTTTATATTTTACTTTAATCTCATGAGGTATAGTTGTTCCCTTGAGAGTGATTTTTTTAGCTGACCTTATAGCTTTATCCTTTGCCTTTCTTATTGCATCAGTAAGTTCATTGGCTTTCCCATATCCTATACCAACCATTCCTTTACCATTTCCAACCACAACAAGAGCATTAAATCTGAATCTTTTTCCTCCTGAAGTTACTTTAGCTGCTCTTCTTAAACTTACAACCTTTTCCATCCATTCGCTTTTCTTTATTTCTTTTTCCATAATTTACCCCACCTAAAATTTAATTCCTGCTTCTCTCAAAGCATCGGCTAAAGCCTTGATTTTACCATGATAAAGAAAACCATTTCTATCGAAACAAATCTTTTCAATTTTCATTTCTTTCAACTTATCACCAAGGAAAGCTCCCATAATCTTTGCACTTTCAATATTATTTGTCAGCTTTTTCTCCCTCAACTCCTTTGAAATTGAAGATACACTACAAAGAATTTTCCCATCTTTATCAACTAACTGAGCATATAAATATTTATTAGAACGATGAACAAGAAGCCTTGGTCTATCAGAAGATGCTACAACGGAAAATCTTGTTCTTTTTTTTGCTTTTGTTCTTCTTACGGCTTTTTTCTTCGTAATATCTATCATTTTTATCTCCCAATTAAACTTTATTTAGCAGTTTTTCCTTCTTTTACTTTTACTCTTTCATTTAAGTATCTTAAACCCTTACCCTTATAAGGTTCTGGTGGTTTTATAGCCCTTATATTTGCAGCTGTCTGTCCCACAAGGTGTTTGTCTATACCACTCACAATAAGAGTCTGAGGATTTTCAAGTTTAAGAGAAATTCCTTTTGGAATTTCAAACTCAACAGCATGTGAAAAACCAACTGTAAGAACAAGTTTATTACCCTTAAGCTCCATTTTATAACCTATACCCTGTAAAAGAAGAGTCTTAGAAAAACCTTCCGTAACTCCCTTAACCATATTAACAAATAATCTGTAGTATAGACCTTGCAAAGCCTTATATTCCTTTGCATCTCCCTTTCTATTTACCATTATTGCACCATTTTCAACTTTCACATCAATAAATTCAGATTTATAAGTCTGTTCAAGTTTTCCTAATTTTCCTTCAACCACAATCTTGCCTTTCTCAACACTTACTTTAACACCATCTGGCAAAACAATAGGCTTTTTAGCAATTCTTGACATATCAATCTCCTACCAAATATAACAAATAACTTCTCCACCAACTCCAAGCTCTCTTGCCTCTCTATCTGTAAGAACGCCCTTGGAGGTAGAGACTATAGCAATACCAAAATTATTATAAACTCTTGGCAAATTTTTATGCGAAACATAAAATCTTCTACCAAGTTTACTTATCCTCTTGATGCCGGTTATTACCGATTTACCATTGAAATATTTTAATTTAATTGTAAAAAAATAAGGATTTTTTTCTGCCACAAAAAAATCCTCAATAAAACCTTCTTTCTTCATTATATCAAGGATATTCTTTACAACACCTGACTTCTTAACTTCAACTTCTGGAAACTTTCTTGCAATAGCGTTTCTTATTCTTGTTAATGCATCTGCAATAATATCCATATTATTTTCTCCCTTACCAACTTGACTTTCTTACCCCGGGAATTAAACCCTGGGAGGCAAACTTTCTGAAACAACATCTACAAAGACCAAAATCTCTTATATAAGCTCTCGGTCTTCCACAAAGTTTACATCTATTGTATTCTCTCACCTTAAACTTTTTTGGTTTTTTCCACTTAGCAATCATTGACTTCTTTGCCATAAATCCTCCCTATTTTTCTCTGAATGGGAATCCCATCATTTTAAGAAGCTGATATGCCTCTTCATCATTTCTTGCAGTAGTAACAATTGTAATATCAAGTCCTCTTATTTTCTTAATTTTATCATAATCTATTTCAGGAAAAACAAGCTGTTCCTTAAGACCAAAGGTGTAATTTCCTCTTCCATCAAAACTTGATGGATTAAGCCCTTTAAAATCTCTAACTCTCGGTAAAGCAATAGAAATAAGTTTATCAAGAAAATCATACATTCTATTGCCTCTCAAAGTAACTCTAGCACCTATAGGCATCCCTTTTCTCAAATGAAAATTTGAAATAGCAACCTTTGCATAAGTTTTAACAGCCTTCTGCCCAGCAATAAGAGTAAGCTCATCAACAGCCGGATCAAGCAAAGATTTATCCTGAGTTGCCTCTCCTACTCCCATATTCAAAATGACTTTAACAATTCTTGGAACTGCCATAACTGAAGAAAACTTATATTGTTTCTTCAATTCCTTTACTACACTTTCCACATAATGAATCTTTAATCTTGGCACATAATCTTTCTTTAATTCTACAACTTGCTTTTCAGCTTCTTTCTTTTTAGATGTCTTTTTCTTTACAGTTTCTTCTGCCATTGCAACCTCTTAATTATTCAAATTTATTACCGCATTTTTTACAAATTCGAACTTTTTTATCCTTCTCAAGAGAAATTCCAACCCTTGTTCCTTTACCACACTTTGGGCAAAAGAGCATAAGATTGGAAATATGTATAGGTTTTTCAATTTCAATCAAACCACCATTAGGGTGTTCTTTTGATTTTTTAACTGCCTTTCTCACAAGATTAACACCCTTAACTATAGCCTTATCAACTTGAGGAAAGCACTTTAAAATCTCTCCTCTCTTCCCCTTATCCTTTCCCGCAATTACAACAACATTATCACCTTTTTTTATTTTTTGCATAATTAACTCCTAATATACTTCTGGCGCAAGAGAAATTATCTTCATAAAATTCTTATCTCTCAACTCTCTTGCAACCGGCCCAAAGATTCTTGTTCCTCTTGGCTCATTCTGTTTATCAATCAAAACAGCAGAATTTCTGTCAAACCTGAGACAGGTTCCATCTTTTCTTCTGATTTCTTTGGTAGTTCTAACTACAACGGCCCTGACAACATCTCCCTTTTTAACCGAACTATTTGGCAAAGCCTGCTTAACACTTGCTATAATTGTATCACCAATATAAGCATATCTTCTCTTAGAACTTCCCTCTACATGAAAACATTCTATAATCTTTGCACCTGTATTATCTGCAACATCCAATCTTGTTCCTAACATTATCATAGCAAGCTCCTGATTTATCTATTATTTAAAATTTCCTGAATAACCCATTTTTTTCTCTTACTTATGGGTCTGGTTTCTACGAAAGATACTCTATCGCCAACCTTTGACTTGTTTTCTTCATCATGAACCATATACTTTTTCCTTCTTCTCAAGAATTTTCCATAAAGAGGATGTTTTTTAACTGTCTCCACAACAACAACCCTGCTTTTATCCATTTTATCACTTACAACGACACCCTCATAAACCTTCTTTATCTTTTCTTTCTGCATAACTACCCCACCTATTTCTTCTCTATCTTTCTTTCATTAAGTATAGTTTTTATCACAGCAACTTTTTTTCTCAAGTTCCTTAACTCCATAGGATTAGAAGGCCTTTCAACTTTTGATTTAAATCTTATCTCCCTTATTTTTCCTTCTATCTCATTAAGCATATTTAACAAATCTTTATCAGATAAACTTCTCAATTCCTTTTTTTCTTTCGTTTTCATTTTTCCTCCTAAGCCTCAATCCTTTCCACAAATTTAACCTTTATAGAAAATTTATGTGAAGCAAGTCTAAAAACTTCCTGTGCCTCTTCTTTTGAAAGCCCTGAAATTTCCATAAGAACTCTTCCAGGTTTAACAACAGCAACCCAACCTTCCGGCATACCCTTACCTTTTCCCATTCTTACACCTTCACCTTTTTTAGTAATAGGCTTATCTGGAAAAATTCTTATCCAAACTTTAGCACCCTTCTTCATATTTCTGGTAACAGCTACTCTTGCTGCTTCAATTTCCCTATCGGTTATCCATTTTGGCTCAAGAGCAATAATCCCATAATCACCAAAAGAAACAAGTTCACCTTTGTTTGCATTTCCTTTTATAACACCTTTTTGCTGTTTTCTATACTTTGTTCTACTTGGAAAAAGCATTATTTTCTCCTTTTTTCCTTTTCTTCTTTATATATCCAGACTTTTATTCCGATTGTTCCCATTTCTGTATAACTTTCATTAACCTTATAATCTATGTTTGCAGTTAAAGTACTTAAAGGAAGTCTTCCCTCTTTATACTCTTCTGTTCTTGCAATTTCAGCACCATTAAGCCTTCCTGAAATTCTTACCTTTATTCCTTTAGCACCAGACTTCATAGCATTTCTGATAGCCTGTTTAATAGCCCTTTTATATGAAACTCTTTTTTCTATTTGCCTTGCAATTTCCTGCCCAACTACATCTGCATCAAGCTCTGGGTTCTCAATTTCTCTGACAGAAACTGTAACCTTTTTACCATTTGCTATCTTTTCAAGAGCTTTCGAGATAACCTCAATTTCAGCTCCTTTTTTCCCTATAACCATACCAGGTTTAGCCGCATTAATAACAACATTAACAAGCTGAGGAAAACGGTTAATCTCTATTCTTGAAATAAAAGCCTTTGAATAATTTTTCTTAATATATTCTCTGATCTTAAAATCTTCAATTAAAAAATTAACATAATCTCTTTCATTATACCATATAGAATCCCAGTTTCTTGAAATACCAATTCTCAATCCAATAGGACTTGTCTTTTGACCCATAGTTACCTCTCCACTACTTTTTTTCTACAAGAATAAACAGGTGAGAAGACTGTTTTCTTAAAACATCTGCTCTTCCTCTTGCTCTCGGCATAATTCTTCTTAGAACCGGAGCCTGATTAACAAAAGCAATCTTCACTTTTATCTCATTTAAATCCAATGTAGCTTCTCCACTGAGCTGCTTATAATTAGCCACTGCAGAATTCAAAACTTTATAAGCCATCTTAGCCGCTTTATTAGGAAGATTTTTTAATATAAAAAATGCTTCTTTAACGCTCTTATCTCTTATTTGATTAATAACTTTTCTCAATTTTAAAGGAGATATTCTCAAATATCTTCCAATAGCTTTAGCTTCCATAAAAACACTCCAAAAAATTATTGAGCTTTTTCAGCTTTTTTAGCACCTGAGTGCCCTCTGAATATCCTTGTTGGGGCAAACTCACCCAGTTTATGGCCAACCATATTTTCATTCACATAAACAGGAACAAATATTTTACCATTATATACCTGAAATGTCAAGCCAATCATCTCTGGAATTATGGTTGATCTTCTTGACCAGGTTTTTATTGGTTTCTTATCTGCCGATTCTTGCATTTCAATTACTTTTTTGTATAACTTCGCATCTACATATGGACCTTTCTTTATAGACCTTGCCATCCTACATCTCCATTACTAAAAATTATTTTCTTTTAGAAAGAATATATTTGTCTGTAGCCTCATTCTTTCTAGTTTTATATCCCTTAGCAGGAACACCTGTTGGGCTTACCGGAGTCTTATAACCCTTCTGCTTACCTCTACCACCACCATGAGGGTGATCTACCTTATTCATAGCTACACCTCTCACAAAAGGCCTGATACCAAGGTGTCTTGAGTGCCCCGCCTTACCAATAAATATATTTGCATTATCAGGATTACTTACTTCACCAACAGTAGCATAACAATCAAGCAAAACCATTCTGATCTCATTTGATGGCAGTCTTAAAATAGCAAATTTTCCTTCTTTACCATCAAGTTTTGCAGAGGTGCCGGCAGCTCTTGCCAACTGAGCACCTTTACCAGGCTTTAATTCTACGTTATGCACTACAGTACCAACGGGTATATTTCTTAAAGGTAAAGCATTCCCAACATTTATTTCAACTTTCTCTCCGCTTTCAACAAAACTTCCAACTTTAAGACCATTTGGAGCGATAATATACCTTTTCTCTCCATCAACATAATGAAGTAAAGCAATTCTCGCAGTTCTGTTAGGATCATACTCAATAGAAACAACCTTAGCAGGAATATTATGCTTGTCTCTCTTAAAATCTATAAGTCTATAAAACTTTTTGTTACCACCGCCTCTGTGCCTTACCGTTATAACACCATGGTTATTTCTTCCAGAACCCCTACCTCTCTTTACATCAACAATCAAAGATTTTTCAGGAGTGTCAGTCGTAATTTCAGCATAATCATAGCCAACTTTATGTCTTAATCCAGCAGTTACCGGTTTAAATCTTTTTAATCCCATAATAACCTCTTAACTTAAAGTTTATAAAAATCAATCTCACCAGACGATAAAGTAACAATCGCCTTTTTAAACATTCTAGTCAAACCATATCTATATCTAACTCTTTTTGGTTTTGGTTTCACAACAACAATATTCACACTATCAACCTTAACTTTGTATAACTCTTCAACGGCTTTTTTTATTTCAATTTTGTTTGAATCCATAGCAACTTCAAAAACATACTTCTTTTGCCCCTTAGCATTTGTTGCCTTTTCAGATAAAACAGGAGCAAGCAATATTTGATTACTATTCATAAATTACTCCTTCACAACCTGCTTAAATCTCTCATCAAGAGATAAAGCAGCACTTTGAAAAAGAAAAACTTTATCAGCATAAAACAAAGGAAGCAAATCTAAAGAATCCTTGCTTACTACAAAAACATCAGGAAGATTCCTTGTTGCCAGAAGTATATTTTCATCATATTCACTTATTACAAAAACCTTTCTTCCTTCTGTTTCTTTTAAGTATGAAGCATAGGATTTAACAAAATCCTTTGTCTTCATAGAAGAAACTGAAAAATCTTTTACAATCTTAAGACTTCCATTGTTAAAATGCTGGGTAAAAACAGAAATATAAGCTAAAACCTTTTCTTTTTTATTTACTTTCTTAGAATAATCTCTTGGTTTAGGCCCAAATATAACACCACCACCTCTCCACAAAGGTGAACGAATAGAACCTGCTCTAGCTCTACCCAGACCTTTTTGTCTCCAGGGCTTTTTACCCCCACCTCTAACTTCACTTTTCGTAAGAGTAGAAGCTGTCCCCTGTCTTCTGTTCGCCAAAGTTGCAACAACTGCTCTATAAACAACTGCTTCACTTGACTTAGATGTTAAAACAGAAAGATCAACTTCTCCGACTTTATTATCAAATTCAAAAACATCTATCTTCATTTCCTACCCCTTTATTGCATCTCTAATAATGGCAATTCCATTCTTAGCACCTGGAATAGCGCCCTTTATAAATAAAAGTCTTTTTTCCTTATCAACCATAACAAGTTTCTGGTTAAGAACACAAACCCTTGTATTACCATAATGACCTGGACCTTTCTGACCTTTCCAGGTTTTTGCAGGATAAGTATGTCCTCCTACCGAACCTGTTCTTCTATGCCAGTGTTTTGCACCATGAGAAGCTGGACCTCCATGAAACCCATGTCTCTTCATTGCACCTGCAAAACCTCGCCCCTTCATATAACCAATTACATCTACCAGCTTTATATTGTCAAACAAATCAACAAAATTACCATTCTCATAAGCTGAAACATCGTCAAGCCTTATTTCTCTAACCCACTTATAAGAACCATCTTTCTTTTTTTCACAACCAAGAATAACAGCCGAATATCCATCCTTATCTAAAGTCCTTTTACCAAGAACTTCCATATCAGAAAAATCAACTACAGTAACACCAACTAATCCTTCGTCAGTAAACACCTGTGTCATTCCAACCTTTCTACCAACAATTCCAATCTTTTTAGCTTTCATTATTAATCTCCAAAGTAAATAAATTTACTGTTTAATCTCCACCTCTACACCAGCGGGAAGTTGTAATTCCATTAGTGCATTTATCAAATCAGAACTAGGATCATATATATCAATAAGCCTTTTGAAAAATCTCATTTCAAACTGCTCTCTTGCATCCTTGTTCACATGTGGAGATTTTAATACTGTGTACTTCTTTATTTTAGTAGGTAGTGGGACAGGTCCACTGACTGCCCCACCTTTATTTCTTACAGCCTCAACAATCGCTTTTGCAGATTTATCAATTAAACTTACATCGTAAGATTTAAGCCTTACTCTTATTCTATTCACTTTACAACCTCTTATTCTAAGATTTGAGTAACCACACCAGCTCCAACAGTTCTTCCACCTTCTCTGATAGCAAATCTCATTCCTTTTTCAAGAGCTACATTTACAATAAGCTCAATTGTCATATTAACATTGTCCCCTGGCATAACCATATCTGCACCATCAATCGCAGCAATATTCCCAGTAACATCAGCTGTTCTCATATAGAACTGTGGTCTATAACCAACATGAAATGGTGTCTTTCTTCCACCCTCTTCTGGCTTAAGAACATAAACTTCTGCCTTAAATTTCTTATGAGGTGTAATAGAACCTGGCTTAGCTAAAACCATACCTCTTCTAATAGCATCTTTTTCTACACCTCTTAAGAGCAACCCTACGTTATCACCAGCAATACCTTCATCAAGAAGTTTTCTGAACATTTCAACACCTGTAACAGTTGTTTTCTGGGTTTCTTTGTATCCTACAATTTCGACTTCTTCACCAACTTTTACTTTACCTCTCTCGATTCTACCAGTAGCAACAGTTCCTCTACCAGTAATTGAGAATATATCTTCTATAGGCATAAGGAAAGGTTTATCAAGCTCTCTTACTGGTTCTTTAAAATAACTATCCATAGCGTCTGTAAGTTCTTTCAAAGGCTTATATTCAGGCGCATTAGGATCGTTAGAAGCTGATTCCATTGCTAATAATGCTGAACCTCTTATTATAGGTATTTCATCACCAGGAAACTTATAAGAATTTAAAAGTTCCCTTATATCCATTTCAACAAGATCAATAAGTTCTTTATCTGCATCAGAAATCTGATCAACCTTATTGATAAAAACTATGATAGAAGGCACTTCTACCTGTCTTGCAAGAAGAACGTGTTCCCTTGTCTGAGGCATAACACCATCTGTAGCAGCAACAACAAGCACAGCACCATCCATCTGAGCTGCACCAGTGATCATGTTCTTAATATAGTCTGCGTGACCAGGACAGTCAATGTGTGCATAGTGCCTTTTATCTGTCTCATATTCTACGTGAGCAGTGTTAATAGTAATACCTCTTGCCTTCTCTTCTGGTGCATTATCAATTTCATCATACTTCTTCATCTTAGCTTTACCTAACAAAGACAAATACTTTGTAATAGCTGCAGTTAATGTAGTTTTACCATGGTCAACGTGACCAATTGTACCAACATTTAAATGGGGTTTTGTTCTCTCAAATTTACCCTCTGCCATTGTATTCCTCCTAATTTTTCTTCTTTTAGCTTAATTAATTTATGCTTTTACTATTCCTTCCCATAAATTCTTAGGAACCTCTGCATAATGATCAAAAAACATCACATAATTACCTCTACCCTGGGTAATAGATCTCAAAACAGTTGCATACCCAAACATCTCACCCAGAGGAACGTGAGCAGTAACAAGTCTTGCATTACCTTTTGGCTCCATACCATTTATCTTAGCTCTTCTTGAGCTTAAGTCTCCTATAACATCCCCAAGATAATCTTCCGGAACCATAACATCAACTTTCATTATTGGCTCAAGAAGGATCGGATCTGCCTGAGACATTGCATCTTTAAATGCTTTTGAAGCAGCAATCTTAAATGCCATTTCCGAAGAATCTACTTCATGGTAAGATCCATCAATCAAACTCACCTTAACATCCACAACTGGATACCCACCAATCACACCATTATTCATGGCTTCTTCGATACCCTTCTGAACAGCTGGAACATATTCTTTCGGTATTCTACCACCTACAATCTTATCCTCAAAGACAAATCCTTTACCAGGTTCAAGAGGTTCCATTTCTATAATAACATGCCCATACTGACCTCTACCACCTGATTGTCTGATATATTTACTCTCTACTTTAGACTTACCTCTTATAGTTTCTCTATAAGCAACCTGAGGTTTACCAACATTTGCCTGAACTTTAAACTCCCTAACCATTCTATCAACAATAATTTCAAGATGAAGCTCCCCCATTCCATATATCAAGGTCTGACCTGTCTCCTCATCTGTTTTAACCCTGAAAGTTGGATCTTCCTCTTGAAGTTTTCTCAATACTTCAGACATCTTGTCTATATCTTCCTTTGTTTTAGGTTCAATAGCCACAGAAATAACAGGCTCAGGAAAATCAATCGCCTCAAGTAAAAGTTGCCTATTTTCATCTGCAAGTGTATCTCCGGTTATCGTATCTTTAAAACCTACAACAGCAACTATATCACCCGCTTCAACAAAATCTATTTCTTCTCTTTTATTAGCATGCATTCTTAAAAGTCTTGCTACTCTTTCCTTCTGCCCTTTATTAACATTATAAACATAACTTCCTTTTTCAATTCTACCAGAATAAACCCTAACAAATACAATCTTACCCACATAAGGATCTACCATAACTTTAAAAGCAATAGCAGCAAGAGGTTCTTTAGGATCTGCTTTACAAAAAACCTCTTTCCCATCTGCTTTCAAAGTACCCTTAGCAGGTGGAATATCAACAGGCGAAGGTAAAAAATCAAGAACTGCATCAAGAAGAAGCTGCACACCTTTATTTTTCAGTGCAGACCCACAAATAACAGGGAAAAGTTCGCAAGCTATAACCTGCTTTCTTAAACCCCTCTTAATTTCTTCTATTGTAAGATCCTGGCCATCAAGATATTTTTCCATCAAATCATCATTGCCATCGCAAACATAATCAATAAGAGTTGTTCTATAATGTTCCATTTTGTCTTTCAATTCCTCTGGAACAGGAACTTCTTGAAAATTCAACCCTTCTGAATCATCATTAGGCCAAACATAAGCTTTTCTATTTATTATATCTACAACACCTTTAAAATCACTTTCACTCCCAATAGGAAGTTGAATTGGGACTGCTTTAACACCAAGTTTCTTGTGCATTGATTCAACTGCTTTATAAAAATCAGCCCCTATTTTATCCATTTTATTTACAAAAGCTATTCTTGGTACATCATATTTATCTGCCTGTCTCCACACAGTTTCAGACTGAGGTTCAACCCCTTCAGCTCCATCAAAAACTGCAACAGCTCCATCAAGCACTCTAAGAGACCTCTCAACTTCAGCCGTAAAGTCAACGTGCCCGGGGGTATCTATAAGATTTATTTTATGTTCCTTCCAGAAACAGGTGGTAGAGGCAGAAGTAATAGTAATCCCTCTCTCCTTTTCCTGTATCATCCAGTCCATTTCAGCAGCACCTTCGTGTACTTCCCCAATCTTATGTGTTTTACCAGTATAAAACAAAATTCTTTCACTTGTAGTAGTCTTACCTGCATCAATATGAGCCGCAATACCTATATTTCTCACCTTATCAAGAGGAAACAATCTTTCAGCCATATAAACCCTCACCACTTATAGTGAGCAAAAGCCTTATTTGCTTCTGCCATCTTAACAGTATCTATTCTCTTTTTCACACAATTACCTGTATTGTTATAAGCATCAACTAATTCTGAAGCCAACTTATCTTTCATCGCCATACCCTTCTTAAGTCTTGAAAGAGTAACAAGCCACCTTAAAGCCAGAGAAAGCTGTCTTTCCGGCCTTACATCAACAGGAACCTGATAGGTAGCACCACCAACCCTTCTTGACCTTACTTCTATAGGAGGTTTTATATTATTCAACGCTTTCTCAAATGCAACAAGAGCTGGTTCTCCAGTTTTTTGTGCAAGAATATCAAGAGCCTCATAGACAATATTCATAGCTATAGACTTTTTCCCATCTAGCATAACTCTATTAATAAGTTTCTGAACAATAAAACTGTTATACTTTAAATCCGGACCTACTTCTCTTCTCTTTAATTTTCTCTTTTTCCTAGGCATATATCTTAATCCTCACTTTATGATTTTGGTTTTTTAGCACCATATTTAGACCTACTGGTCATTCTCTTTTCAACACCAAGGGCATCAAGAGTTCCTCTTACAATATGATACCTTACTCCAGGGAGGTCTTTTACCCTTCCTCCTCTTACCAACACAACCGAGTGTTCCTGCAAATTATGCCCTATACCGGGAATATATGCAGTAACTTCAATACCATTACTCAACTTAACCCTTGCAATCTTTCTTAAAGCAGAGTTTGGCTTTTTAGGCGTCATTGTTGTAACACGAACACAAACCCCTCTCTTTTGAGGATTACCCTCGAGAGCAGGAGATTTTGACTTCGATTTTAATGCTTTCCTTCCAATTCTTACCAGCTGATTTATAGTTGGCATAGTTTCTCCTCATCTATTTTATAATCAAAGCAACAAAAGTGAGATAGATTATAATATATTTCAAACAAATTGTCAACTTTTGTTCAGATAAAAAACTCTTGACAAAATATAAAGTTAAACAAAAAGTTATTTAATTCTCTGCACCGAACATCGAAACTTTTATGTTCTGATAATGTTTAATCCCTGTCCCGGCCGGTATAAGTTGCCCAATAACAAGATTTTCTTTTAAACCTTCCAGCTTATCTTTTGCCCCTCTCAATGCAGCAGAAGACAATACTCTTGGAGTTTCCTGGAACGAAGCAGCTGAGAGGAAACTCTCAGTAAATAGAGAGGCTTTAGTAAGTCCCATAAGTATTGGTCTTGACTTAGCTGGCTGCCCACCTTCTTTTTTTATCCTTTCATTTTCTCTATAAAACACTACCTTGTCAACATTCTGGCCAAGTATAAACTCCGTATCACCGGGATCTACAACTTCAACCTTTTTAAGCATTTGTCTTATAATTACACTGATATGCTTTTCGTTAATATCCACACCCTGTAAGCGGTAAACTGCCTGAATCTCTGATAACAAAAATTCATTAACCTTTGTATAACCCATAACTCTTAATATATCATGAGAACTTACAACTCCTTCACACAAAGGCTCTCCAGCCTGAACCCTATCACCAATTCTAACATAAATATTCTTACCGGTTGGAACAACATGTGAGAAAGATACCCCATTTTTTGCTTTAATATTTATTACATATTTTCCTTTTTTCTGTTCTATACTTTCAACAACACCATTAACCTTAGCAATAACAGCAATATTCTTAGGCTTTCTTGATTCAAAAAGTTCTGTAACTCTTGGCAAACCACCAATAATATCTTTTGTCCTTCTCTTTGCAATTGGTCTTCTGGCTATTATATCCCCCGGGCTAACTTTTGATCCCTCTTCAAATAACAAAGTAGTTCCAGGGACAAGAACAAATCTATCTAATTCTTTGCCATCTTCTGAATAAATTACAAGTATATTCTTGTTCTTCTCTTCAATACCATCTACTTTTTCAACAGCAAAACCTAAAATACCCGTATATTCACTCACAAGGATTTCATTGTATGGGTCAAACTCAGCAATTTTCTCTCCTCTCTTTACAAAATCCCCATTTTTAACAAAAAGGATACTTCCAATCTTCAAAGAATACTCATATAGGTTACTTTCCATAACGAGTATAGACTTGCCCTTTACACAAACAACAACTTTTCTACCAAATTTAACTTCTGTACCATCCTTGAGCATAAAAAGAACCTTTTCACTTAAAAATTCTTTTCCATCAATTTGCTTTAGCTCAATATTATCCTTTATATTTTCCTTTTCAAAAACCTGTAAAACTTTTCTTACCCTTACATAAGACTTTCTAGGTACAACGATTTCTTTAGCATCGGTCTTACTTCTCACAATCAAATTGTCCGGAACAGAAACAATGTATGAATCATAATTTAACTTTAGTTCACTCTCTTCTAGTTGTGTGGCCGCAGTTCCACCAATATGGAAGGTTCTCATGGTAAGCTGGGTACCAGGTTGCCCAATAGATTCTGCCGCAATAATACCAACAGCCTCACCAATATTAACAAGACTTCTTGAAGATAGATCCCATCCATAACACTTAGCGCAGACACCAAAATGTGCCTCACAAGTTATAACACTTCTTATAAGTACCGATTCTATACCGGAATCTTCTATTTTTCTAGCAATATTTTCATTTATTATTTCATTGGCCTTAGCAAGTAGCTCTCCATTTCTTGGGTCATATACATTTGATACTGGAACTTTACCAACAATGAGATCTGCCAAAGGTTTAACAACCTCATCTCCTTCCTTTATAGCACTCATATTAATACCACGAACAGTCCCACAATCATCCATAGTAACAACAACATCCTGTGCAATATCTACAAGTTTTCTTGTTAAATACCCGGCATCTGCTGTTTTCAAAGCAGTGTCAGCAAGACCTTTTCTTGCTCCATGGCTTGAAATAAAGTACTCTATCACCGAAAGCCCTTCTTTAAAGTTTGATTTAATAGCAAGTTCAATAATATCTCCTGATGGTTTCGCCATAAGACCTCTCATACCAACAAGCTGTCTTATCTGTTCTCTTGAACCTCTCGCTCCAGAATCCATCATAATATAAAGTGAATTAAATCCTTTCTGATCATCTTTAAGTCTATTTTCAACAAGTTTCTTTATTTTTTCATTAGCACTTGTCCAGTAGTCAATAACCTGGTTATACTTTTCATCATGTGTAATAAGTCCATTTCTTGAGTTTTCTTCGGCCTTTTCAACATCTTTTTCTGTTTTTTCAACTATTTTATTCTTTTCTTCTGGAATAACAAGATCAGAAAGAGAAATTGTAACCCCAAATAACGTAGAATACTTAAATCCAATAGCCTTAAGATTATCAAGAAGTTTAGCCGTTTCCTTTATACCAAACTTCTGATAACATGAAGATATTAAGGCTTCAATCTTTTTACCTGTAAGAGTATCATTAACAAATTTAAGCTCATCAGGAACAATTTCATTAAATATAACTCTTCCTATTGTAGTCTCAATAAAATTACCATTAAATTTATACTTTATCCAATCATTATAAGTTAGCCTCTTTGAATCAACAACCATCAAAACTTCTTCAATACTATCAAAAAACTTAAACTTCTCCGGCTTTTCACTATATGGTTTAGTTAAACAATATATTCCTAGTACCATATCCTGGGTTGGATAAACTATAGGTTTACCATTCGCCGGATTTAAAAGGTTCCTTGAAGATAACATCAACATCCATGCTTCAATTTGAGCTTCTGGAGTCAATGGAACATGGACAGCCATCTGGTCTCCATCAAAGTCGGCATTGTAAGCATGACAGACAAGTGGATGAAGCTGTATAGCTTTGTCTTCTGTAAGAACTGGCTCAAAAGCCTGAATACCAAGTCTATGGAGAGTAGGAGCTCTGTTAAGTAAAACAGGATGTTTTTTTACAACATTTTCAAGTATACCCCACACAAGTTCATGTTCACTTTCAATCATTCTCTTGGCTGCTTTAATATTATGTGCATAACCCTGTTCAACAAGTCCTCTCATAACAAAAGGTTTGAACAACTCAAGTGCCATTTC
>JAOACQ010000064.1 GCA_026417755.1 Brevinematales bacterium | reverse complement strand
GAAATTATCAAGACGTTTTTGTTATATTTATATAATGTTACAGATATTAAGCCGGAGAGGGTTGGCTATGTGCTTGGAAGGATTGAGACTAAAGGAGAGGAGGTAGCTATGTCAACAGCAGAAGTATTGATAAAGAAAGGTATTGAACAGGGCCTTAATAGAGGTAGTTATGAAACCAAGATTCAAACAGCCAAGAAGATGCTTTGGAAAGGCTTTGATGTAGATCTTATTTCAGATGTGACAGGCTTAAGTATTGAAGAAATAGAAGAATTGAAGGAGAAGATGTAAGAATATTTTTTATTCAGTAAAATTGAGATAATTTCTCCAAAAATTATATTTTTTATTACAAAAATATTGGTAAAATTACTGATTGAAAAAATCTTTATGGTTCACCAAGACTATCTTCGTCATCTATACCATAAGAATTCGTCTGACCTTTACGAGAAAGAAGTTCTTTATCATCAATGTCAGGATTGTAACCAGTGTAAAACTTTTTACTTTGAAGATATGCAATGCTCCCATCCTGCATCAAAAATTTAATAGGGATGGTTTCAAGCCCGCCTTCTATAGGTTTGTAGACCATAAAATGTAAATGAGGCCCTGTTACCCTTCCAGTTCTCCCACTATAGCCTATGAGATCACCGGCTTTAACAACATCTCCTACTTTTACCAGACTACCGGCAAAGTTAAGGTGAACATATTGGGCAAATGTGCCATCATCATGAGCTATTGTTATGTAGTTTGCATGCCCCTTATATCTTCTACTTCTTCCACCTACTTTCGAGTCATCTTTTACAGCTACAACAACTCCACCTCTTGCTGCATAAATAGAGGAGCCAATATTCATACTGAAGTCAATCGAATATTTTAACCAGCCTCTATGAGTAAATCTTGTCCCATAACCCTGGCTTACCTTAAACTCTGTTCCATGAGCAAAAGGTAGAAGATAAGGATAATCTTCATTAGCTTTAACGTTATTAGGATCTCCTATTATTTTTTTAACAGAATAAACAGGCTCACACCTTGAAGAATTGGTGTAAGAAAATAGAAAATTTGAGACTGAATTTGCCTTTACAATAGATAAAAACTTTTCTTTATCTTTTTTAAAATATATAACTATCTGATAAGGAACAATATTAGGATTATCAGCATAAAAGTGAAATACATTTCCTTTCTGAATATTATAAACTAAAACATCATCTTTTTTACCAAAAAGATTCAAAACTAAAAAAAATAATAAAAAGCCTATAATATACTTTTTCACTTTTCCCTCTCCAGTTAGACAAAATTTGACACATATTTTATCATAAATTCTAACTTTTGTCTATAAAAATCTTATTCAACTCTTCTCTCATAACATCTTCCGGTGCATTGGTACCTGTCCAGATTTCAAACTGTTTCATCCCTTGCTGTAAAAGCATTTCTAGGCCGTTAATAATACTGCAATTTCTTTCTTCTGCATAGCCCAAAAATTTAGTTTTTACTGGATTATAAACTATGTCCATCACCACCTTACCTTCTGGTATTTCTGACTTATCAATTATAGAATTATCAATATCTGGAAACATACCAAGAGGTGTGGTATTTACAATAACATCCGCTTCTATATCTTTCCACTCTTTTAATTCAAGAGTGACCAATCTATTTTCTATATTTTTCCCTATTTTTTTAAAAGAAGAAATTATTTCCTCTTTTATTATTTCTCGTTTTTCTTTGTTTCTTGCTATTATAAAAACTTTAGCTGGCTTTCCATAATAAAACAAAGAAAAAATCCCAGCTCTTGCAGAACCTCCGGAGCCAAAGACTGCAATATTTTTATCGGTAATATCTATTTCATTACTTAAAGATTTGTAAAAACCATAAGCATCTGTATTTGTTCCGTATAGTCTATTGTTTTCATTTATTACTGTATTTACTGCTCCAATTAATTTTGCTATATCACTTACCTCATCAAGATAATTCATTACTTCAGATTTAAAAGGTATTGTTATACTACAACCTTTTATATTAAGAGTTTTAACTGATTTCATTGCTTCTCCTATATTCTCAACCTCAAAAGCTAGATAGACAGAATTAATCTGTAATTTTCTAAATGCTGCATTATGGATATAAGGAGAAAAGCTGTGTTTAACCGGATTACCGAAGATACAATAAAGAGATGTTTCTGCATTTATTTTCAATCCATCATCTCCTCTTTTTCTACTTCAGCTATTTTTTCTACCCTTCTTTCATGTCTTCCACCTTCAAATTCGGTAGAAAACCATATATCAATAATTCTTAATATTTCTTCTTTTGTATTTCTCTTTGCTCCAAGAACAAGAACATTAGCATTATTATGTCTTCTTGAGTATTCTGCAGAATATTCATCTAGGCATAAAGCTGCTCTTACTCCTTTAATCTTATTCGCCACAATAGAAGCCCCTATTCCAGAAGCACAGAGAACAACTCCTCTATCAACTTCCCTTTTGCTTACTGCCCGCGCTGCTAATTTTATAGTATCCGGATAATCCATACTTTCTTCTGAAAAAGTCCCATAATCTTTAACCTCATACCCTTTTTTTTCTAGATAGGATTTAACTTCTTCTTTCATTTTATAACCTGCATGATCTGATGCTAAAGAAACTTTCATCTTTTACTCCTCAAGAATTAATTTATTTGATTTTGCTATTTCACTATACCAGTATCCACTTCTTTTTACAATTCTTTTTTGAGTTGGATAATCTACATAAACAAGCCCAAATCTTTTTGATAATCCTTCAGTCCATTCAAAATTATCCATAAAAGACCATACAAAGTATCCTTTAAGGTTTACTCCATCTTTAATAGCTTTATCAAGCATAAGAATATGTTCTTTAATGTATTCAATTCTTTCTTTGTCATCGACTTCTCCATTAACAACTTTATCTTTGTATGCAGCACCATTTTCAGTAATATAGATAATTGGATTATTATATTCTTTTTTTATATCTATAAGTAAATCATATAAACCCTCGGGATAAACCTCCCACCCCATATCCGTATTTCTTATACCAGGATACTTTGCCTTTATAGGCATAAATTTTATAAATGGAATACTGGGCTTACGAACTAAAAGTCTTGTATAATAATTAACACCAAGAAAATCTATTTTTTCTGAAATTATCTTTATATCTTCTTCATAAAATTTTTTCAATTTTAATTTAAAAAAGAAATTTTTTGCAAAATTCTCTGGATATTTACCTTTAAAAATTGGATCCATAAAAAGCCTATATGTGTAATTCTTCATTTTATCTGCAGCTATAATATCTTCTTCATCATTTGTCCCTGGATAAATTCCCATAAAAGCATTAGTAATTCCAATTTTCAATTTTGAAGAAATTGCTCTTGCCCTCTGGACTATAAGCCCATGAGATAAAAGAAGATGATGAGGAACAACAAGAGACCTTATAAATTTTTTATGTGCCGGAGGATGTTGCCCAAAAAGATGTGCAAGTAGGTATACAACTATAGGCTCGTTCAAGGTTATCCAGTTTGTCACCCTATCTCCAAGTGTCATTATCACCTTTTCTGCATAATCGGAAAGTAAAAAAGCAGTTTCTCTTTTATACCATCCTCCCTGCTTTTCTATGGAATAAGGCATATCCCAATGATATAGTGTTGGAAAAGGAACTATATCGTTATTCAGTAGTTCATCAACAAGATTCTTATAGAAATCAAGGCCTTTTTCATTTAATTTTCCTTTACCATCCGGAAATATCCTTGGCCAGGAGATAGAAAACCTATAGGCTTTATATCCAAGTTCTTTCATCAATTTTATGTCTTCTTTATATCTGTGGTAATGATCACAAGCAATATCACCTGTAGTACCATCTTTAATTTTCCCTTTCTTATGAGAAAAAACATCCCAGTTAGACAATCCTTTACCATCTTCGTTCCATGCTCCTTCTATCTGATAGGAAGAAGTTGCTGTCCCCCAAAGAAAACCTTCCGGGAATTTGATCTCCTTCATATTACCTCCAACTAAAAAAACCTATTCAATATATCTTCATATTCATCTATTCTTCTATCCCTGAAAAAAGGCCAGATCTGCCTCACCTTGTCTATTCTTTCTTTATCAATCTCAGCAAAAGTGATTGTTTCTTCCGAATTAGCTTTTTTTACTATTTCTCCCTGGGGCCCACATATAAAAGAGTTTCCCCAGAAGTCTATTCCTTCATCATTGTTGATTTTTTCATTACCTGTTCTATTCACAGATAATACAAAAACTCCATTTGCAATAGCATGGGATCTTTGGATGTTTATCCATGCCTCTAGTTGTCTTGATTTTTCTTCAGTCGGATCGGATGGAGCCCAGCCTATAGCTGTTGGATATACAAGCAATTCCGCCCCTTTAAGGCACATTATTCTCGCTGCCTCAGGGAACCACTGATCCCAGCATATTAGAACACCTATAGTTCCAAGAGATGTCTCAATGGGTTCAAAACCTATATCTCCCGGTGTAAAATAAAATTTTTCATAAAATCCCGGGTCATCGGGAATATGCATTTTTCTATATAAACCAGCTATTTCTCCTCTATCAAGAATTAAAGCTGTGTTATGAAATATACCTCTTGCCCGCTTTTCAAAAAGAGAAACTAAGAGTGTGATATTAAGTTCCTTTGATAATCTTCCATAAATCTCTGTGGATTTGCCCGGTATTTCCTCTGCAAGTTTAAAAAATTCTGTATCCTCTCTCTGGCAAAAATATAGAGAGTTATGAAGTTCGGAAAGAGAGACAAAATCTGCACCCATTTTTTGAGCTTCTTTAATTTTTGATATATTTTTATCTATATTTTTTTCTACACTTTCTTCATAAGAATTTTGTATCAACGCTACTGAAATTTTGTCTTTCATGGATGCACCTACTCAACAAGCCTTATAGATTTTACTTCTGTATCTTCTTTAAGAATAAAATTTTCTACAACATTTTTGAGTTCTTCAGCCTGTTTTCTATTGAGTTCTATAGAGGTTCTTATTTTTTCTATAGCCATAGAAAGTGAAGTCAAACTTTCAGAATGGTTTTGGACACTACCAACCATATTTATAGATATATCTCTTAACTCTATTAAAGCCTTGCTAAAATCATCTGTTGCATGTTTCTGTTCTGTCATAGCAACTTTAACTTCTTCAGTAATTTTAACAAGTTCTTGAGTCGCTTTGAGAATTTCTTTTGCTCCATTTGATTGTTCCTGCATCGCAATATTTAATTGAGAGATTATGTCTACATTTTGTTTTGAATATGCTGTAATCATATCAAGCCCTACACCTGCTTTTTCTGCAAGTTTTACGGATTCATCTATCTTTGAGACGATAGAAGATACAACATCCCCTATATCCCTAGCATTTTTATTTGTATCTTCAGAAAGTCTTCTTATCTCGTCAGCAACTATAGCAAATCCTTTTCCAGCCTCTCCTGCATGAGCTGCCTCTATCGCAGCATTCATTGCCAAAAGATTGGTTTGTTTTGCAATATTAGAAATAAGGCCTAAAAGTTTTAAAATTTGCTGCGAATATTCGGAAACTTCTTTGATAGACGATATTGACTCCTTTACAGCTTTACTACCTTCAAGAGAAACATTGTTAAGATTGACCGATATATCCTTTGTCTTTGTGGATAATGAAGCCGTATTGTCAATATTTCTTACCATTTCTTCTATTGAGCTCGCACTTTCTTCAACAGCAGAAGCCTGCCTTAACATACTATTTGCTATACTGTCAATATTTCTTGCCATCTCTTCCACTGTTGCGGTGAGTTCCTCTATACCACTTGCAGAATTTTCTATAAAGCCACGGACATCCTTTATTGTCTTTTCTATATTTTTAATATTTTGTCTCACATTTTCTTCCATTATCTTGGATGTTTCATCCGTTGAACTCGTAAGTAAGTCAGAAGTTATTTTGACTTTTAAGATGTCTCTATTCAGTTTCTCAAACATTGAATTGACTAAAGATGCTATCTCTCCAATTTCATCATAGTTTGTTATTTCAAGTCTTTTAGTCAAATCAGCTTTTTCGGTTCCAGAAACAATGTTATAAATCTTTCCTTTAATGTTATCTAGATTTTTCATCAAAAATCTTATAGTATATCTACCAACAAGCCAGATTACCAAAGCACTAACAACAGCAATCAAAATTGTAAAATTCTGTATTGGAGCAAGATTTTTATTGTATTCTCTCAAAAGAATAGTGCTTACGACCACCCAGCCAAACTCAGGAATTTCTTTAAAAAAAGCCTTTTTCTTTTGGCCTTTACCTTTTCCTTCTGTAGTCTGAACATAAATGATATTGCCCTCTTTCTCCATTATCATCTTTTGAATATGTGGCAAATGTGAAAGATTTTTACCCTCTGAAGTTGGATGGAAAATCATATTGCCATCATAGTCCATTACAAAAGAATTTCCATGATCACTTTCAAGTTTATCCTCTATTATATATCTGATCTCATCTTTGCCCACAAGCGAAATGAAATCCTCCTTATAGGCAGAAATACCTATAAGCCAGTTTAACTTTTTATTAAAATGAAGGTATGCTACCTTTTTTCTATATGATTTATCCCCCGGATTTTTCCAGTCATACTCTATGTAACCATTTTGCTTCTTTACAAGCCTATCTATATTAGTATCTCCCGCAAGATTCTGCCCTTCCAATTTTGGATGTACAATAGCTATTGCCTTTTCTGGGTAGTCATTAATGTCTAAAATATAATAATATCCGCTTTCTCCTATCTTTTTATTTAAAAGAAAATCTTTTAGATCATCTATAAGATCATTTTTGGATAATTTCTTATTTTCAAACCTTGAAATCTGTTCATTTATTTTTTTTAAATCTGTCTCCATAGAATCTTTAAGTTTATTTTTTACTTCAAAAGAAAGAGCAGCCTGTATAAATTTAATTATATCATATGTTTGCTCTGAAAGCTCTTTATCCTGCTTTGACTTAAATACATTACTCAATATTGTATAATTTATTCCCGCTATAAGCCCGATAATAACAATATTTATAAAAACAAAAATAATGGTAATCTTTGTTCTTAAACGAAGATTCTTTAACATAATATCCTCCGATACTTGGAAACAAAAATTTGAGATTTTTATTACATTAAAAGTATAAAATATTTATTAAAATTTTTCTATAGTTTACATATTAAATATTTTAATTTTTTTAAAAATTAAAATATTTTTGATAAGAAAAAAATCTTTACAGATAAAACTTAGCTGTTATAATATTATTCTATTCATTCGGGAGAGGATATGGTAGAAAAAAGATCTGTTACTATAGGTGTCTTTCTTGATAGAGTTAACACTTCCTATCACGAAGAGGTAATAAGAGGAATAATTGATTTTGCAAAAAAAAATAATATCAATCTTTTTATATTTATCACAGGATGGTATAATTCTCTTTCTCTATGGGAAAAGTCAGAAAATATTCTTTTTAAATATTGTAAAAGTAATCTGCTTGATGGAATAATTATGTTTTCTTCAATAGGACAAATTGATAGTATTGAGAAACTTTATTATTCAATGTTTCCTCAGGACAAACCTGCTTTTGTGATTGGTAGAAATCTTGAAAATCTTCCCTCTGTTTCAGTAGATAATCAGAAAGGAATTTCTATTCTTCTTGAACATTTGATAAAAGAACATGGTTATAGAAGAATAGCATTCTTAAAAGGCCCTGCTCACAATAAAGAAGCCTGTGAAAGATTGGAAACATATCTTAAGATTATGAAAGATAACGGGATTAAGATAGATCCACATTGGTTAATAGAGGGTGATTTTCTTACTGAATCAGGGAAACTCGCTGCAGAATTTATAGTTAATAGATTAAATATGGAAATAGATGTAGTCGTCTGTGCCAATGATATGATGGCTTTTGGTTTAATAGAAGAGTTAAGAAGGAGAAATTTCAAAGTTCCAGAAGATTTAAAAGTTGTTGGTTTTGATGATATAAATATATCAGGAAGTTATCACCTTACTACAGTTCATCAACCTTTTTATTCTATTGGTTATGTGGCTATTAAAAATCTATATGAAAAGATTAAGTATAACGATAAAAAAGTTGAAAAAACAATGCTTATCCCAAATATAATTTTGAGAAATTCCTGTGGTTGTAACATAAGAAGAGGTGAAGATCTTTTTAAAAATATAATTTCCAATGAAAAAATAACAGAAATATTAAAAAAATATGAGAATTTTATTCCTATCAACGAGATATTAATTTTCTTTAAAGAATTTGATTTTGAGGAAGATAGTTTTATTTCTTATCTTGAACATAAAAAAATATCCGTATTTGTCCTTAAAGAATTAGCATGTTTTATTGAAAAAGAATTGCCATTTATGTCAAAAATTTTAAAAGAATACATTGATAATAAATTTTTTATTACCGATTTTGAATTTAAAAATAATCTTTTAAAAATTAATGAGATTGGTGAAAATATTTTAATATTTAATGATTCAGGAGAAAAATTCGAGTATCTATTTAATACTTTCCCAGATATAGGTATAGATTCTACTTATGTTTCCTTTTATGAAAAAAGTTTGTCTGGAATAGACTTTTCAAGACTTATTTTTGCTTTTGATAGATATGGAAAGTTTAAAATTCCGGAGAATGGTATTCGTTATATGACTTATGATATATTGCCAGTTGATTTTTTACCCAGAGAGGAATTTTATCATTATTTCGTGTATAATCTATTTCATGAAGAAAATATAGGGCAGGTATTATTTAAAATAGGCGACCTCAATTTAAATCTATATGAAGTTATCAAAAATAAAATAGCTTTTTCACTTACTAATAAAAAAGATATCAAAAAAGAACTCGAATATATCAAAATATCTGACAATGAGATTTCTGTATTTTTAACAGATCTCCAATTTAATACAAAAGCCATCTTGATAGAAAGTGAATTGAATCTAAGCAATTTAAATTTGCTAATTTCAGAACAAAAAATAAATCTTACTGAAAAAACATATAGAAAACTAAAAATAGAAAACAAATATTATCATCTTATTTGTATACCTATTGAACAGCGATTACTTTGGATAATAATCAACGAAGATTTAATTGATTTTGAAAAAGGATTTGATGAATTAGAAATTGAAATACTTTCTCAAAAATACAAATTAACAAAAAAAGAAAAACAAATATTAGAAATGATTGTAAAAGGTCTTCAAAATAAAGAAATAGCAGACAAACTTTTTATCTCAGAAAATACAGTAAAAAATTACACCAACAAAATCTATAGTAAACTTGAAGTAAAAAATAGAAAAGAAATGTTAACAAAAGTCAAAAAGGATATATCTTAATCAATCTTATATTTTTGAACTTCCTTCTGTAAGAATTCTATCGCTTCAAAACTTACATCAAAAGAAGAATATATATTTTTGAATGCTTCTTCAATAAATCTGATCCCTTTCTCAAGATCTTTCTGTATAGTGGAAAGATTTTCCGCTGTCTTATTAAGATTATTGACAGAATCTTCAAGAGAAAAATGGCTTTCCCTCATAACTTTTGTTTGTTCCCTAAGTCTTTCTGTGGTTTTCAAGAGAGATTCAAGCTCGTTAAGTCCTTTTCTTGCAGTATTTGTTTCCTCGTTTACAAGATTGTTTATTTCATTAAATTTCACCTCATTTTTATTAAATTCTGCAAGAATATTCTGAAAATTTATTTTTAACTCGTTTGAAATTTTGAGGCCCTCGGCATTTTTATTCTTCATCTCAGACATCAGAGATTTGATCTTTCTTGTCGATTCTGATGTTGATTCGGCAAGTTTTCTCATTTCCTGGGCAACGACAGCAAATCCAACTCCATACTCTTTTGCATGAGCGGCTTCTATAGCTGCATTCATAGCAAGAATACTAGACTGTTCTGCTATATCTTCAATAAGTTTTGCAATTTCATTCACGTTGTCACCTGTATTTTGGATTGATATACTTGATTTTAATGTCTCATCTACATTTTTACTACCTTCAGAAACGAGGGATGAAAGTGTAGTAATGAAACCTTTCATCTCCCCAATTTTACTGGAAATCTTTTCTATAGCATTCCAGATATCCTTCATTCCTTTTGCAGTATTGTCTACCGATACAGTTTGTTCTTGAATAAGATTTATTGATATATCCAGCTTTTCTACAAACATATGTATAACATTTATACTTGACTTAACTATTTCTGATTGCAGACTAGCCATCTTTTCTATCTCAGACATTATTTTTGATAGTTCATTTGTTTTATTTCCACATTCAAGAAGAGATTCTTTTGTCATTTTAGAATTTTCAAATACTTTAGTTGAAAGTAGCTTTATATTTTTAACTGTATCAACCAGTTTTTGCAAAAATTTATTGATTCCTGCACTCATTACACCAATATCGTCAAAACTCACTATATTTATTTTTCTTGTGAGATCCATTTCATCTTGATTGAGATTATTCACCTGATCATATATACTTTTAAGATTTATATTAATTTCATATACAATTATGGCATATAATACAATGACAATAAAAAACAAAAGTAAAATTATTCCGATTACTTTAATAAAATCGTTAGCAAGAAATAAGGAAAAAATTTTTTCTTTCTCTTCAATTAATTGAGCTGAAATTTGTTCCTTAAAAATATGTTTTATCTGTTGATAAAATAAAACTCCAAGATAGGAAACTAAAAATAGAAAAAATATAAGTCCACTAATAAAATATCTGAAAGAAGAATTTACTTTCTTTGAAGTTGATAATTCCGAAAGTGTGGTTATTTTAAGTCTTAATTTTCCCTTAAGCATTATAAGATTTAATATTCTTGCTGCAACAATACCGTTAAGTATTCCCCATGAAAAAGCGGTAAAAAATCTTGATATAAAATGATCAATTTCGATTGGTTGCCCTTTCAAACTATCAAAAAAGAAATTAAGTATTAAACCAGCCACATAAGCTATAGCCCCTACTAGAAACAAAAAGTTTGGAATATTATTAAAAGCTCTCTCGGCCTTATACACTAGTTTTTCAGACACACTCCCCTTTTGTTCCATCTCCTCAAGAGCTTTTTTAATAGGAAGATAAAATAAATACACACTCAAAACTGAAATAGGAGAGATAAGAAGACTAACAACAACCATTTTTCTATAAAATTCATAGGTTTCTTTCAAAGAATAATTAAGAGTCATAGGGATAAGAAAAGTATATATTAAATTGCAAATCAATATACTTAAAAAAGTGGCAAGAATAACCCTTCTACTCAGCTTTGAAACAAACTTCATTACTAACCCCCTAAAAAGGTTTTATCGACAGAGAATTATTAAATCTTCAATAAATAATCACTCAATATAAATCATTTTTTTTGTCATGCCACCATCAATTATAAAATTAGCACCGGTGACAAAAGAATTCTCTTCACTGGATAAAAACTTTATCATATTTACTATGTCTTCTGGTTTACCAACTCTTCCTGCCGGATGTTGAAGATGATCCTCTTCTCTTAATGAATAAACTTTTTTATCCGATTTTTTTCTCCATTCAGTAGTATCTATCCAACCGGGACTAATACAATTAACCCTTACAGAAGGTCCTAAACTTATCGCGAGTGCATGAGTTATTGAGACAACACCTCCTTTTGAAGCTGAATATGCTTCGGTGTTTTTTTCGGATTGAAAAGCTCTTGTAGAGGCTAAATTTATTATTGAACCTTCTGTTCTGGATAGGTGAGGATAAAAATATTTTGAAGTCAAAAAGATCGACCCAAGATTTACATTGATTACCTTCTGCCATTCTTCATATGATAAGTCTATAATTGGTTTATTGATTGCAATAGCTGCATTATTTACTAAGATATTTACTCTTTCAAATTTGTTAATTGTTAGTTTGACCCACTCAAATACATCTTTTTCAACTGAAACATCGCCACAAAAAGTTAATAACTTTTTTGTGTCAAAATCTTTGAGTTCTTCAAGAGAAGAAGAATCAGTGTCTATTACAGAAACGTTAAATCCTTCTTTAAGAAAATAGAAAACAATTGCCTTACCAATACCCTGTCCACCACCTGTTATGGCTATAGTTCTATTTTTCATACAAACCCATTCTTTCTAAAAAGTTTACAAAATTAATTAATTTTGTTAAAATAAAATAGGAGCATAATATGAAGAAAATAACTATCTACATTATAATTAGTTCTTTATTTTTGTCAATAAATTTATTTTCTCAAGAAGAATCTCCACCAACAGAACAACCAAAACAGGTAGAAACAGAAAAGCAGCAAGCTCAGGAAACACAAAAACCATCACCACAAACTACAACTGAAACTCCAAAACCCCAAACAGGTGGGCAAGTTGGATTCAGTGAAAACAGGCTGCTTGATATGATAGAAAAGAACCCAAAGAATCCAGAACCTTATTTTACATTAATCAGATATTATACAGCTAAAGAAATGAGAAAAGAAAGATTGAAAATTGCTATAAAATATATCCAGAATATCGGTGGAAATGCATATATGTACCAGATTATTGGTGATGAAAATAGACTTGCTGGTGAATATTCAAAAGCCCTTGTTTCATACCAATATGCTTTAAGACTTTCTCCGAATAATGCTGCTTTATACAACAGAATAGGCCTTGTCCTTCTTAAACTTGAAAACTTTAATCAGGCTGAAGCAGCCTTTAAAGCAGCTATTTATTTTGGAGCAAACGAAAACAATATGAATAAGGCAGCGTATTATAATAATCTTGGTGTTTCATACGAAGCAATGAATGATATTGAAAATGCCATCAAAAACTTTAAGATAGCAGTAAAATTTTATCCAACTTATCAGACTGCACTTGATAACTTAAAAAGGCTTGAAAACAGATAGAATATAAAGAGTGGAAGCAGCATATATTCCGGCCATAAAATCATCAATAACTATCCCAAGCCCCCCATTTAATGTTTGAAGGTTTTTGATAGGGAAAGGTTTTATTATATCAAATATCCTGAATAATATAAAGCCAGTAAGAATATTAAAAATACTTGGTGAAGAAACCGGAATGAATGTTATAAAAATCCCTATTATTTCATCAAGAACGATTGGATTATGATCCTTTATCTTAAAAATTTTTTTCTCAGCAAAATCGCATATCAATATTGCCGAAATAAAAGCAAAAAAGGTAATTAATAAAAAAACTAAAGAATCTAGCTTTGAAAGAAAGAAAAAATAAATTAAAACTCCCAGAATACTGCCAAAAGTTCCGGGAAAGAAAGGAATATAACCAACAAAAAAACCTGTAGATATAATTTTAACCAAAAATTTCAAGTTTTTCTCCTCAATTTTAAATACTGAAGTAAATAATCAATTCCTGTCCATAAAGTAAAAATACTTACAAAAATCATAAGAATAAAAGGTATATTTACTATTGCTTCTCCTGCCCTTGGTAAAAAGGCATGCCATATGGTCTGATAGTTAAATGTATCTATTTTAAAAATCAACTTTATGATATGAGTTATAAGAATAAAAAACATTAAAACAAATGCAAAAATCATCTGAACAGCTGTTTTAGTTTTTGCTAAAAAAGAAGTTTTAAATTCCACATTTTTATTTTTGGAGTAAAATCTCAAGAATGTCACAAATAAATCCCTTAATATGATTATCAAAACAAAAGGCAACATATTATAGAAAAAGGGTTTAAGTAGAAACCCTATATAAATACCCCATACAAGAATCTTGTCAGCTAGTGGGTCAAAAAATGCCCCAAACTCAGAAGTCTGATTAAATTTTCTTGCAATCATCCCATCAAAAGTATCAGTTAAAGAAGCAAATGTTAAAAGCAATATTGCTATTATTATATTAACAAGTCCATCAAAATATAAGAAATAACAGATTATTGGAACTATTAGGGCTCTACTTATTGTAAGTATATTTGGGATATTGAGCTTAAAATTCATTTAATTTTCCTATCAGATCTATTTCATCGCTATCTACTATCTCTATTTTTTCAAACGCATTCTCTATTAATTTATCATACTTATTAACAACTTTAACAACTCCATCTATTTCTGGAGCATCATATTCTGTTCTGAAAATAAGAATTTCACCTTCTTCATCGCTTATAGAACCATCAAATATACATTTCAGTTTCTTGCCTATATGTTTTTTTAATAAATCCTTTGATACTTCATTCTGTATTTGAGTAATCTCTTTAAGCCTGTTTTTTACAATCTCCTTTGATACACAGGACTTAAGACTATAAGAAGGTGTCCCCTCCTCTCTTGAATATTCAAAAAACCCCACTCTGTTAAGTTTAGCTTCTTTAAGAAAAAATTTCAACTCATTAAAAGCCACTTCAGATTCAATTGGATAACCAATAATAAAAGAGCTTCTTATAGAAATGTCAGGATTAATCTCCCTTATTTTTTCTATGAGAGAAAGATAACTTTCAAGATCTCCTTCTCTATTCATCGATTTCAAAACATCTTTATTCACATGTTGTAAAGGAATATCAATATAGTTACAAACATTTTTAAGAGAAGAGATTGTTTCCACAGTCGATAATATAGATTCATCAGGGTATAAATACATAACCCTTATCCAATCAAAACCGATTGAATTTAATTCTTTTAAAAGTTCTATTAATTTTTTCTTTCCATATATATCCATTCCATAAGAAGAAGAATCTTCAGCTATTAAAATAAGTTCATTTATTCCACGGGAAAGTAGAAATTCTGCTTCTTTAAGAATATTTTCTATTGTCCTGCTTCTCTGTTTTCCTCTTATAGCTGGAATAGCACAAAAAGAACATCTTTTGTTACAACCTTCAGATATTTTAAGATAAGCATAATTAAGCCCAGAAAAATTCAAACTTCTCTCAGGGAAAAAAGCATCATTTCTTTCTTCACCATCATCTAAAAGATTTTCTTTGTTGCTTTCATTGAGAGCATTTATAATTTTTGTAAAATCTTTAACCCCTATAGAAGCATCTATCTCAGGGATTGCTTTTAATAACTCTTCTTTATATCTTTCTGATAAACAACCAGATACAATGAGCTTTAGATTTGGTTTATCTTTCTTCAATTCTGCATAATTAAGAATAGTTTCGATATTCTCTTTCTTTGCGGCTCCTATAAAACCACATGTATTAACAACTATTGCCTCTGCTTCTTCTGTTGAATTAACAAGAAGATGCCCATCTTTTTCAAGAAGAAAAGACATTTTCTCCGCATCTACAAGAGCTTTGGGACATCCAAGAGAATCAAAAAATATTTTCATTTTATAGAAAACACCTTATTTTAACACTGCCTGAACTAGAACAACTTCCTTATCCCTTTTCTTCCAGTAGAAGATAGATTTTCCAACTTCACCGAATCCACCTAAAGTTTCTTCTTTACCTTCAATACCTATTTTTATAGCACCATTATTTGCGGAATAAAGGGTAAGTTTGTTTGAAAATAATATTATATGCTCTCCTTTAGCTGATAGGTATAGATTTTTTTCTTCTTTGTCGTCAGCTTTATAAGCTATCCAGCAATTCTCAGAAGCAAAAACCTTCATAACTATTTCCTTTTGAGAAGCAGCCTTATACCATTCTTTTTCGCTTATGACATTTATTCCCGTTTGATTGGCTTGATTGGATGGATTTTGTGCTGTCAGATTTTCTGTTGTTAAATATGATAAATTGAGTCTTATGTAATTAGGCTTGGTTGAGAAAAACTCTATATTCATATCGTTAGTTCCGTCATAATCACTATCTATTGTCAAAAGACCATTTCCTTTGATTGAATAAGAATTATTGTTTATTTTGAAGTTAAGGTTATTCATTTTATCAACATTATCAAAAGTAATTTCTATGGTTCTTTCTTCATTGGTAATATTGAGAACATCCCCAACCTTAAATCTAACATCATAAATTCGTGAGATTTTTGCTTGAGAGAAATAATAAGTCTTTGGCATAGAATTTTTGTTCATTATCGTCCTGATACCTAAGAAAATTATAATAAGAAGAATAAAAGAAGATAACACTATAATCGAAGGAAGCAAAAATTTGCTAAAATCTGTCTTCTTTTCTCCCACAAGTGCTTCTATAGGAGAATCTTCTTCTATTTTTTTAAGCCTTTTGTATTGAGCCAAAACGAGATCTTTATCTATCTCTAAAGCCTCACAATAAGTTGAAATAAAACCTATCGCATAGGTTTCACTAGAAAAAACAGTGAGGTTATCATCTTCTATTGCTTCAAGATATCTTTTTGGTATATTTGTTTCTTTTGAAATTTCGTCAAGCGTTAAACCCTTTTCTTTTCTTACCTCTTTGAATATCTCACCAAGACTTTGCTTTTCTATTTTCATAGCTATCTCCCTTTGTAAAGAAAAAATATAAATATACATTTATAATATAATAAAATTAAAATTTTTTCAAATTATTCACTTGGAATTAATAACTTAAAATCTCTTTTCTTCTTATTATAACTTATCTGGGAAGACTTTTTTAGAATCCTCATTTCCCTTATATGCCTTTCTATATTAAATTTATTTGCCCATAACAAAACTGTAGATATAATTTGTTTCGTATCTTCAGGAAGTTTTTTTGCATTCAATTTTTCACACTCAAACTTTATTTTTCTTATTCTATCCCTCAGCAAGGCTTCACTTTCTGCATAGGCTACTTCTATCATCATCTGAACAATTTTTTCACCTAGCTTTTCCGTAAATTTACTTTTTATCTCGCTTTTTGTTGCTTTAGTACCGGATTTTTTGTTTATCTTTTTCTTAACAACAGGCAAAACATCTCTATCCAAATCTTTTTTTTGAATAAAATATAGAACAACAATAGACCCCGAAAACACTAAAAAAAGTAAGACATAAATTATTAAGTAAATTAAAAACTTTTCAGGAAGACTAATATTTTCCCTCCATATTCCAGAATATATATCCCATATTTACACTATCTTCAATTCCTTTTATTTCATTTGAAATATATTCTTCATTATAATATTCTCTATCATAACTTACATTCAATCTAAAATGTTGAACATAAGGCCTTGGTATAATCTTCTTTCTTGCCATATGATATGTTCTTAAAGTTCCATAATAATAAATTCTATATGGTCTTTTGTCAAAAGGTTCATAGTTCAAAAACCTCTGATCAAAATGAGAAGGATAAAACATAGGGCATATTACATCAACATAATCGGCAAGAAGTTCAACATCTTGACCCGTTACACCCCCACTCCTGTACCAGCCATTGTTGCCATAAATGTCAATAGAAATAGGTGCATCAATATGTTCTCTTGCATACCTTAAGAATGAAAATATAGCTTCTTCTTTTGTAAAGCCATTTTGTGCTGGAAAAGTTGCATATTTCAGATTGAGTCCATCTGTTGGAAATCTTATATAATCAAACTGTATTTCATCAAATCCTTTTTTCACAAGCTCATTAGCTATCGCTACAATATATTTCCATACAGAAGTATTATAAGGATCAACCCAATATTCTTTTATATTGTTTGTTTCGTTTAATTCATTTGTTTTCATCCCTACCCAGGGAGAATTATCTCTTTTATCTCTTACAGCATACTCATAGTTATTGTATTTATAGAGAACACTATCTTTAAATACAACAATCCTCGCTATAAGGTAAATATTTTTCTCTCTTGCAATCCTCACAATTTTATCAATATCAACTGGATAAAGAGTTTTTGCAATCTTCTTTATATCCGGATCATCTGGTTTATAATGTAAATAGCCATAGTCATCTTTCATATCAAGAACAATTGTATTTAGTCCTTTTTTTTCCATTATCGGTATAAAATTTTCAATATTATTTTTTCTTTTAAGTAAGGCATATGGGGATATGTAGATTCCTTTTCTGTTGTTTGCTTTTAAACGATAAAAATTCTCATTCTCCTCTTCAAATAATATTTCAAGTGATGAAAATGAAAATTTTTTATCAATTAATACACAATATGGAACCACATTCGCTATTTCAAAAATATCAATGGCTACATCCTGTATAACTTCATTTCCTTCAATAGAATCACTCATCACAAAACATATTTTATCCTCAATGTTACCAAATGAATAAATAACCTCTTCATCTTTTTCAATAGTTTGTATATTTTCCCAACTAAACTTCTTTTTATCAAATTTATACAATTCTCTCTCAAAAAAGGATGTGGCATAAATTTCACCGTTTATAAAGTTAATATCGGATATGTCATTGTAGAAAAAAGCATTAAATTTATTTATACCCTTTGAAATATTTTTTATGGATTTTTTTTGGAAATTGTATAAAAAAATTCCATTATAAGGATGAGAAATATAGATGTTTATAGTTTTATTTTCCGAACTTATTTCTGCAGCAGTAATTTCATTAATATAAATAGTTAGCTTTTGCCATATTTCTCCACTATTAGTAGAAATATATATATCTTTTTTACTATATATGATTATATTTTGAGGATTGTTTTTATCTATTTTTATTCTTTTGAATCTTTTGTCCTTTTCAATAACTCTGAAAATATGATCTTCTTCTATTATAAATCTATCTTTTCTTATCCCATTTTCAAGTTTAACATATTGTTTGAGATCCTTAGAAAGATAGAGCCCATTCTCAGAAAGAAAATAGTACCCATTATCAGTTGCCGCAATGTCTATTATTTTTTCATTAGTAAGAATAGGGATCTTTTCATATCCAAAAAGATTTTTTGAGTATATTCCTTCTTCTGTTCCAATAATAATATTCTCGTCAGGATATAGGTTGGCTTTGAACAAAATAAAAAATAAAAATACTACAAACCTTTTCATAGATATTTTTTGATGATTGTTTTTTTCTTTTCGTTAAAATCAAAACCTACTCTGAGTAAAGGCCAATATCTTACAAGTGGTTTACCAAAAATATTGCTTTCAGGAATAAATCCAAAATATCTACAATCCTCGCTTAAATGTCTGTTGTCTCCCATCCCAAAATAATAATTTTCTTTAATCTTCCATTCTTTTATTTCATTACCATCAAGTAGAAATTTCCCATTGGATATTTTAATTTTCTTTTTTGTTTCCCTTTCTATAAGTAATTTTATTAAATACTTATTGTAGGAATTGAGCTCTTGAATTTTTATCGTGTCTCCCTTTTTTGGAACATAAATTTCTGGAAAACTACTTAGCAGATATTCTCTATAAAATCCAAAACTATCCACTAAAGACTCATTTGTTAACTTCTGAATTGCGTTTTTATACTCCAGATCTTCACGTTTCTCAAAAGGAGCGTAGTATTGAACTATTCTTTTTTTTCCATTATAATTTTCTTCATAAATATGAAAAGTGGCATCTCCGGCGTATTTAAACCTTTCTATAATTGGTTGTTTTACTATACCGATACTCTCCGTTTCAAGCTGTTTACCATTAATAAAAAGTATATGGTTTGACATAGATATTCTATCGCCTGGTTCAGCAACTAACCTCTTTACAAGATTTTTTGGTGTCTCAAAAGTATTATCAAGATTAATGATAGAAAAAGTGAGCAAACTTATTAACTCTTTAGATAAACCAGGGCTTTCCCATGCGGGTGAAATAAAAACTATAATATCATTCTTTTTTGGCTTTAAAAACCCTTTAATTTTCCAGTTAAGGATGGGAATTTTTGTTCCCATTGTTAACTTTTCAACCATTAAAATATCCTTGACAAGTAAATTAGGCACCATAGATTGTGAAGGAATCTGAAAGGCCTCTATCAGAAAAAGCCTTATGAAAAACACAATAATATAAGCAGATAAAAATTCCTTCACTCCTTCAACAATTCGCTCTTTAAATGTCATATCTTTTTTTGATTTTTTTTGTTTCACAATGAACTCCTTATTTTTCAATTAAAGAAACTGTATAGGATTCTACAGAAAAAAGCCTTGTGTTTTCCGAAGTTTTACCTTTTATCGATATTATTTCCTCATCTATTTCAAGAATAGAGGATATATTTTTTATCATTTTTGGTATAAAATTCCCAATCTTTGGCTTATCAAGTATAATTACACTATCTATCGACAGAATCTTTATATTCTTTAGATATTGTTGTTTTACTATTTTAAGCAATTCAAGGCTTGAAATATCCTTGTAATTTTCCTCATTATCAGGAAACAACTTGCCGATATCAAGTTTTAATGCCGGAGAAACAATAGAATCAATAAGAGAGTGAATTAACACATCCCCATCCGAATGGGCAAGACATCCCCATTCACTTTCTATCTTCTCCCCACCAAGTATAAGCTCTCTACCTTTAACAAGTCTATGAAGATCGTATCCTATCCCAGCTTTGATCATTTAGCCTTTGGCTCCGTAAAAATAATTCTTCCTGCCGAAGTTTGTAAAATACTTGTTACCTTCACAGGTATTCTTTTGCCTATATAATTCATTCCGTTTGAGACAACAACCATTGTCCCATCTGACAGATAACCAACACCTTGATTATTTTCTTTTCCTTCCTTTAAAACATCAAGCTCAAATTCTTCACCAGGAAGAAGGACAGGTTTAACTGCATTAGCGAGATCATTAAGATTTAAAACCTGTATTCCATCAAGTTTTGCTATTTTATTCAAGTTGTAATCATTTGTTATGATTGCTGCATTTAACTCTTTGGCAAGATTTATAAGTTTTGCATCCACACCTTTTGTTTCCGGATAATCCTTTGAATAAATTTTGAGATCAAGACTTGTAATATCTTTAAGTTTATTAAGTACATCAAGCCCCCTTCTTGCCCTACTTCTTTTAATGGGATCTTTTGAATCCGCAAGAGCCTGAATTTCGTTGAGTACAAACTTTGGAAGGAGAACTGTCCCACTCAAAAAGCCTACTTCTGCTATATCTGCTATTCTTCCATCTATCACAACACTTGTATCCAGAATCTTAATCTCCGTACTTCTCTTTTCTGCCTCTCCACCAAATGGTATGTTAAACAAGTAACCACCATACTTGTGAGATGAAAGAAAAGGCATAAAAAAGCCGAGATATGTAAAAGAAAGTATAAAATACGGCTCAAGAAACTCACACTTTAAGAAGAAATTGGTACAAAAATCTTTGAAAATTGTATAAACTATTCTTCCCGCATAAAAACCCGCTATCAAACCAAGAAGAGCATATAGAAAAATTCCTCTCTTCTTGTAGAAAAATGCTTCAAGAAACATAGTGATAACAGCAAACAAAGCAGAATAAAGAAATATAAAATAATTTCTGCTTTCATAAAAACTTAAACCACCAAATACTATAAAGACTGCTATAATTGCAAGCCTTCTTTTTAAAACTCTTGACATAAAAACCTCTTTAATATAAATTTAATAAATAAAACTGTATAAATCAACTTTAATTTGATACTAAACTTCCATCTTCAATATTTCTCATATTTCTAAGTAACATATGATAAACATTACTTTTTATATAGCAATTTCCACCTATTTTCATCCTTGATGGAATTCTTAAATTTTTCCCAAGCAAACTCACCCCAAAATTTAACTCACCAAACTTATTATTTGGTCTTATTGCTTCTTTATTGCCAATAACAGAGTGTGCCTCAATATTTGGCAATGAATTATCTTCATAAAACTCATCTAAGATCACAGAGTCAATTACTGTATGACTCCCAATATTATTACCTGGTAGTATAAGAGAATTTATTATCTTAGCTCCTTTTGCAATTCTAACATTTGAAAAAATTACAGAATTTTCTACATAGCCCTTTATTTCAACGTTTGTCCCAACAATAGAATTTTTTACAAAAGAATCAGGGTCAAAAACGCTACTAGAATTAACAAAACTATTATATTTCAAAGGAACTTTTGAATTAAAATCATCAAGATAAAAGTAATTATTAATCATATTGATATGAAAATCAAAAAATTCCTTAATAGAATTAATTTTTAAGAAAATTGACTCTTCGATTTCTATAGAATGTAATTTATTGATATTATGCCATTCTGTAGCAATATCCTTTGTGAACAATTCTTTGTTATTAATGAAAGTTAAAAATTTATAGGTAAATTCTTTTGGTTTAATTGAAAAACCACAAACTTCTGCCTTTTTCCCATTTTTGTTTTTTATAGAAAAAGAAATTTCTTTAGTAAAGATTTTCTCTTTATATTCTTCAAAATTTACCCATAATGGATTGTCGGATTTAATACCAATAAACATAGAAAAATCAAGGGAATCAATCTTCTCCCTTATGAAATGCAAGTTATTGCCAAGCTCTTCACAGTCTATTACAGTAACGTTAAGCTCTCCCCAATTTTTTATAAAATATTCTTCTATTCGTTTTTTCTTACTTACAAAAACTATAAAATCACTTATTCCAATATGAAAAAGAGAGCTTATAGCATAATCAATATTTCTATAACTGGGAGCAAAAGGCATAAGTAATGAATCATCCTCTTCTGCAAGTGAAAGCAAATCACTTCTCTCTCTTCCAAAAATAACTCCACAAATCCTTTTTTCATTCATTTTTAGCCTTTTTTTGTAAAAATTTTTTTCATAATTGTATAGGTAAAAATAACAAACAATCTTATAACCCTGAAAATATTATAAGGAGCTATAAGAGTTTTGTAAAAACCATTCCAGTTCTTCTTTTGTACCCACAGAGGTGGCATTTTCTTTTTACCTGCTATTATCCAGAAAGCATCATCAAGACTTAATACAATTGAGTTTTGAAAATTTGACCTATTTTGCTCTATCCATTTCTCCTGTTTAAAAACAGATTTCATACTAACAAAAAATATTTGAGGTGCACTTTTTCTTATATTGATCAAAACATCCTCTAACTCCTTTCCTTTTATGTTTGCCCTATAGTATCCGACTATTCTTGCACCTTCAAATGATTTTCTTACTTTTCTTAAAGTCTCAAGAATCACCTTGTTGTTGCCACCATATAGAAAGATTGTATAATTCATTTCATTTGATGTCCTCATAAAGTCAAGAAATATCGTAACAGGCATTATAACAGGTATCCTTTTACCAGTTAACATCTTAATCATCCAGCTAACTATTTGAGACGCACAAACAAAAATGTCTACTTTAAGTATAGTTTCCTGCCATTCTTTACTGAAAAGGGCTTTAAAAACTTTTTTCTCATCAAGAAACATTACTCTGAAGTTTGATTTGTTATAGATGGATTGAATCAAAAACTCTTTTAACTCGTCTCTATCATAAAAAACAATATTCTTTCCTAAAAAAGGCAAATATACATTAGTCATTAATGCTCCTTAATTATTAATATTAATTATATCAGAAATAAATAAAAAGAAAACTAGTAGCTTATTATTTTAAAGCAAAATTAAAAAATTCTCAATAGAAAAACAAAAAAGGGTGGATATAAATCCACCCTTTAACAAAATTATATCGATTTTATCTTAGTTCAAACCAGTCAAAAAAATATCTACCGCCGGTAGAATAAATTCTTATCGGATATGCCCCTGCTGATAAGTTTACAGTTGTTTGGACTGTAGTCCATTCTGATTCTGGAACATTAACTGTAGATATTGTAACTCCATTTGTTGCAAAACTTAACTTATGATTGGAGTAACCAGGAGAAGAGACTCTATAAATTAAAGTATAAGCTCTTGTTGCTGGAACAGTTATGTCATATTCCAACCAGTAACTATTTCCAGCTCTATCACCAAAAGTTGAAATAACAGTGCCATTTGTTGAAATACAAGCATTAGACATAGTATTATAATTTTCTGCTTCAATCTTCTGTGGTATATATATTGTCTGATAATCAAGTTTAAAATTGAAGTTGTCTATACTTATATTTGCCTTTGGAAAATTAACCCTTAATGTATATGACCTGTCTCTTATACACATC
>JAOACQ010000040.1 GCA_026417755.1 Brevinematales bacterium | reverse complement strand
GGGTAAAAATGTTAGAGATTGGCTCTTTGTTATAGATCATGCCAGAGCAATATATAAAATTATTACAGAAGGAAAAATTGGGGAAAAATATAATATTGGTGGCGGTGAGGAAAAAAGAAATATAGAAGTGGTTAATATTATATGTGAGAAAATGGCAGAAAAACTGGGAAAACCAAAAGATTATTATAAAAAACTTATTACTTTTGTTAAAGATAGACCGGGGCATGATTATCGATATGCTATGTGTTATGATAAAATAAAGAGGGAGCTTGGTTGGCAACCGGAGTATAATTTTGAAAAGGGAATAGAAAAAACAATAGACTGGTATCTTACGCATAAAGATTGGATAGAAAATATAAAAAGTGGTGAGTATAAAAACTGGATTGAAAAAAATTATAACAATAGATAGGAGGATAGGATGAAGATATGTATGGTTGGAACTGGCTATGTAGGGCTTGTAAGTGGAACCTGTCTTGCAGAAATTGGTAACGAAGTGATATGTATAGATAATAATCAGGAAAAAATAGATATGCTTAATAGTAATATTGTGCCAATTTATGAACCAAGACTTGAAGAATTAATAGAAAGTAATAGACAGGCGGGCAGATTAACATTTTCAACCGATATAAAATATGGGATAGAGAAAAGTGATTTGATTTTTATTGCTGTAGGTACACCAACTTCAGCTGATGGATCTGCAGATTTAAAATATGTTTTCAGTGTTGCAAAAGATATAGGAAAGTATATTAATGGATACAAAGTTATCGTAAATAAATCAACTGTTCCAGTTGGCACTGCAGAAAAAGTTAAAAACATAATACTTGAAACTATAAAAGAAAGGGGATCAAATTTTGAATTTGATGTTGTATCAAATCCAGAATTTTTGAAAGAAGGTGCTGCTGTTGAAGATTTTATGAGACCTGATAGAGTTGTAATCGGTGCAGATAGTGAAAAAGCAGCAAATATAATGATGGAGCTTTATTCACCTTTTGTTAAGAATGGCCATCCTGTTATACTTGTTGATACAAAATCAAGTGAAATTATAAAGTATGCGTCAAATTGTATGCTTGCTTTGAGAATTTCATTTATGAATGAAATTAGTAAGTTATGTGAAGTCTATGGGGCTGATATTCTTAAAGTTAGACAGGGGCTTGGAACTGATAAAAGAATAGGTATGCCGTTTCTCTATGCTGGTGTAGGTTATGGTGGCTCTTGTTTTCCAAAAGATGTAAAGGCTATGATTAAAATGTTTCAGGAGATCGGGGAAGATTCAAAGCTCTTTGAGGCAATTGATGAAATAAATGATAAACAGCGAGAAAGATTTGTAAGTAAAATTTTAAACCATTTTCACAATAATTTAACAGGCAAAAAAATTGCTATCTGGGGGCTTGCATTCAAACCAAATACAGATGATATGAGAGAAGCTCCATCTGTGTATATTATAAATAGGCTTTTGGATGAAGGGGTTAAAATTTTTGCATATGATCCAAAAGCTGTAAAAGAAGCCAAAAAGATTTTTGGAGAAGATAAGAGAATTGTATACGTAGATAATCAATACGAAGCTATTCAAGATGCAAATGCTCTTGTTTTAATAACAGAATGGAATTGTTTTAAAGAGCCTGATTTTGAACGTATATATTCTTTACTTAAAGAAAAAGTTATATTTGATGGAAGAAATATTTATGAACCAGAGAAAATGAGAAATTATGGTTTTACCTATTATAGTATTGGAAGGCCATAAATCATTTTGACACTATTTTCATTTCCATTCTGGTTTAGTGTGTCATATTGAAACAAATTGTTTTTAGTGAAATATTATTTTCCGTCAAACCACAAATTTTTAAAATTTCCTTTTCTTTTCTAAGCAATGAATTAAGAAATTTTCTTTATTTTTGAATCTAAATGGCATATTTTTTGCTTAATTAAGTTAGGAGGGTGGTGTGAAAAAAGAATTTAATTCTTTTGATAAACTTTTGAAAAGTAATTCAATTTCTCTTTATCTCAAAGAAATTGATAAATTTCCTTTACTTACACCAGAGGAAGAAAAGGAACTCGCAAAAAAATCCTTTGAAGGAGATATAAAGGCACGGGAAAAACTTATTCTTTCAAATTTAAGATTTGTGGTTTCAGTTGCAAAAAAATATCAAGGACTTGGGATGCATCTCGGTGATCTGATAAGTGAGGGGAATATTGGTCTTATAACTGCAGCTGAAAGATTTGATTACAGAAGAGGCTATCATTTCATTTCTTATGCTATATGGTGGATAAGACAGGCAATTCTTAAAGCTATCTCAGAAAAGTCTAGGATGGTAAGACTTCCTATGAATAGAGCAAATGAGCTTATGCAGATTTATAAATATTCAGAGGAATATGTAAAGAAAAATGGAACAAGACCGAGTGAAGACATCTTATCAGAAGTATTAGAAATAGAAAAAGATGATGTAAAAAAGATTCTTGAAATGTCTCAGGGCTATTCTTCGATTGAGGAAATGTATGTTCAGGAGGAAAATAATCCAGAAGAAAGTATAGCTGTTTCTTATTTTAACAACGAATTAAATCATCCTGAGGAAAAGATAGTTTTTTCATCTCTTAAAGAAAGTTTACAGAAATTGCTTAACAAGCTACCAGAGAGGGAAAAACAGATTATAATCTATAGATTTGGGCTTAATGGTGAAGAACCTCAATCTCTTTCAGCTATAGGTGAAAAATTTAATCTTACGAAAGAGAGAATCAGACAGATTGAGCAATGGGCATTAGATCAACTCAGAAATAGTGAAGAAAGTAAGCATCTTTATGCTTATTTAAATTGATTGTCTTTGATTTTACAATTCCTTGTGTAAGTGGACTCCGGTGTATGAAAGTTGAAAATCGTTTCTCTCAAGTGTTTTAATAAGTGTCTGATTTTCTGCTGATAACCACATTTCGAGAATGTGGGTGTTATAGAGTCTATTTTTTATATCGTTAAGTAATATTGTTGCTATTTTTTCTTTTTCCTGTCTATTGTCTTGTAGGCACATAATATCAAGAATTTTAACCACACTCTTATCTGAAGAAAGAGCATTTTGTGATAGTTCGTCATATTGATATGTTAAAATTCCAACAGTCTTTTTATTTTTTCTATAACTAAGAGCTTTTATTTTGCCTTTTAAGATATTTGTGATAAGATTGTTAAATAGATACTCTTTTATAACTTTTGTATTTATATGTTTTTCTTTTAATAAAGAAAATGGTCTATCGAAATCTGTAAAAAATTTATTCAGTATTTTTGGAGTTTCAAGAGGTTCTATTTCTTCTGCAATTTCAGATGGGTCAAAATCTTTAATAAAATGTCTGAAGATATGCCATCCCATTTGAAATCGAAACCCACATTTTTCATAACTTTTTATTGCAGAAATATTATAAATATCTGTTCCTACCGAGACAAGTTTGACCCCATATGATTTAAGAAATGCAAGCCCCTTTTCTATAAGTAATTTTCCAAGCCCATTTCCTCTGAATTTCTTTTTAATTACAAGTAAAGTAATGTTGCCAATTTTTATAGTTGTTAAGTTGGAGATTGTTGGATTAACTGAGACTGTTATGAAGCCTAAATTGTTTTCATTTTCTTTTAGTATTAAGCTCATCGAGTAGGGGGAAAGAAGTATTTTCTCTGCAAATGAGGGATTTATTTTTTTACCATTTGCTATAGAAACAAAGTCAAGATCAAAAGTGAAAGGTGAAGTTTCAAATTCTGTGCACATTGTTAGTATTTCTTCATAATCATTTTGTGAGGCTAATTTTATTTCCATAATGTTTATTTTAAATAAGTTTTGTTAAAAAAGTCAATTTCTTTTTTTGTAAAAAATTCAAGTTTATGTTAAAATAGAATGATTTTTGAAAATTGGGGTATTAATTTGAATATTCTAATGGCTGCTTCTGAATGTTCTCCCTTTGCTAAAACAGGGGGGCTTGCCGATGTTGTCGGCTCCCTTCCAATATATCTGGCAAAAATGGGGCATGATGTTAGAGTTGTAATGCCTAAATATGGTTTTATTAATTTTAAAGATTATCAACTTAAAAAAGAAATTCCCATGCTTAATGTCTGGATGGGTAATAAAGAAGAATGGGCTTGTGTTTATTCAACAGATGTTAAAGGGGTTAAAATTTATTTTGTCGAGTTTAATCTATATTTTGAAAGAAATGGAATTTATCATGATAGTGCTTTTAATGATTATGAAGATAATCCAAAAAGATTTGCATTTTTGTGTAGAGCAGCCCTTGAAATTTGTAAAGCTATAAATTTTAAACCAGACGTGCTTCATTCTCATGACTGGCAAACGGCGTTACTTTCAGCTTATGCTAAAGTATGGCATTGGAACGATCCATTTTTTTATAAGAGTGTCAATATTCTTACAATACATAATATTGCATATCAGGGAATTTATCCTAAATATCATTATCCATATCTTGGGTTTGGAGAAGAGTTTTTTGTTCCTGATATTTTTGAATGTTTTGGGTCAATTAATTTTCTTAAAGCTGGTATCTTTTTTGCTGACTATGTTACAACTGTAAGCCCTAAATATGCATCAGAAACTAAAGAGCCTTTTGGTGGTTTTGGACTTGCACCGTATCTTAATGCAAAGAAAGATAAATACATCGGAATACTAAATGGTGTGGATTATGATGTTTGGGATCCAGCTAAAGATCCATTTATTCCCGCAAATTATTCTATAGAAGATTTAAAAGGAAAGTCAATTTGTAAAAAAGAATTGCAGAAAAGAATGGGACTTGAGCAAAACAAGGATATTCCTGTAATTGGTATAGTGAGTAGATTTGTAGAACAGAAGGGGTTACATTTTTTACTTGAGTGTCTGGATGATATTGTAAGAAATATGGTTGTTCAGTTTGCTATACTTGGGGCAGGAGATAAAAGGCTTGAGTCATTTTTCTATTATTTACCATCTAAATATCCTGGCAGGGTAGGTAGTTATATTGGTTATAATGAAGAACTTGCACACTTAATTGAAGCTGGAAGCGATTTTTTTCTGATGCCTTCACTTTATGAACCATGTGGACTGAATCAGATTTATTCTATGAAATATGGGACTTTGCCTATTGTTAGAGCTGTTGGTGGTCTTGATGATACTGTTGAAAATTATGATGAAGCAACTGGTAATGGAACAGGTTTCAAATTTTATGAGGCAAGTTCTAAAGCTATATATTATACTGTAGGATGGGCTGTAAGTACCTTTTTTGATAGAAAAAAGCATATGAAGAAACTCATCAAAAATGCAATGTCTAAAGATTTTTCCTGGGATAAAAGTGCTAAAATGTATGAAGAATTATATATTAAAGCTCTTAAAATGAAAAATGGTGAATAAAATGAGTGAATTAAAGGTAAGTGTTTCTGGTGTCAGAGGAATATGGGGAAGTTCTCTTAAATTTGATACTTTGTTGAATTATATTAAATCTTTTGCTATTTATCTTAAAAAAAGAGATTCAAAAAAAATTCTTGTAGCAAGAGATGGAAGGATAACGGGAGATATAATTGTTAATCTTATAACGGCAATTTTTAATTCTTATGGTATTGATGTATACTATGGTGGTATTTTACCGACTCCTACTTTGCTTTTAGGTGTGAGGGAATTAGGTTTTGATGGTGGAATAATTGTTACTGCCTCACATAATCCGGAAGAGTGGAATGCTCTTAAATTTGTTAAAAATGATGGGACTTTTACACTTCAAAGTGATATTGATGAGATAATCTCTTATCTTGATCTTCCTCTTGAGCAAGTTCAATATAATAAAGTTGGAAAATTTGTAATTACTGATAAGGTGCTTGATTTACATCTTGATAAGATTATTAAAAATATAGACTTAGAGTCTATAAGAAAGAGAAATTTTAAGGTGATTTTAGATCCGGTCAATAGTGCTGGTTGTAAAATTACAACAAAATTACTTGAACTCTTGAATTGCGATGTTAAAATAATTAATGGAGAGGTAAATGGTTTTTTTTCAAGAAAACCTGAACCTAAGCCAGAAAATTTAAAGTCTACCGGTGAGCAAGTCAAATTTTATAAAGCAGATATAGGTTTTGCACAGGATCCTGATGCTGATAGACTTGTTATTATAGATGAAAATGGTGAGGTATTATCAGAAGAACTTACTTTAGCATTTGCTGTAAAACATATTCTTTCTAAGAAGAGAGGGAATGTTGTTGTTAATCTATCAACCTCGATGATGTGTGATGAAATAGCGTCTGAATTTGGGTGTTTATGTTATAGGACAAAAGTTGGTGAGGCGAATGTAGTTGAAGGGATTAAAAAATATAACGCTTTAATAGGTGGTGAAGGAAACGGGGGAGTGATATATCCTGAAATTAATATGGCAAGGGACAGTCTTACCGGTATAGCGTTAATTCTTGAGATGCTTGCAAACACAAGTAAGAAGATTTCAGAAATTACTAAAGAAATGCCATATTTTATTATGAAAAAAGAGACACTTTCCAAAAATTGGGGTCTACTTTATAATAAATATGAAGATTTTTTTGACAAGAATTTTATATACCTTAATAAGGAAGATGGGTTATGGGGAAGATTAAAAAATTGTAAAGGATGGATTCATTTGAGACCATCAAATACAGAACCTATTATCAGAGTAATTGGAGAAGCTGATAATTATGAAATTCTTTCAAGTTATTTTGAAGAAATAAAGAAAATTTAGGAGGATAAAATGTCAAATTTAGTGTCTTTAAAGCATGCTGATTTTGATAAAGAGGTTGTAAATTCTTCTATGCCTGTTTTACTTGATTTCTGGGCTGAATGGTGTCCTCCTTGTAGAATGATAGCTCCACTTCTTGAACAACTTTCAGATGAATATAAAGATAAAGTAAAGATTATGAAAGTCAACGTAGATGAAGAACCTGAACTTGCAACACAATTTGGTATAACCAATATACCCACTCTATTATTTTTTAAAGCTGGTAATCCTTATGAAAAGATAGTTGGGGCTGTACCAAAACAGAAAATTAAAGATATTCTTGATAAAATGTTAGGTTAATAAGTTAATATGGAAGGAATAATAATACGAGGTGCAAAACTTACCGATGCTTTAAGTATAGAGAAACTTATTAATTCTTATGCTGAAAAAGGGTTAATGTTATCTAGAAAAAGGGAAGTTATTATAGAAAGTATAAGAAATTACATTGTGGCAGAATTGGGTGATGAAATAGTGGGATGTGCTTCTTTATCTTTTTTCACAGAAGAGCTTGCTGAAATCCGTTCTCTTGCTGTTAGGGAGGATTTGAGAGGAAAAGGGATTGGAAGAAAACTTGTACTCGGTGCCGAAAAAATTCTTAAAGAGGAGGGAATTAAAAAGGTTTTTGTTCTTACTTATCAAGTTGAATTTTTTAAGAAACTTGGATACATTATAGTGGATAAGACTATATTTCCACAGAAAATATGGCGTGATTGCTTGTCATGTTCAAAAATTATGAATTGCGACGAAGTCGCAATGGAGAAAGATATATTATCTTAAGAGGGAGGATTGGAAAATGAAATTTGGTTATTTTGATAATGAAAATAAGGAGTATGTAATAACTAGACCAGATACTCCAAGACCCTGGGTTAACTATCTTGGGACAGTTGAATATGGTGCTATAATTACAAACAATGCTGGTGGTTATAGTTTTGTTAAGTCAGGAGCTAATGGTCGATTGATAAGGGATAGATTTAATGCCCTTCTTGGAACTTTGCCTGGCAGGTATATTTACTTAAGAGATATGGAAAACGGTGATTATTGGTCGGCAAGCTGGATGCCAGTTAAAAAAGATCTCTCAAAATATGAATCTATTTGTAGACATGGAATAGCTTATACCCTGTCTCTTATACACATCT
>JAOACQ010000030.1 GCA_026417755.1 Brevinematales bacterium | reverse complement strand
GGTCATACAACATCTTATGGTGTAAATGGAAGTGTATGGATATTAAAACTGAATGCTGATGGAACTATTAACTGGGAAAAGACTTATGGTGGTAGTGGTGAAGATGATGCTTATTTTATTAAAGAATTACCAGATGGTTATCTTGTTGTTGGTTATACTCGTTCTTTTGGGGTAAGTGGTAGCGACATTTGGGTTTTAAAACTTAATTTTGATGGGAGTGTAAATTGGCAAAAAAAATTTAATTGTAAGGAATGGGACTTTGCATATTTTTGTAAGGAGGCACCAGATGGATTTATAATAGGAGGAGATACAGCTGAAGATAGTGGTGGTGAAGGTCCTGGGAAAAAAGATATATTGATTTTAAAAATTACAAAAGATTTGGGAAATGTTATATTTGCAAAAACATATGGTGGAGAAGAAAATGATCTTTTTTCCTCTATTGAATTAACTTCTGACGGTTTTATTATAGGGGGATATACACAGTCATTTGGACAGGACGGACTTTATTTCGATCTGTGGGTTCTAAAAACTTTAGAAAATGGTGATTTGTTCCTTTTTGATAAAAATGCTTATATAGATGAAATCGCCACGTCATGTAATGTAGGAACAACTTCCTGTACTGTAAATAATACAACAGTACAAGGTGTAAATACAACTTGTAGTATTTATAATTTTTCGGAATATAATATTATAATTAAACAACAAGTTCCATAATAAGGAAAGGAGGTATAAAATGAAGCGATACTTTTATATTGTGAATTAATTCTAATTTTTTTAAGTTACAATTTGCTTATTCTAAAAATATTTTATAAGAGTGATTTATACTATAAATTGCTGTTGCAAATGAGATAACTATAAATTATTGATAAAAAGATTAAGTTTTTTTATAATAATCTTATCCTAAATTAAAAAGGGATAAGATGAAGGTTCTTTCTATTTTTTATATTATTGCTTTTCTTGTTTATCTCAGTTTCGGGATATATATGCTATTTTTATATCTTTCAGAAAAAAGAAAGAATTTTACTTTTATTATATTCTTTTTTCTTTGTATATTTTTTGCTGTATCTTCCCTTAATTATGCTTTTCTAGTTTCTTGCAAAGATGAAAATGGTTGCTGGTTCTGGTACAAAATGACAGTACCAGCAATTACTCTGTTTCCTTCTATATTGTTACATTTCTTTTTTGATATTACTAAGTTTTATAAATCAAGGTTTAAATGGCTTATTTTTCTGAACTATTTTGTGTCGGTTATTTTCCTTATAAAAGGTTTGACCGGAGTTTTTACTATCGATCATTTTGTTCAAAAAAAATATGGTTGGGAAGGAATACATACAGTTGGTTCCTTTTGGTATTCAGCTTATACAATCTATTATATTGTTAATCTGACGATTTGTTTAATTCTCATTTTAAAATGGTATTTTAAGACAAAAAGTTTAAGAGAAAAAAAGCAGGCACAGATTATGTTTTTTGCTTCAATTATTACAACTTTTATTAATATTCTTTTACAAACTATTTTGCCAATATTAAATATTTATGTAATACCGAAAGCACCTTTAGTTATAATGCTTATATGGATTTTTGGGATATGGTATGCGATGGTAAAGTATAGATTTATGATTCCAAGTATACAGATAAGTTCACAGGAAATTATATCAAATATTGACGAAATGATTTTGATTCTTGATGTAAAATTAAATATTATAGAGGTTAATAATAAATTTATTGAATTAATGTCACTTACTGAAAAGGATGTAAAAAATAGAAATATATTTGACTTTATTGTTGTTGATGATATTGTAAAAAGTTATTTTTATTCTTTGGTAGATGGTTATGAAGAAAAGTTTTTGTGTAGGATAGATTATATTTCTATGTCGAAAGAGTCTATAATTACCGATTCTTATGTTTCCAAGATAAGGGATAGATTTTCAGATTTTATAGGTATTCTTTTAATATCGAGTGAAAATAAAGATATCAAACAATTTCAAAGAGTTTACAAAATTACAAAGCGTGAGTTTGAAATAATAGAATTAACTATTTCAGGATTTTCAAATATTGAAATTTCAAAAAAACTTTCCATAAGTGAAAGGACAGTTGAAACACATTTGAACAATATTTATAACAAATTAGCAATTAGTAATAGAATGGAATTAATTAATGTTGCTTATGATTTTAATCTGATTAAAAAAAAGTTAATTTGAATGATATATACTTTTATCTTATCTATTATATTTCATAAAATTTTAAATCTACGTATTTTCCACGATGACAAATTAATCAGTTAAAATTATAATTTAAATATAAATTAGGAGAAGTTAAAATGTGGAGAATATTATTTTTAATTTTTTTTGTGTTTTATTCATGCGATGTCTTTGATGAAAGTAAGATAAAATTTCAAAGGGATAACTTACTGGATCCAAATAATAGTTCATATAATCGTATAGTAGAGAAACCTGTTATTAAGGTAAAAGGTGGAACTTATACTAATTCTGTTTTGGTTTCTATTAACTCTTCTACGATTGGAGCAACAATATTCTGGAGTACAAATGATGGTGTAACCTGGGTTGCTGGTGATAATGTTAACATAGTATACAATTGTAGATTAAAAGCAAAAGCTTCTATTGGTAATATTAGTTCGGAAGAGGTTGTTGAAGATTATAATATAGTCTATCTTTTTGCAAAAAGTTATGGGCATACTTTACAAGAACACCCAGTTTTCATGCAAAAAATTTCTGAAGAAGGTTATATTATATTGGCTCAGACTTTATCGTTTGGTGTTGGAAATTGTGATATATGGTTAATAAAAGTAGATGATCTTGGAAATATAAAATTTGAAAAAAGTTATGGGAGAGATGTGGATGAATACCCTATCTCTATAATTAAAACGTTTGACGGACAATATATAATTGTGGGTTATACTATTGATAATAATGCTAATGTGGATATTTTTGTCTTAAAGGTAGATAATAATGGTTATATAAAATGGCAGAAAATATATGATGGATATGATATTGATATAGCAGTGGGGGTTGAAGAAACATTAGATGGAAAATATCTTGTAACTGGCATTGCAAATAGGGATATTTTTCTTATGAAACTTGATAGTGATGGAAATATAGAATGGCAAAAAAGCTATGGAGGAAATAAAATAGAGCAGGGAGAAAAAATTTTATTATTATCAGATGGTTATCTTATAGGAGGAAGTGTAGGGTCTGTTAGTCCCGGAAGTAATGATATACTACTAATGAAAGTTGACTTAAATGGAAATATAGAGTGGCAAAAAACATATGGTGGTGTAAAAGATGATTATTTAAAGTGTATTCAAGAAACATCTGATGGTAAGTATATTTTAGTTGGTACTACACGCTCTTTTGGGGTTGGAAATACAGATATCTGGTTGCTGAAGGTTGATAATTCTGGAAACATTGAATTTCAAAATACTTACGGAGGAGATTCATTTGATGAAGTATATAGTATTCAAAAAACAACTGATGGTGGATATATTTTGTGTGGTTCTACACAATCTTTTGGTAAGGGATTGGGAGATATTTGGTTATTAAAAATTAATTCTAATTGGAATATAGAATGGCAAAAAACATATGGGGGGATTAGCAATGATACTGGAACTATGTGCTATCAAACAAAGGATGGCGGATATATTATATTAGGTTCAACTGTTTCATTTGGTAGTGGTGATAGAGATCTATGGATTTTAAAAATATTGGCAGATGGGAATTTTCCAGGATTAAGTTCTAATACTGATGGTATTCTGCAACAAACTTACATATCACCCCAAAATTGTTTTTTAACTCAGAATTATAATTTCTTATTAACTAATGCATTTAAAGGATTTTTTTTGATGAGGAATACAGAAGCAATTGTAAAACAACAAGCACCTTAATTGAATTACTTAAATTAAAGATAGAGGAGGGTTGAAGTTATGAAAAAATTCTTTTTTCTTTTTTTCTTTTGGGTTATATCTCTTTTGTATTCTCAGAATCAAACTTCTTTAGCAATTCTTGGTTTTATAAATAAAGGTGAAAAGAGTGATGAATTTTATAACTCTATAATTTCAGAGTCTCTTTCGAGTTTTATGTCAAAACTTAGAGAATTAAAAGTCTTACCCTATTCAGAGGTGAGTAAAATAGTGAGTAGAGAGGGATTATTAGAGGGAGAAGAAATTAATGTTGAAAAGGCAATGGATATAGGTATTATATTAGGAGCTCAACAAATTCTGGTAGGCGACTATTTTGTAAATAAAAAGAAAAAAGAAATAGAAGTAAACTTTTATCTTAATAATGTTACGACAGGAGAATTAAAACTTAAAAGGTCATATAAAGGGAGAACCGATCTAGATTTTTTTGATACTATGGATAAAATGATTTCTATTGTAGGTTCTTTTCTTCTATCCCGTCCCTTACTTTTAGGAAAACTGATATTAGAAATAGATTCTGATGATGAATATTTGCTTTATATAAATGACAGTTTTCAGCGTAAGATAGCAAGGAATAGTCCTTTTTCTGAAAGCGTTCTTGCAGAAGAAAGTTTTACATTATCTTTAAAAAAAGAAAAAACAACGCAAGAAGTTTATAGAGATAATATTTTTGTTAAAAATGGAGAAAAATATTACTTAAAATATATTCCTTCAGGAATTGCAAAAATAAATGCAAAGGGGTTTGAAGATTTTGAAATATATACAAATGAAGTTTTTTATGGAATATTTAATGATAATGGAAGAATAATTTCAAATCTTCAAGTAGGAAAGGAATATGGTATTTACTTAAAAAAAGGAAATATAATATCTGAAAAAAAGACTATAAAGGTTGAAGAAGGAAAGATATATAATTTAGAATTTAATATAAATAAGACAATAAGAAATGGCACTTTAACTGGTTGGAATATTGCAGGTTATACCATGTTAGGTATAGGGGTTATAGGTTTAGGGGGTGGATATTATTTTAATATGGAAGCAAAAAAATATTATGATTTAAGCATACAAAAATATCAAGAGTATAAAACTGCAACTTCTGATTTTGATAAAAAATGGAATGAATATGAAACATCTTATAATAATTTTAATACAATGTTATTAGCAAGAAATATCAGCTACATAGGTGGTGGTATTCTTCTTGGGACTGGTTTGATACTTTCTTTTTTGCCAAGTTTTGGAAAAGAAAATTTTAAAATTGAAATTCAGCCAAATTATATTGAGTTAGGATGGAGATTTTAAATTATTCTTTCAAATCTTAAATTAACTATACTATCTTTATATTGGTTTTAAAAAACAATAAGTCTTTTTGGAATTTGATAAAATTAAATAAGTTAATTATAATATTTAAATGCAATTTTTAGAACTTGTGTTTAATGCTTTTGATGCAAAGGACCTGGTATTAAATAGAGATGAGTTAGAAATCTCTGTCCCTATTGGTTTTTTACCTTTCTTGTTTGCAACTATCAAGAACCCAGCAAGAAACGTCTTTTTTATTGCTCGAAATGAGATTGAAGCGGAAGGAGTTTATACATCTTTAAGATCTATTGGTATTGAAGTTCTTTTTTTCCCTGAAATTGATGTTCTGCCATTTTCCAATGTCTTTCCCTCACCTGATAAACTTTTTGATAGATTTAATACTTTATATAATATTTCTAGAGGAGGGGGAAATATCGTTATTACAACAACAGAAGCCTTTCTTAGAAAAATCCCTCCATTAGAATTTTTTAAAAAATCCACAATATTTTTAAAAAAAGGAGAAAAGTTTGATAGAGATTTTTTAATAAAAAAGCTTTCCGAATATGGGTATATAAGAGAACATAAAGTCATAGAAACAGGAAGTTTTTCTGTTCGCGGGGATATAATAGATTTGTTTTGTCCAATCTATGAAAAGCCTTTAAGAATTGAATTTTTTGGTGATGAAATTGAGGAGATAAAATTTTTTGAACTAGATACTCAAAAATCTTTTAAAATAGTAGATAATATTCTCCTTACTCCAGCTGATGAATTTAACATTGAAAAGGAATTCATAAAAACAGAAGATAAACCTTACCTTTCTAATACTCTTATTCATTCTTACTTTTTTAAGTTTTATAATTCATTTTCAAAAATTACTGAATACTCAATTGTCGAAAATATAGTTTTTGTTGATGAATTTTTTAAGGAATCAGAAGAAAAAGTCAAAAAAAAATATGAAAGTAAAGAGGAAACTCTTCTATTTTCTTTTGAAGAAATTTTATTAACAAATTGCAGAATTATAAAAAATATGCATCTTAAAAAGCCAGAACATCCTTTTGGCGAAATTTATAAATTGCCCGAGTTTAAATCTAATTTTTCTCAGGTAATAAACTTAATTGAAAATGAATTCCTGAAAAATGGTTATAAAATTTTTATTTTGGTTGAATATAGAGAACTGGCCGATAGACTTTATAATATTCTTTCAAAGTTTTCACCTTTGGTTATTAATCCGAATTCAGAAATCAAAGAAGATAAAAACGTTTATATAGTTATTATTAACTATGAAACAGGATTTGAAATAAAAGATAAAAAGTTGATTCTTATTTCAGAAAGTGATATAAGTGGTAAAAAGAGACTCTTCAGAAAAAAAATCAGACAGATAGAAAGTTTCTTTGAAGATGTAGAAGATATAAAGGAAGGAGAGTATGTTGTTCATATAAATTATGGAATAGGTATCTTCAAGGGAATTGAAAGAATAAATGTTTTAGGAAAAGAAAAGGATTATATACTGATAGAATATAAAGATAAAGAGAAATTATATGTGCCTTTTGAACAATCGAATTTGATAGGCAAATATCTTGGAGATCCAAACAAAAAACCGGAACTTGATTCCCTTGGGGCTAAAAGCTGGCAGAAAAAAAGGGAAAGGGTAAAAAAATCTATAGAAGAGTTTGCAGATAAACTTGTATCGATTTATGCAAAACGAAGAGCTTTACAGGGATATGCTTTTAATCCTGATACAGTTTGGCAGAAAGAATTTGAAGATAAATTTGAATATATTGAAACTCCTGATCAAATTAAGGTGATTGAGGAAATAAAGAGGGATATGGAATCTCCAAGACCTATGGAAAGGTTACTTTGCGGTGATGTCGGATTTGGCAAGACTGAAGTGGCAATGAGAGTAGCTTTCAAGGCCGTAATGGATGGTAAGCAAGTGGCAGTAGTAGCACCTACTACTGTTCTTGTGGAACAGCATTTTATAACCTTTTCGGAAAGATTTAAAGGTTTTCCTGTAAGAATTGAATATTTATCAAGATTTACGGAAAATAGTAAAGAAAAAGAAATATTAAATCAACTTAAAAATCACAAGATTGATATAATAATTGGAACTCATAAACTTTTTTCTGAAAAGATAGTATTTCAAAATCTCGGACTTATTATTATTGATGAAGAACATAAGTTTGGAGTATTGCATAAAGAGGCTTTGAAAGAAAGATATCCCCTTGTTGATTTTCTATCTCTTTCAGCCACGCCGATTCCTCGAACTTTAAATATGGCACTTTCTTCATTAAGAGATATAAGTCTTCTTCAAACACCACCAGATATGAGAATTCCAGTAGAGACTTATGTTGGTGATTTTTCGCTTGATATCTTAAAGTATGCCGTAGAAAGTGAATTAAAGAGAGGTGGGCAGGTATTTTTTGTTCACAATACGATAAAGAGGCTTCCAGAATATGCTTATCTCATTGAAAGTCTTGTTCCAGAGGCAAAGACGACAATAGGGCATGGTAGAATGGATGAAGAAGAGCTGGAAAGCTCATTTCTTGGATTTGTGAGAGGAGATTATAATGTATTTGTTTGTACTGCAATTATTGATTCAGGTCTTGATATCCCAAATGCCAATACAATTATCGTAAGTGATTCACATAAATTTGGTTTGTCCCAGCTTTATCAGTTGAAGGGTAGGGTTGGAAGAGGGAAAAATCAGGGTTATGCTTATTTTTTATATCCAAAAGATAAGATATTAACGGAAAATGCAGAGAAAAGATTATACGTTATTCAGGAGTATACTGATTTGGGTGCGGGTTTTAACATAGCTTTGAGAGATCTTGAAATAAGGGGGGCAGGAAATATTCTTGGGAAGGAACAGCATGGCAATATAGTAGCAATAGGTTATGATATGTATATGAAACTCTTACGTAAAGAGGTTGAAAAGTTAAAAGGTGAGGAAAAACCGGAGATAATTACTTTAATTGATTTAAAATATAATGCTTTTATTCCTGATTTTTATATATCTGATAACTCAACAAAAATGGAAGTTTATAAAAAAATTCTTTCTGTTAATGATGAAATAGAAATCGATGAAATAAAAAATGAACTTAAAGATAGGTTTGGTGAAATTCCGGAAGAAGTTCTCTCTTTATTTGAAATTTCAAGGCTTAAAATTCTTGCAGGTAAAGCAGGTATAGAATCAATAATAGAAAAGGGTGATTTGATAGAGATAGAGTTTTCAAAATATTCAAAAGCAAATGTTGCCAAAATAATGAAGATTGTTTCAGAAACTAAAGACTTACTAATTAAACCTAACGAAAAGAACAAAATATTTATGAAAACTTTTGAAAGTAATATTTATATAAAAGTCAGAAGACTTACCAGCTTTATTAAAGATATAGTAGATATTTAATATCCCATTAATTTGAGTATTAAGTAATAAACTGGCATAGAATATATAACACTATCGAACCTGTCAAAAAATCCACCATGCCCTGGTAATAATTCACCAGAATCTTTTTTGTGTGCCCAGCGTTTGAAAGTCGATTCAGATAAATCACCTAAGATTGCAGAAAATATAACTATTGTTGCGATTATTATAAACTGAAGAAGAGAAAACTTTGGCGAAAAGTTGAATATACTTTGTAACACAAAAAGTATTACTGTTGTCAAATATCCAAAAACAAATGTTCCAACATAACCTTCTGTTGTCTTGTTTGGACTTGAAAGAAATGGTATATGATTTTTCCCAAAGAATTTTCCAAAAACAAAACCTCCAGTGTCTGATAACCAGGTAATAAGCAAAACAATCGAAAGAATCCAGCCGGATAGATCCATCATCTTAATGAGAATTCCAAAAGGGAAAAATATTCCAAGTAGAATGAAACTGAAAATAGAAACACCAACATGTTCAATCGAAAAATCAAACTTACCAGAGATAGATTCAAGAAGAGTTATAGAGAAAATAATAATAATAAATAGTAAAAATTGCAGCCATGAAAAATAGTTAATATCATAAATTCCAAGCCCATAAAAATAAAAATTAAGGCAACTTAGTACAATTCCAAGGTTATTAATCCATATGTAGAAACGAAAACCTTTATCCTCCACCATATTAAATATCTCAAAGTTTATAATTGAAGCCACTATAGTTAAAGCAATAAAGAGAAAGAAGCCGTTCAGATTGCTGAAAAAAACTACAAAAATACCAAAAGGAAGAAGAATTAATGTTGTTCTTATCCTTAAAATGAAACTTTTAAACTTTCCCGAATCTTCTTTCTCTTTCGGTGTAGTTTTTAATGGCTTCAATGAATTCTTTTGGGGTAAAATCTGGCCAAAACGTTTTTGTGACCCATATTTCTGCATAAGCTACCTTCCAGAGTAAAAAATTACTTATTCTTAATTCTCCACTTGTCCTTATTAACAAATCTACATCAGGTATTTCAGGATGATAGAGATAAGAAGAAAACTTTTCTTCATTTAATTCTTCGATATTAATCTTATTATTTTTTATGTCATCAATTACTTTTTTTACACCATCTATTATCTCTTTTCTTCCACCATAATTGAAAACCATATTCAAAGTATAATTGTTAAATTCTTTTGTTTCTTCTTCTATATCCCATAGAGTGTTAACAAGATCTTGAGGTAATCTATCCTTACTTCCATATATCGTAAGTCTTATTTTGTTTTCAAGCAAAGTTTTTCTGTATTCTGTCGCCAACTTTTTAGCTAAAGAGAATAAAAAATTTATCTCTTTCTCAGGTCTATTCCAGTTTTCTGTTGAAAAAGCATAAAAGGATAGAGTTTTTATACCCACTTCTTTATTAAATTCAACAATGTCTTTTAAAACCTGATAGCCTTTTTCATGCCCCTTATGCCTTTCCAAACCTTTTTCTTTTGCCCATCTGCCGTTGCCATCCATTATAATACCAATATGTTGTGGTATTTTATCCAGATCTATTTCTATGCCAAAAAATTCCTTTTTCAAATTTCCATTATCTCCTTTTCTTTTTTGGCTACAAGCTCATCAATTAATTTGATATGGTTATCTGTTACTTTTTGAATATCGTCAAGTTCTTTTTTTTCTTCATCCTCACTAATATGTCCTTCTTTTGAGAATTTTTTTACCTTATCGTTTATATCTCTTCTTTCATTTCTTATAGCCACTTTTGCTTCTTCTGCCATTTCTTTAAGTTTTTTTACATATTCTTTTTTTGTTTCTTCTGTAAGTGGTGGTATATTTATTCTCAAAATTTTTCCATCATTTACTACTGGAAAATTAAGTCCTGATTCAACTATCCCTTTTTCTATAGACTTAATTATGGATTTGTCCCAAGGATCTATAACAATTGTATGTGGATCCGGGGTGGATAATGAAGCTGCTTGTCTGATAGGACTCATATTTCCATAATAATCAAATCTTATATCTTCAACCATACCAACGGTTGCTCTTCCAGTTCTCACTTTCTTTAATTCATCTTTAAAAAAGTTAATAGTTTTGTCCATTCTTTCATTTGCTTCTTTTTTGAGTTTTATAAATTCCTCTACCATATTCTCCTCCTATTTTTATTTTAATTTAATTTTTAAATAAAATCAATTTTATTCAGTCGTTTATCAATAAAAAAAGGAGGGATTTTAACCCTCCTTTTTAGAAATCATTTTCTATTTTTTTCAAATATATAGTAAAGTCTAATTTCATTTGAACTATCAGTGGATAATCTTTATTGTCCAGAACCACGAGCTTTTCTCCGCTATCAGCTTCAAATTCCAGACATTCTAGCCCTATCTGAAAAAAGTTATAATTACCACCAAAATTATAATTAACACCAACAATTTTTTTCTTTTTAAAGTTAAAAGTTACAGGTTGGGATGATTTATCTCCGGATCTATAGTAAGGATAAAATGTTACTTTATTATTTTTTTTCATCTCATCAAACATTTTTTGTGAACAAAATATACTTATTTCATCATCATTTAATTTCATAATATTTATATTGGAAGAACTATAAATATAATTCAAATGTTTATATGCTTCGGTCAAACCTTTGGGTGAAATTAAAACCTCAAAACCTCTAACTATTTCTTTGTTCCATCTATATCTTATTTGATTGGAAATTTCATATATTTCAATATAGAATGGTTGGATATAATCAATTTCATAAGTTAAAGTTACATCCTTTCTTAACCACTTATTTTTAGGTGGGTTATAATTTATATCTTCCCAGTATTCTGTGCCATTCATATCTATAAATCCTTCTTCTCCATCAAATCTTACAAGAGCCAATCCATCTTTAAATAAAGCAGCCATATCGTACTTAAATGGAATAACGACCTCTCCTTTGTTATTTATATATCCCCATTTTTTATTTTTTCTTACTGGGGCCAATCCTTCAGAAAATCTGAATGCTTTTTCAAAAATAGGTTTTATTATTATATTACCATTTTTATCTTTAAAACCATATAAACCATTTTCTTCATAGACTTCGTAATTTATCTGATCTCCTTCTGTTTTAGTTTTTTCTATAAGTTCTTCTGGCTTTTTTACTATTTCACCCTTACTATTAAGATATAGTTTAATTTCCTTTAAAGTTACTTCGGCATAACTACCAACAAACCTTTTTGCTTCATCATACTTACATTCGATAACTATATTCTTATTTCTGTCACAGTATCCCCATTTTTTACCTTGACGATAGGGAATAAGTTCCGGTAATTTTGAATATTGAGCAAATATTCTTAAAGAAAAAAACAACATAAAGAAAATAAATAAACTAATAAAAATTGAAAAAAACTTTTTCCCAAAAAATATCATATTTTCCTCCTACGGTTTTATTTATGATATGAAAAGTTCTATTTTAGGTTTTGATTGTCTTCTTCCCAGTATTCTGTTCCTTTTTCATCTATATATCCCCATTTTCCTTTAATTTTAACATAGGCCAAACCTTCAGAAAAGTTGCTTACTTCATCATATTTTATTGGAATTATTTCTTTACCATCTTTATTTATAAATCCATATTTTTTTATACCTTTTGCGTCTTCTATTGAAACTATAGCAAAACCTTCTTTAAATTCGTTAATCGAACTATATTTGATGGGAATAAAATATCTATAATTTTTATCTATATAACCCCACCTTCTTTTTAATTTAACAGGAAAGAATTCACCGGTAAAATCTTTTACCTCATCATAAATAAGAGGTAAAACTTCGTTTCCATTTTTATCTATAAAGCCCCATTTATCCTTAAGCATAACGCGAGCAAAACCTCCTTTAAAATCTTTTCCATCTTTGTATTTTAGAGGTACAATTATTCTACCCTCTTTGTTTAAGTAACCACATTCATTACCAATTGATACATATACTAATCCTTCGGAGAACAAACTTATTTTATCATATATTATTGGTATTAATTCACGGCCTGTTTTATCAATAAAACCAGCTTTGTCTCCAACTAAAACAGCAGCTACTCCATCAGAAAAAGATGTAGCATTATTGTATATAATTGGAATTATTATTTTCCCATTTTTATTTATAAATCCAAATTTTTTGTTGAGTGCTACAAGTGCTAACCCATCAGAAAAAGATTCGGCATAATCATATTTTAAAGGTATTACTTCTTTTCCAGTTTTGTCTACAAAACCATATTTTTTGTCAATACAAACAACAGCTAAATCCTCGGAAAAGGGCATTATATTATCGTACTTTATAGATATTATTTCTTTTCCTTTATTATTATATATTCCCTTTTTACCTTTTATCTCTACAATAAATAATTCGTTAGAAACACATTTAATATAATCAAACTTTGTTGGTAAAATTTCTTTTCCATTTGTATCAAAATAACCATATTTTAGATTTTCCTTTACCCAAATTAAACTATTAGAAATTTCAACAAACTCATATTTTATAGGAATTATCTCTTTCCCATATTTATTTATAACTCCATATTTATTAGTAAACTTAATAATAAAAAGATCATTTATAAAATCTCCTATTTGTTCATATTTTATAGGTAGAATTTCTTCTCCCTTTTCATTAATTAATCCATATTTTGAATTAAGTTTTACAGGTGCCACATCTTTTTTAAATGGATATGCTTCATCATATTTACATTCAATGACTATATTTTTGTTTGTGTTAACATAACCCCACTTATTTCCTTTTCTATATGGGATAAGTTTTGGTAAATAAATAGAATACGAAGACAAGTTTTTAGATTCGATTTCTTCCCAATATTCATTTCCGTTTCTATCAATAAAACCCCATTTTCCATTAAACTTTACTACAGCTATACCACCAGAAAAATCTTTTGCATAATCATATTTTATTGGTATTACTTCTTTTCCACTTTTATCTATATAGCCATACTTTCCATTTAACTTAACAACTGCAAATCCTTCGGAAAAATCAGATATATTGTCAAACTTTATAGGTATAATTTCTTTTCCGGATTCATTGATACATCCCCATTTGTTTTCAATAGTTACTTGAGCCAATCCTTCTTTAAATATTGTGGCAAAGTCATACTTACAGTCTAATACGATTTTTTTGTTTCTATTACAATAGCCCCATTTATTACCTTTACGGTAAGGAATCAAAGATGGAAGTTTTGCTTTTTCTGTTATCTTAATGGTTTTCCCATCATCCCAATATTCATTTCCCAATTTATCTATAAATCCAAACTTTCCATTGAACATAACAAGAGCAAGTCCATCATAAAAATCATATGCGTCTTCATATTTTATTGGAATTATTTCTTTACCATCTTTATTTAAATAACCATATTTACCATTAACACTTACATAAGCTAAACCATCAGAGAAAAGCCCCAATCTCTCATATTTTATAGGAATAACTTCGTTTCCATTTTTATCTATGTATCCGTATTTTCCATTAAGTTTAACGCGGGCAATACCTTCAGAAAAGTCAGACACCCCTTGATATTTTAAAATAATAGAATATTTACCTTCCTTATTTATAAATCCAAAATTATCATATATTCTTGCACGTGCAAGCTCTTCAGAAAAATTCCATAATTCATGGTAATATTCTGGAGGAATAACTTCTTTTCCATTTTTGTCTATAAAGCCATATCTGTCCCCCAATCTTACGATTGCTAATCCGTTTGAAAAATAGTAGGCACTATCGTAGATAATTGGAGTTATTTCCTTCCCCTTTTCATCTATGTAACCGTATTTCCCACCGAGTTCTACAAGAGCTCTTCCTTCTCTATATGGATAGGTATAGTCATATATACATTCTATAATTATTTTTTTGTTTATGTCAGAAAAACCCCATTTATCTCCTTTACGATAGGGTATAAGACTAGATGGTTCATCAAAAGATGTTGTAGCAAATAAAGTTACATATAATGTTAAAAAAAGAACAACATAATTAGCACATAACAAAAATACCTTACTTAAAGTTTTCATATTTATTTTATTCCTCCTTTGTAATAAATTTTAATAATAGATATTTTTATCTAATCTTCCCAATATTCATTGCCATGATCATCTATATAAAATCCTTTATTACTTAAAAATACTAATGCCAGTCCGTCGAAAAATTGCCATGCTGAATCATATTTTATTGGGATAACAAGATTCCCTTCTTTATTAATATACCCCCACTTTTTATTTTTGCTTACAGGAGCAAGTCCATCAAAAAAAGGTAAAGCATTTTCATACCCCCTTATTAGTTTGCTTTTACCGTAAAAGCCCGTTTCACCATCTTTTTCGCTAAATAAAAATAGCACATCGTAAGTAATACTTGATATGTTATTATAATTGTATAATTTATTTTTATGATCCACATAATAATTTCTTCCATCATATATAACCCTTCCGAAACCTTCATAAAAGTTATAAGTTTTTTCATAAATAAATGGTATAACTTCTTCTCCTTTTTTATTTATATAACCCCATTTATTACTAATACATACAGCAGCTAAACCCTCAGAAAATACTCTTGCATAGTCATATTTTAATGGTATTACTTCAACACCACTTGTGTTTATAAAACCCCATTTATCATCCTTCCTTACTGGTGCCAAACCTTCAGAAAAAAAGAAGGCTAAATCATATTTCAGTTGGGTAATTTCATTACCTTCCTGATCAATTAACTTCCATTTATTGCTGATTTCTACAAGAGTAACATCTTCATAGAAAGGATATGCAAAGTTATATTGAGGAACTATTACTATTTTTTTATTTTTATCACAAAAACCCCATTTTTTTGATTTTTTGTATGGGATTAGGGTAGCTCCTCTATATTCATATCCATCCCTGTCAATGTAAAATTCAATATCATTAAGTTTTACAACTGCAAGACCATTTTTAAAGGGAGAAACTATATAATCATAATCGGGTTGAATTTTTATATCACCATTTATATCAATAAAGCCATAACGATAAAAACCGGATGAATATTTATCATATGGCACCCTAATCGGAGCCAATCCTTCAAAAAAATCACCAGCAATAATATAATCCAATTTAATACTTCTAATTTTATTACCATTTGTATCTATAATAAAATCTTCAAATTTAGAATTTTCATTTTCTATAGTTACTATAGCTTTTCCATTGTAAAATCCTGTATGAAATCTAACTATTGCATTATTAGTTAAAACTATTTCACCTTTTTTGTTTATACATACCCATCTGTATTTGTTGTTTTCTGTTTCTTCCTTAACAGGAGCAACACCACCAGAAAAATTAAATGCTTCCTCATATTTACATTCTATAACCTCTTTACCAGTTTTATCTATATACCCGAACTTTTCATTTCCTGAATTGAGAAGTCCAGTATTTCTTTTAACTCTTAATAGACCATCAGAAAAAGATTTTTCTACATATATATGATTTTTATTTATTACTGTTTTTCCATTTTTGTCAATAAACATTATTTTATAGGAATTAAACAATGCTTCTGTGCCTTTTAATTTTAGTTTTACCAATGCAAGACCATCAGAAAAGGAATCTGCTTCATAATACGTAAAAGGAATTACAACTCTTCCATTAGTGTCTATATATCCCCATCCACCTTTACCCTCTACAGCAGCAAGACCTTCGGAGAAATCACGTGCCCCAAAATATTGGCAGGGTATAACCTCTTTTAATGATTTATCAATAAAACCCCATTGGTAATTTATTCTGACACGAGCCAACCCATCTTTAAATGGATATGCCTCATCATACTTACATTCTGAAACAATATTTTTATTCTTGTCATAATATCCCCATTTGTTAGCCTTGCGATAAGGAATTAGTTCAGGAGTTTTTAGTGAAGTATCTTTTGAATATAACATTTGCCCTGTTAATACTATAAATAATGATAATATTAACTTCTTTAGCATTAGAAAATAGGATTTTTTGATTGTTTTTTTCATATATAATCCCCATATTTTTAGAATAATTTGATTTTTAATTTGTGTCAAATTTTAAATTAATTTAGAAAAATTTCAAAATTAAATAATATAGTTAAAAATAATTTTTTGTAAATTAAAAATAACAAAAAGTCAAAAATAGATTTTTTATTTTTCAAGATTGCTTCGTTTTCTCCGAAGGCTCAAAATGACTGGTTCTTATGACATTCTGAGGAACGAAGCGACGAAGCAATCTACTTATTAGAAATAGCTTTTGAGTTATTTGTAAAATCTGTTGATAGCTGAGATTATAGCATTGAGGGAAGCTGTTGTTATATTTGCGTCAATCCCCACACCAAAACTTTTCTCACCATTTCCATTTTCCAAACAGATATAGGAAACAGCTTTTGAATCAGAGCCTTCACTTAAGGCATGTTCTTCATAGGTAACAAATTTGTATCTTGAAAGCCCGGCATTTTGCAAAGAGTGAAAAAATGCGTCAATAGGTCCGTTCCCTATACCTTTAGTTTCAATTTCTTTGCCATCTATTTCAAGTGTTGAAAAAATTGAGACATTATTCTCCTTCTTGCTTAAGTTCTGATCTTCTTCAATTCTATATTTCAAAAGTTTGACTGGAGATTTTCTTTCAAGATATTCTTTTTTGAATAAGTCAAAAATTTCTTCTGGCTTTAATTCTTTTCCTGTCCTATCGGTAACTTTTTGAACAAGCTGTGAAAATTCTGGCTGCATTTCTTTTGGTAATTTAAATCCGAAATAATGTTCCATTATAAATGCCACACCACCTTTACCAGATTGACTATTGATTCTGATAATTGGTTCATATTGTCTACCCACATCTGCCGGATCTATTGGTAAATATGGGACTTCCCAATACTCTGGCTTTTCTACTTCATAGTAGTTTAAACCCTTCCTTATAGCATCTTGATGAGAACCAGAAAAGGCAGTATAAACAAGCTCTCCTGCATATGGATGTCTTGGATGAACTTTCATTCTTGTACATCTTTCATAAACCTCTACAACCTTGTTAATATTTGAAAAATCAAGTTGAGGGTCAATGCCTTGAGAAAACATATTTAAGGCTATGGTTAAAATATCAGCATTTCCAGTTCTTTCTCCATTTCCAAAAAGTGTTCCTTCTATTCTATCAGCACCAGCAAGTAAGGCCAATTCGGAAGCAGCTACACTTGTTCCTCTGTCGTTGTGGGCATGAATGCTTATAATAACCGATTCTCTATTTTTAAGGTGTTTAATAAACCATTCAATTTGATCTGCATATATGTTTGGCATAGCCATTTCTACAGTTGCCGGCAGGTTAATAATCATTTTGTTTTCTGTTGTTGGTTTCCAGATATCCATTACGGCTTCACAAACCTCGACGGCAAAATCGAGTTCTGTGCCAGTAAAACTTTCTGGAGAATACTCTTTAATTATCTTTGTTCCTTTTAATTTACTTTCAAGTTCCTTAATAAGACTTGCACCCTCTTGTGCAATTTCTATAACACCTCTTTTGTCTGTTTTAAAAACAACCTTTCGTTGTAATGTAGAAGTAGAGTTATAAAGATGGACTATGGCAGTTTTAACCCCCTCTAAAGATTCAAAAGTTTTTTCTATCAAATGCTTTCTCGATTGTGTGAGAACCTGGATTTTTACATCATCAGGAATAAGATTTTTCTCAACAAGAGTTCGCATAAATCTGTATTCTGTTTCAGAAGCAGAAGGAAAACCAACCTCAATTTCCTTGAAACCGATTTCTAAAAGTAAATTAAAAAATTCCATCTTTTCATGAACACCCATAGGGACTGCAAGAGCCTGATTACCATCTCTTAAGTCAACACTACACCAGATAGGTGCTTTTGTTATAACTTTATCAGGCCATTCTCTATTTTCCATTTGAATTTTTGGAAAAGGTTTATATTTTTTATAATTCATCATAAAATATCCTCCTATAATTTTAAAAATAGTAAACAAAAAAATATAAAAAAATCACAACTTTAGATAATCGACAAGCCAAATAAAGAACGATAAAAGAAAGGTGAGAGAAATGAAAAACGATACAAAGTGAGATGCTATCTTGTAATGATTGAAAATAAAACGAGCCCCATAAAAACCTCCAGACAATTAATTATATTAACTTATCGGAAAAAAAGCAAATTTGAGTAAAAAATTTTTTTAATATGAAAGGCCAAATTCGTGAGGAAAAAGATAATTTTGCTTTTTGTTGTATTTAATTGGATTTTGAAATACATTTTTTGGCCATCGAAATGGCAACTTACCAGTTGGAGAATATTCTCCAAGCAAAACATCCACAACACCATCCCCTTCGGTGCCTGGAAGCCAGGCAGTAAGAAAAGAGCTACTTTTTTTAACTATATTTTTAACCAGTAATGGTCTTCCACCAATGTATATTACAATGAGTGGAATTTTTGCCTGCAAGATTTTTCTTATTACCCTTGTGTCTCTATATTCAAGTACCTCTATATCAGGATGAAGAAAGTCCTCATAATCAAGTGTTAATGTTTTTCTATAACCATTTTTTTCAGCATAAGGTCTTTCACCTATTACTGCAATGGCAAGATCGTATTCTTTTTGCTTGAGGTAAGGAGGTTCTTTCTGGTAAACAATTTCAGTGTCTTTAAGTCTTTCTTTGAGGGAATAATAGATTGATGTGCCTTTTGTTATCATTCCATTTGTCAGATGTAAAAATCTTTGCCAGCTACCATTTTTGTAAATTGTCCAGCCACCACATTGATTTCCGACGTCTTTAGCATTTTTACCGCATACGAGTATTCTTTTATAAGTGTTAGTAAGAGGTAGAATACCATTATTTTTGAGTAATACAATACTTTTTCTTACTATCTCTCTAGAAATTTCTCTGTGTTCTTTGCTTCCAATCTTGGCAATATCTGATGAATAGATTGAAAGTTCTGATTTCTTTAAAAGATTATACTCTTCTTTGAGTTTTAAGATTCTTTTTATAGATTCATTTATTCTTTCTTCTGAAACCTTTTTTTCTTTTATTAATTTTACAAGTGTTTGGAAAAATTTTTTATACTCATGAGATATTAAAAATATATCAATGCCGGTTTCAATTGCAGTTAAAATCTGATCCTCATAATTCCCTGGAAGTTCATAAAAAGCATTTTGTTCTGAAAAAATTAACCCATCAAATTTCAATTCTTTTCTCAACAAATCTTGAACAAGAAAAATACTACCGTGGACTTCTACACCATTGAAGCTGGCATAAGAAAGCATTATAGCCTTTGCTCCATTCTCAATAGCTATCTTGAAAGGTTTTAGATGAATATTAGTAAGTTCATTGGTTGTAATCTCGATGTTTCCATTATAAATTCCGTTTTTTAAACCACCCTCTCCGGGATAGCCTCTTATGCAGGCTAAGAGAGAGTATTTGTTGCTAATATTTTCGTTTTGTAAACCTTTAAGATAATGCTTTATAAATTTACCTACCATGTCGGGGTTTTCTGAGTATGTCTCATAAACCTGTCCCCATCTTAAATCTACAGGTATTGAAAGGGTAGGTAAGAAAGCAAGATTTATACCTATAGGTAAAGTTTCAAGAGCTGTAATCTTGCCAATTTTTTCGGCTAATTCAGGCTCAAAAGTAGAACCAACCCCAATATTATGAGGAAAAATAACGGTATTAAATAACTTATTATTACCATGATAAATATTAGCTGCTACAAAGAGAGGGAGTTGCATTCTTGTCATTTTTGAAAGATTTTGGTATTCTTGAATAGTTTTCACCCATTTTGAAGGAATGTTGGGAGTAGGGAAAGCATTTTCACCATAAAAAATTCCACCAAATCCATACCTTTTAATATCGTTTTTGTTAGATGAGAGATATTCTGCTTCTACCATTATCATCTGGCCAACTTTTTCTTCGATAGTCATTTTTTTGAGGATTTGATCAACATTTTCAATTGAAAATAATGGTAAACTTAAAAGAAATAAAAATATTTTCTTCAACATAAGCCACTCTAACATATCATAAAGAAAATTTTGAAAAATATCAATACAAATTATATAAAATCAACTTAAAAATAAAAATGATTACTTCATAAAAACAAGCCTTTTTTCACAAGGACAACTTGCATATTTTCACAAATTCTTCTTTGCTTACGCAACATTTTTTAAGTACTTTTATTATAAATCAATTCGTTAAATTGACTTTTTTATCATCTGACTATAAAATAAAATGGAAAAAAAGTTGGAGGAGATATATGTCAACAATAATTGATATTCAGGCTAGAGAAATATTTGACTCAAGGGGTAATCCTACAGTTGAAGTAGATGTAATACTTGAAGATGGAACAATGGGAAGGGCAGCAGTACCAAGTGGGGCTTCTACAGGAGAAAGGGAAGCAGTAGAATTAAGAGATGGTGATAAGAAAAGACTTCTTGGAAAAGGTGTTTTAAAAGCTGTTGAAAATGTTAATGAAACAATTGCAGAAGAAATTGTTGGGATGGATGCACTTAATCAGGTAGAAGTTGATAGAACAATGATAGAGCTTGACGGTACAGAAAATAAAGAAAAACTTGGTGCAAATGCAATTCTTGGAGTTTCTCTCGCAGTTGCTAAAGCGGCAGCGAATTATCTTGGACTTCCTCTTTACAGATATATTGGTGGAACAAACTCAAAAGTAATGCCAGTTCCTATGGCTAATGTTCTTAACGGGGGTAAACATGCAGATAACACTGTCGATCTTCAAGAATTTATGATTATGCCTGTTGGAGCTCCATCTTTTAAAGATGCTCTTGTCTATCTTGCAGAGACTTTCCATGCTTTAAAGTCAATTCTTAAATCAAAAGGATATAGTACCGCTGTAGGTGATGAGGGGGGGTTTGCACCTGATCTCAAAAGTAACGAAGAACCTCTTGAACTTCTTGTAGAAGCAATTGAAAAGGCTGGTTATAAAGCTGGTAAAGATATTTACATAGCCCTTGATCCTGCTTCTAGTGAACTCTGGGGAGAAGCTGAAAAAGATGGAAAGAAGGGTTATAAGTTCTGGAAATCAACCAAACAGATTCTTAGTTCAGAACAAATGGTAGATTTCTGGGAAAAACTAATCAATAGTTACCCCATCATATCACTTGAGGATGGACTTGGTGAAAATGACTGGGAAGGATGGAAACTTCTTACAGATAGACTCGGCAAAAAGGTTCAGCTTGTTGGTGATGATATATTTGTTACTAACCCAAAAATCCTTGAAGAAGGTATCAAAAAAGGTATAGCAAACTCCATTCTTATCAAGCTCAATCAGATAGGAACTCTCACAGAAACAATTGATGCAGTAGAAATGGC
>JAOACQ010000050.1 GCA_026417755.1 Brevinematales bacterium | reverse complement strand
TTTTAGCTCATATGTACTCTCCTCATCTTGAAAACGAGATTAAATTTCCCTATATAGGGCTTGTCGTTTCAGGGGGGCATACTATTCTTTTTTTAGTAAAATCATTTCATAATATTGAATTTCTTGGTTCTACCATTGATGATGCTATAGGTGAGGCATTTGATAAGATTGCAAAATATCTCAACTTAGGTTATCCCGGCGGGCCTATAATTGATAGGTTTTCTCAGGATAAAGAGGCTAAATTTCTTGATGATTTCCAGGATATTTCTCTACCTCTTCCAGAAAAAAAGGATAGATATAATTTCAGTTACAGCGGTCTTAAAACTGCAATCATTTACAGATTAAAAAAATATGAAATAAATGAAAAAAACATAAAATCAATAGCAAAAACTTTTCAAGAACTTGCGATAAAACATTTACTTGATAAGACCTTAAATGCACTTAAAGATTTTAAGATAAAGAGACTTGTAATTTCGGGAGGAGTTTCTGCAAATAGTTTCTTAAGAAGTGAATTAGCTAATCTTAAAGAAATTGAGGTTTATTCTGCCTCTTTACCACTTTGTTCTGATAATGCAGCAATGGTAGCTGGAAGAGCTTATGTTGACTATATCGAGAAGAAAGAGTATAATAAAAAAACACTCAAAGAAACTGCTTTTTCAAGACTTTCATTTATTCATAAAGGAAAGAGGATATTATGAATTGCCCTGTATGTAATTCCCTCAATTATAAAAAGCTCACAACAATAAAAAGTGGTGAACTTTATTTTTGTATAAACTGTAAATCAAACTTTTTATACGCAAATATCTCTGAATCCTTTTATAAAGAAAGTTATTTTGATGAAACATATGAAGCTGCTTATGGTAAGAGCTATCTTGATGACGAACAAAATATAAGAAATTATTCTAGAAGAAGATTAAAAATAATAAAAAAGTTTATCCACAAAGAAAAGGCAAAACTTCTCGACATTGGTAGTGCTTTAGGTTTTTTCTGTGATGAGGCGAAAAATCTAGGCTTTATAGCAAAAGGCTTAGAAATTTCAGAATATGCAAGAACTTATGCAAAAAATAGATTTGGGATAGAATGTTATAAAGACTTGAAAGATGTTCAAGAAAAATTTGATGTTATAACATTATGGTTTACCCTTGAGCATATTGAAAATCCAGATTCTTTTATTTTCAGTGTTTCAGATTTGCTCAATAATAATGGAATTCTTGCATTATCAGTTCCAAATGGTTATGGAGGCTTCTACCGATTTAATAGAAAATTATATTTCCAAAAGAGGCCTATCGAACATATTTTTGAACCTTCCATCAGAGGAATGAAAATTTTACTCAAAAAAAACAATTTTAAGATAAAAAAAATTGAAATATTTGGTCTACACCCTGATAGATTTGGTATAGTAGATAATAATTTTACAAGAAATTTACAAAAATTTTTAAGATTGGGAGATACTTTTGAAATTTATGCAGAAAAAAAATAGGAGGTTGGATATGAAGAATTTATTTGCTTTGTTTTTTCTTTTTTGTTTTACTTTTAGTTTCTCATTTGAAGATTTTTGGGGAGAAAGAAACTCTCCAGAAGGTGCAAAAAAGGCATTTGAAACGACAAAACAAGAATTTTCAAAGAATCCAGACGATTTTGAAGTTCTCTGGAAACTTGCGAGAATTTCCCACTTTTATGCTGATAATTTTGTAAAAGATAAGGAAGAAAAGAAAAAAGTTTTAGACCTTGGTAAAACAGCTGCAGAGAAAGCATCATCATTAAAACCAGAAAGTCCTGAAGGCTGGTATTGGCTTGCTGTATGTCTTGGTTCTTGGGGTGAAGCAAATGGTATAATGCAAAGTCTATCTGCCGTTAAACCTATTATGGAGGCTTGTAACAAAGGGATCAAAATAAACCCTGAATTTGAAAAAGGAAATTTCTATATGGTGAGAGGCCGCGTTTTTCACAAAGCCCCATCGGTAATAAGCGTAGGAGATATAAAGAAGGCAATTGCAGATTATGAAAAGGCTATAACTTTAAACCCCGAGAATAGAACTGCTCACAGATTTTATGCAGAACTCTTAATTGAACAAAATAATAAAGAAAAAGCAAAAGAAATAATTGATAGAGGTCTCAATATACCGATTAATAAAGATAATATATTAGTTGAAAGCAAGGAAATAAAAATTCTCACAAAGTTAAAAGAAAAATTTAATTAACTTGCCTTAAGTCATATTAACTATTATAATTAAATTAACAGGAGGAAAGAATGCAGTTCAATAAAAGCTGGATATTTATAGCCATAATAGTAGTTTTAGTCCTTGGTGGGTGTAGTATTTTTATGGGGGGATATAATAGACTTGTTACACTTGAAGAACAGGTTAAGGCCCAATGGTCTCAAGTTGAAAATGTTTATCAGAGGCGGGCTGATCTAATACCAAATCTTGTTGAGACAGTAAAAGGTTATGCAAAGCATGAAAGAGAAACATTACAAGCTATTGTTGAAGCAAGAAGTAGAGTTGGTTCCATAAAACTTGACTCATCAGTAGTAAATGACTCAAAAAAACTTGCAGAATTTCAAAGAGCTCAGGGAGAATTATCTGGAGCTTTATCAAGACTTATGGTAGTAGTTGAAAATTATCCACAACTTAAAGCAAACGAAAACTTCTTAAATCTTCAATCCCAACTTGAAGGCACAGAAAATAGAATAGCAGTTGAGAGAAAGAGATATAATGAACTTGTTCAGGAGTTTAACAGCTTAAGAAGAAGAATACCAACAAATATTATTGCAAGTTTATTTGGTTTTTCTGAAAAGGCTTATTTTAAGGCTGAAGAAGGTGCTGAAAAAGCTCCTAAAGTAAAATTTGAGTAATATGAGTCAAAGTTTTTTTCTATTCTGTGTCTTAAAGTTATCGAACCAATACCGTTTTTCATCAAAAATAGCTACAGAAAAGAGGTAAAAAAGTGTTAAAAAAGTTTTTTGGTTTACTGATTTTCTCGGTTGCTTTTTCTTTCAATATTCCTCAAACTCCTGAAGGAAGAGTAAACGATTATACTTCTACTCTTTCAAAAAATTTCATACAGAAACTTGAAGCAAAACTTGAGGCTTTTGAACTAAAAACTCAAAACCAGATTGTAGTGGTATTAATAGAATCTCTTGAAGGTGAAGATATAGAAAGTTTCTCTATGAAACTCGCTGAAAAATGGAAAATTGGCAAAAAAAATATGGATAACGGAGTAATTCTTACCATCGCAATGAAAGAAAGAAAAATAAGAATAGAAGTAGGATATGGCCTTGAAGATAAACTTACTGATGCATTTTCCTCTGATATAATAAGGAATACTATAGCCCCCTCTTTCAAAGAAAAAAATTATGAAAAAGGTATAGAAGAAGGAATAGATAGAATAATTAGCATCATATCACCAGAACTTAATGAAAATATTGATAATACCACTGAAATTGTAAAAATAAAAAAAATTTTTAAATTAACCTCAATAATTATTTTTACTCTTTTCTTAATATTTATAATCGATGTGTTAAGATATAGTTTTGGCACTTCAAAAAACTTCTATCATTTTTTAGAATGGTTTCTTCTTTTCAGTATTACTATTATAATCTTAAAGATATTGTTTTATGCCCTAATGTATGGAAGAGGCGGATATACCGTTGGAAGTGGGGGCTTCAGAAGTGGGTCTGGTGGTTTTTCTGGTGGTGGGGGACGTTTTGGTGGAGGAGGAGCAAGTGGAGGCTGGTAAAAGAAACTTAAACCCAAAATTATTTCTCTCAAAAGAAGAACAGTATAAAATTATAGAAACTATAAGAGAAGTAGAAAAAAAATCTATATGTGAAATAAGATTACATATTGCAAAAAAAATTAAAGGTGATATAATAGAAGAGGCAAAAAAGATTTTTAATGCTCTCGAGATGTATAATACCCGAGAAAGAACAGGAGTTTTATTCTTTCTTTCCATAAAGGATAGAAAATTTGCAGTAATAGGTGATGAAGGAATTAATAATAAAGTTGGTGAAAATTTCTGGGTAAATATTGCGAATGAAATGGAAAGTTATTTCAGGAAAAATATGTTTGGAGAAGGAATTGTATACGGAATTCAAAAAATAGGGCAACTACTTGAGAAGCATTTTCCTATTAAAAAAGATGATATAAATGAGTTGCCAGACGAAATATCCTTTGAAAAATAAAATTTGTTGGGAGTAAATAATAATTAGCTCATTTTCCCCGGCAGGAAAAAGGAGGTTTTTATGGATCAAACTTCTGAGTTTCTGCGAGGTATATCAGGGGGAATGAAAAGAGGAGGGGGTAGTTCGTTAGACTTTCTACTTTTTCTTGCTATAGTGGCTTTAGTTATCTTCTTGTTCTGGTTATTTAATGAATATTACAAAAAATACGTAAAAGGCAAGAAGGTCGGTATTATAAAAGCTATCAGTATGATAGCTCCAGATTTACTAACAAAACCATCTTCATTGAATGCTTATCAAAGAAAGATTCTTTCAGATATAATTGTTGAATTCAAGAAAAAGGAAGTTATTGCAGAGGGAGTCCCTAATTCTATATTTGAAAAATTTGCCGAATACCTGTATTATAATGTTGGACGTTTAAAGGTAAGCGAAAGAGATGTGAAAAACTTTCTCAAAACAACCTACCCAATAATGAAAGGTTATACTCTTGAAATGGATCTTCAGAAAGAGGGAGTTTTAAACCTAATAAACACAAAAGTCATCTTTGTAAATGATAAATATATAGAAGTAGAGTACCCATCTGGGGTAGATTTTAAGTTTTTGAGGGGTATGCCGTTATATATAAACTATAATGTCGGCAAGCATTTTTTAAGAGGTTTAACTACAATAGCAAGTGTAAAAGATAATGTTTCAATTGTATTAAAAAAACCAGAAAACCTTATGTTAAGCTATGAAAGGAGATATTCAAGACTTCCACTCCAGAATGCAAAAGGGACTATTTTTAATCCAAAAAGTAACACTTCTTACGAAGTTGAAATAATCGATATAAGTTTTGAAGGTGTAAAACTTGCTCTACCCCATAATTTACAAAAAAATACCATTTACTATCTTTCCTTTAGTTATTCTATAAATAGTAGAGATTTCATTTTCACAAATTTAGAATGCTCCGTGTCAAAAAGTTTTATTACAACAAAAGGAAGAAAAGAATACGGCTTATTCTTTCTCTATCTTAACAATCAAAACCGAGTAAGATTATCAACTCTTATTAAAGAAATAGCATTACAAATGAATCTTAA
>JAOACQ010000026.1 GCA_026417755.1 Brevinematales bacterium | reverse complement strand
TTATAAATATCATTTGTTTCCTTATACCAAAGAACATAATCAAGATATTCAAGAGGTATTTTTATTTCAAAAGCCCACTTTTTCATGATATTCTCAATATTAAGATAGTTTTTAAGTGATAAAATTGGAATTTCATCTATTTTTTTGTATAAAACAAGATTTTTAAGAATATGTCTATCAAGAATAGCTATTTCTTTATAATATCCTGTATTTCTTAAAAAATGGCTGGCTTCTTTCAGCCCCATTCCTTTTATGTTTTTAATAAGCCACAATCTTTTTTCATTGATGGGAGTAATTTCATCAAGTATAGATTTAATCTTAGGTTTGCCATTAATTATAAATTTTTGCTGTGCTTCACAAATATATTCTGCCTTATGGTTTTTAAACCTTACAAGATTGAGTTCATTTGCAAGACATATCTTATCAGCAGAAAATAGAAGGCTTTTTTCTTTAAGCCTTACAATAGTCTTCTCAGCCATTCTTGCCTTGCTTTGTGGAGTAAGAAGGCAAAAAACAAGCTCAGTAAATATTTCTTCCTCACTTCCTCTTTCTCTTAAATAATCAAAAGATTTAAGCTGAATATCTACCTTATCTTTTATATTATGATAAATCTCCAAAAGTTTATCCATAAAATTACTCATTTAACAAATATTGATAGGATAATCACATAAATAATTGATGGTAATAAAGTTGAAACCTTTATTTTTTTTATATTGAGTAAATTAACACCTATAGCAAGAACAAGAATCCCACCTGTGGCAATAATCTGATTTATAATAACACTACTTAACATAGGTTCTATCCATTTTGAAAGTAAAGTCAAAGCTGCCTGAAATATAAAAAGAGGAATAGAAGAAAAAAGAACACCACTCCCTAAAGTAGAAGCCAGAGCAATAGAACAGAAACCATCGAGTATAGCCTTTGTGAGAAGAATTGTAGAATTCCCTCTCACACCTTCATCAAAACAACCTGTTATAGTCATAGCACCAATACAAAATATCAAAAAAGCTCCAACAAATCCTTCTGTAAAATTTTCGTCTTTTGATTTAATTAATTTTTTCAGCTTAGAAGCAAGTGAATCAAAAAACTCCTGAACCTTTAAAATTTCACCTGTCAAAGCCCCGAGCAAAATACTGAAAACAATAACTATCATATTTTCAGCTTTTAATATCATACCAATTGAAATAGCAATAGTACATAAACCAAGCCCATCAAAAATAATCTTTGTAATACGCTCCGGTATTGATTTTTTAAACAATATTCCTATACTACTACCCACTATAACAGTAACAACATTTGCTATTGTTCCAATCAACATAATTCACCTTGATTAAAGTTTAGCACACAAAATAAACATTGTCAAAGAAAATTAAAAGCACCTCCCCTTTTTCATCTTATCACAACCCGGAAATGTCTGTCCACATCTATAACATATTTCATTCTTAAGAGGAATTCCATCATAAAAATCTTTAATATTTTTTAATGTCGTTTCAGCAATATTGGTAAGAGCTTCTTTTGTGAAAAAAGCCTGATGCGAAGTAATTAAAACATTAGGAAAAGTTAGCAATCTAGCAAGAACATCATCTTCAATAACCTGAGTCGAATAATCTTCAAAGAAATATTCACTTTCTTCCTCATAAACATCAAGACCAGCCCCACCAATCTTTCCACTCTTAAGGCCATTGATTAACGCCTTTGTATCGATTAGCTTTCCCCTACTAGTGTTAATTATAACAACACCCTCTTTCATCTTTGCAATAGAATTTTCATTAATCATATACTTTGTTTGTGGAGTTAATGGGCAATGGAGTGTTATTATGTCAGACTCACTGAAAATATTATCAAGATCTGTATATTCAAAATCCATTTTTTCTGCAAAATTTTTATCTGGATAAACATCATAAGCAAGTATCTTAACCCCAAACCCTTTAAGTATCTGGATAGCAATTTTACCAATCTGACCTGTCCCTATAACCCCAACAGTTTTACCATACATATCAAACCCCATAAGTCCATTAATACTGAAATTAAGCTCTCTTGTTCTCAAATATGCCTTGTGAGTTTTTCTGTTAAGTGTTAACATAAGAGCTACAGTATGTTCAGCAACGGCATAAGGAGAATAAGCAGGGACCCTCACAACATGAATCCTATTTTTATACGCAGATGCTAGATCTACATTGTTATATCCAGCACATCGTAAAGCAATCAAATCAACATTATTTTCCTTGAGTATTTTTATAGCCTCATCACTCGCATCATCATTTACAAATAAACAAACTATATTATATCCCTTAGATAAGATGGCTGTCTCTTTATCTAGCTTTTCTTTAAAAAATTTAAGTTCATAACCATAATTCTTATTAGCTCTTTCAAAAAATTCAATATCGTAAGGTTTGGAATCATAAAATAAAATTCTTTTTGTCATATTAGACCTCCCTATAGTTAGTAAACACTAACTAACTTATTATAATAAATTTTTTTATCAAAGTCAAGAAAAACTTGATTTTTTGTTTTTTTTAAGATAAATTAATATGATTTTAAAATATGGAGTGGAGTATGAATGTAAAGAAAGAGTTATTAATTCCTATCGGATTATCGTTTATTGTTGGACTTGTGATTGGTGGAGCTATAATATTTTTTACCTTTGGTAAAAAGGCAAACGCAAATATCTCCCTATATCCACAAAAAGCAAATGAAGTTGGTAATGATTGGCTTGTAAAAATCGACGGATATGCTATTAGCAAAAGTGAATTTGAGGAGGGATATAAATTTTTCTTATCCCAGATTCCAGAACAGCAGAGGGTAAATCTTCCAAATGAAAGCGTACTTAAATATCAAGTACTTGAAAATTTTATAACTCAATATGTTTTGACAGTTAAAGCTCTCAATAGTGGTATTTACAACTCTCCTGATTCAAAACTCGCTATAAAACTCGCTTTAAGAGATGCTATTTACAAACTTTATCTTAAGAGTGCTATCAAAGATGAAAGTATTTTTAAGCCAACAAAGGCAGAAATTGAAGATTACTATATGAGAAATAGAGCTCAATTTGAAAAAATGGGCTTGAAAGCTGAACAGATTAAAATGTATGCAGAACAAGATCTCTATAATAGAAAACTTCAGGAATGGATTGCTACTTTTGTTAATTCCAAAAGACAGGAATTCAAAATTGAAAAAAATGATGCCCTTATGGAAAAACTTGGTATTCCTACTGCCCCGCCGACATTAAATCTACAGGGTATCCAAAAGTAAGATAAATCAAATATCAAAAAAGCTAAATTGAAAGATGTGCTGCTTACTTCGTAAATTCCGCAATGGCAGTTTGTTCTGTCATTGCGGGTAGCGAAGTTATAAAACAATATTCTTAAAAGCTATTTTTTTGCCAACATACTATATATTTAAAAAATTATTTTTAAAAATGAAGTTTTTATTTTAAAAAAGTATTAATTTCCGATACTTTGTATCATTCTGAATCAATCTTTACTTATTACTTAAAAGCATAGAAGAAAAACAATCAGAATAAAAAAATACTTGCAACTGAAAAATTTTGACATTTTTACTATTTTTAGCTAAAATAATCATTTCACAATTTAAAAGAGAGGAATTATTATGGAAACAAGAAGATACCTTTTCACTTCGGAATCTGTTGGCGAAGGACACCCGGATAAAGTTGCTGACCAGGTATCAGATGCAATTTTAGACGCCGCTTTATCACAGGATCCAAATTCAAGAGTTGCCTGTGAAACATTTACCACAACAGGAATGGTTCTTGTCGGTGGAGAAATCACTACAAACGCAAATTTTAATATTCAGGATATAGTCAGAGAAACAGTGAGAGAAATCGGTTATGACAACCCCTCATATGGGCTCGATTGTAATTCAATGGCTGTAATCAACGTAATCCAAAAACAATCGCCGGATATTGCTCAAGGTGTTTTAGGACAAGGGCTTGAGGAATTTAAAGGACAACAAGGAGCTGGTGATCAGGGAATGATGTTTGGTTATGCAACAAATGAAACAAAAGAATTTATGCCTGCACCTATAATTTTTGCACACAATCTTCTTAAATATGCTTCAAAGTTAAGAAAAGAAAAGCAAATCAAATGGCTAAGACCCGACTCAAAAAGCCAAGTAACAATTGAATATGAAAATAAAAAACCAATCCGAATAGACACAATTGTTCTTTCACATCAACATGATGAAAACGTCTCATATGAAGAAATAAAAGAAACAATAATAAATAAAATAATAAAACCAGTTCTTGAACCTACAGGTTTACTTGATAAAAACACAAAATATTTTATCAATCCTACTGGTAGATTTACAGTAGGTGGCCCTCATGGTGATACTGGACTTACTGGTAGAAAGATTATTGTAGATACCTATGGTGGCGCAGGTCACCATGGAGGTGGTGCATTCAGCGGCAAAGATCCAAGTAAAGTAGATAGAAGTGCAGCCTATATGGCACGATATATTGCAAAAAATATTGTAGCTACAGGGGTATGCGATATATGTGAAATTCAGGTATCCTATGCAATAGGTGTTCCTTTTCCTATTTCAATTTATGTAAATACTTTTGAAACATCAAAAGTTCCAGAAATAAAGATAGAAGAAGCAGTAAAAAAGGTTTTTGATCTTACTCCGGCTGGAATAATTAAGGCTTTAGACCTTAAAAAACCCATCTATAAAAAAACAGCTTCATACGGTCATTTTGGAAGAGAAGAATTTAACTGGGAAAAAACTGATAAAGTTAAAGATTTGTTAGCTCATCTGGGTTAAACAAAAAAAGAGGGGGTTTAATTTCCCCCTCTTTTTTATTTTTTGATCTTAAGTACTTCTCCCTTTTCCCAATCTGCATATGTAAAAATTGGAATATCAACATCCTTCTTTATCGGATTAAATTTTTTCTTACCAGCTACTTTGTCATAGACAAAACCTGCAACAGCTTCAAGATAACCAAAAACAGCAAGCCCTCTCGGATAAAGATTTAAATTATTCCCATAGAAAGTTTCAAAAAATAGATAGATATCCTGAGAATTGGTAGTAAGCTGCCAATCCCAGTAATTTTCAGTTAGATGCAAAAGATCAATACCATAATAACATGCTACAATATCCCTCAACATATTCATAGAAATCCATCCAACTTTGTTAGAACTACTTGCAAGCCCAACTTTAACATCATGACTTACTGCTTTTGAAATATAGGTACTATGTCTACAACCATATTTTGTAAGTGTTTTGTATGTGGCTTCAAGAATATCCTTCTTAATTCTTTCTTTATTTAACCCCACATTAAATCCAACCATCTCAAGAAGTGCAATTCCATTAACTGTATAAATATGGTATGCATCCCAACCTTCAAGTTCCCCTGATAGTTTTTCTTTTGTCCAGGGATCAACCAAACCATCTTTTGTTTTTGTCAAAGTAACAATATAATGATCATTCAACCATCCTTCTTTTTCAACTGTATTTAAAGCATTCCTTGCAAACTTTTGGTATTTTGATAACTCTTTTTCTCCAAGATAATTAAGAATTTCAATCCCCGCTTTTATTGAAGCCATAGCCTTAACACCAAGATAAATCTGTTCTTTACCAAACTGAATTGCGGGTGAGGCATCATCTATAGTATTTGCACAACATAAATCAGGAATTCCATTACCAGTTGTATCACAAGCAATGATAAAATCCATTAGTTTTTTAATAAAATCTTTATGCTTTTCAATTATACTGTCTTTGCCAGTCCTTCTCCAGTGAGCATATGCCATTAGTATATAGTTTGCGTTCTCTTCGACCTCCATTTCGTGTGGATAGTATTGCCTATCAGCATTAGCGAGCACACCCATATCATGAGACAAGAACAAAGTTCCTTTACCTCTATCACCTATAACAGTTTCTCCAGGTTTACCAAAATCAGGCCACTCATCAAGTTCCATTTCCAACAACTCAGGCCAAACAGATAGATAAAATGGAGATTGTGTATATTCAACATCAACAGTTGAATGAAAGAAACATGACCCCTCCCATACAGAATACCAATCCTTATCCTCAAGTCTAACATACCATGTATCGTAAAGCCAGGAATGCAGAGTCATAGAAAGCAAATTACTTAAAGAAGAGCCCAATTTGTGGGACAAAAATATGTTATCAACTTTTGTAGAATTTTCAACTACATTCTTATAGTTATTTTTCCCCCATCTTATAACTTCATCAAGGTTTTTTAAAAACTCTGTATATTTAAATTCTCTCAATTTATCCTTTACAAGAAGGGTAGCAGATTCAAAATCGCCCCAGCAAAGAACTATCTTTTTGTTATCATTTGTAGAAATATTTTCATAAAAACCATCTTTTTCATAATTACCCTCAATTATAGCAATCTTATTCTTTGTCTTTCTTTCTTCAATAATTGGAGTCGTATTCTGAGCAAGAAGCCCTTCTTTTGTTTCTGGTGGCCTTCTTATTGTATGTGTATAAGATAAATCAAGCTCTTTTTTATCTTTATTATACTCAAACTCAAAATTGTTAGATTTTATTTTTAAAAAAATCTTAAAATCTACATCCTTTACTTTAACATAAAACCACCTGAATGGATTAGCAAGCCTCTCAACCTGAGCCTCTAAGTAAATAACCGGAACCGTAGAAAATGAAACATCTTTTGGTCTAAAAGGAATTCTGAAAGTAAGTTTAAAGTGAAGCCCACTATCAGGATCTATACCACTTATTGTCATTGTCGTAGGTGTAATTTTCTGGTCATGAAAGAAAAAATACTCTTTATCCTTACAAAGTGGGAGATAAATTTTTCTACCCTCTATTTCAATTCCAGCCTCGATTTCAAAAGGAAAGGATTTTATATCGTTAGATTTAATAAGATAACATTCCTTATGAGCCGGATTAATCCCGATACCAAATCTACTACCAAAAACTGTCAATGCATCTGCTATAAGATTCATACACACCTCTTTTACTTTGATTTCACTAATACTTCTTTTAACTTCATATATGCAGGTTTTGGATTATATTGCTCATCAAATATTAAAGCCCCCCCAAAACCAGAGAAAAATGAAGGAACCCAACTGTATTTATCAGTCATTCCCCACATTATAAAAGCACTACCCTTAACTTCCAGCATAATCTTCATTAATTCGCCATATATTTTGGCCTGCCTATTTAAATCAACCTCACTATAATTTTTAGGCAACCTTACATCAAGCTCTGTTATCTGAATATCGAGACCTAATTTCTTAAATCTTTCAAAATTTGCTCTTATTGAAACATAATCAGGTTCCCACCTCCCATCAAGATGAAATTGAAATCCAACACCATGAATAGGCACTTTTTTTGCAACCAAATTTTTGACTATCTCATAGAGTTTGTTTGATTTTGGATTTATATCTTCTATATTGTAATCATTAATGTAAAGTTTAGCATTTGGATCGGCTTCATATGCACATTTGAAAGCGTGTTCAATATATTCATCGCCAATTATAAGCTGCCAGATGCTTTCCCTCAACTCACCATTATCAGCAATTGCTTCATTAACAACATCCCAATCATTCACCTGACCCTTATAATAAGTCATCACATTTGAAATGTGAACTTTCATTGTTTCTTTGAGTTCTTCTGCCGTTGTCCCTGGTTTAGCAATCCAGTATGGATTCTGTGAATGCCAAACAAGTGTATGCCCTCTGATTTTCATATTGTTTTCCTTAGCAAAGGCAACCAGTTTATCAGTTTTCTTAAAATTATAAACCTTTCTTGAAGGATGAATGTTCTCCCATTTGAATTCATTCTCCGGAGTTATATAGTTACAATTTTTTTTCACAATCTCTACAAATTTTTCATCATTAAGCTGCCCCTCAGTAATTGCAGTCCCAATGTAAATACCTCTTTTTTCACCAAAAAACTTTAAACCTTCATTGGCAATGGTAGCACTATCAAATTCTTCTTTAACATTTGCTTTTTTATCAGTAGCACAAGAAGTAACAAAAAGCAATGTTAACAAAACAAATAATAGACCTTTTACTTTACCCATAACTAACTCCTCTTGAAAAATTTGGGTTATCAATAACCCGAGATAAAACACTAACACTTAACTTTTTAAAAGTTTTTTTAAAAGTTCTTAAATACACTATATATTATATAGTTCTTTTTCAAGAAGTCAAGTAAAAAATAAAATTAATTTTAAATTTAGCTGTTGCGAATTTAAAGAGACTTGGTAAATCAAATATGACTTAAAAGATCTTTTTGAAAAATATTTTAAAAAACAAAAATCTTACTTAAATACATTCTTAAAAAACTTTTTCCATCCACTTTCTTCTTCTGAAACCTCTAGATTCATAATTCTTCTTGCTATATGGTTTACACACACAGACACATTATGAGAAGGATAAAGTTCTACATAGGGAATTTGTTTTCTGACAGATTCTTGAACTATCTGGTCATCATAAATAAATCCAAGATTCTCTATCTTTACATTGAGAAATTGTGAACAAACATCTATAACCTTTTTTGCCACTTTTGTGGCTTCTGTTGTATTTTTAACTCTATTAACTACAAGTTTTATATCAGGATTTTCGACCTCAGTAACAATAGATTTAATAACACCATAAGCATCCGTTATTGCTGTCGGTTCAGGTGTAGTAATAACTATAACCTCATGTGCAGATGCTACAAATGAAATAACATTTGAGGTTATACCAGCAGCAGTATCAATAATTATAAAATCTGCATAACTTATTTCCTTCAATGCCTCAATGAGATTCTCTTTTTCTTCATCACTAAGATTAGCAAGTTGAGAAAGTCCAGATGCCCCGGCAATAAAATCTATACCATAATCTGACTTGTAAATAATCTCGGACATCTTTTTTTGTCCTTTTATAACATGAAAAAGATTAAATTTTGGGATAAACCCAAGAAGGATATGAATATTAGCAAGCCCTAAATCAGCATCAAATACCATTACCTTCCTGGGATTATCTTTCATATTTGCAAGACTGATGCCCAAATTAAGAGAAAAACTTGACTTACCAACACCACCTTTCCCAGAGGTTACAGCGATGATTTTTGTATTTGACTTTGGCAATTCTCTCATTAATTTTCTCAAGCCTTCTGCCTGATCAGGTCCTAAAAGTGTTGACATAATTTCCTTCCCACAAATTAAATTCTACTTTAATGAATCGGAAATTATTTTATCTACATTAGCAATTTCAAAATCCTGTGGAACTTCCTGCCCATTTGTAACAAAAGCTATTGGTTTTTTTATTCTATAAAGCAAAGAAATTATCGCCCCAAGATATTGAGTTTCATCTAGTTTTGTAGCAATAATATGCGAAAAATTTACAATTGAATACCCAGTGGCAATCATATCAAGATCTTTTGGCTTAGTAGTTGCACTTACTACCAGATAAGTATCTATAATCCTTCCTGATTGTTCAATCCACTGAGAAAGCTCTTTAAGAACAATTGTATCCTTAGGACTTTTTCCCGCTGTATCAATAAATGTAAAGTTTGTTTCTTCTCTAGCTAAAAGATCAAAAAAATCTTCTTTTTTATGAATCTGATAAAACGGTGCATTCATAATATCAGCATAAGTTTTTAACTGTGAATCTGCTCCAACCTTATATCTGTCTATAGATATAAATCTCAAAGTCTTTTGTCTTATAGCAGCAAGGTGAGCAGCAAGTTTTATAAGACTGATTGTCTTACCTACACCCGTAGGTCCTATAAATATAATATCTTTAAGATTTTTATAATTTTCAAACAGAATCTCTTCCTCAGGTATATTGGCTTTTAAAAAACTTTTGATTGCCGATAAAATATTATCTCTATCAAGTAAAACACTGCTTTTTTGAATTTTTAAAAATTCTACTATATCCTTTATCACCTCATTATGAAACTCTCTTTCTCTCAGATATTCTTCTGCCCACTCAATATTCTTTTGGGTAATCTCCATATCCTGCATTATCTTCTTTTTATTCTCAAGCGAAGAATTTCTCGTATTTTTGACAAGTCCCTCTTTTAGTTCTTCAAAACCTGTTTCTATAAAAGTCTTCATTTCAAATATAGAAGTCTTCAAAAACTCTACTTCCTGTTCAAGTTTTTTGTTTTTTTCGACTAAAATAGACATATCAGCTTCATTTGAAGAAGGGGCTGGCCTTCTCACTTCTCTTTTCTGTGGTGTGTAAACAATATCTTCAGTCTGAACATTCTCAAAAAGACTTGGCTGAACAGTTGTTTTTTTTGTATAAGTAGTTCGTTTTTCCCGTTCTAGCATTTTTTCTTCATCTATACAGGCAGTTGCTATCCACACAGTTTCTTTTTTAAGCCCCCAGAATTTTTTCCTTTCTTCTGGATAGGTCCTTATAAGCATAGTTTCATTAACACGGTTTTCAAGTCTTGCCGCCATAAACATCTTGTCTATGGCTTCTTGTTTTGTTCTACCTTCATAAACAGCATAACGCATTTTCCCCTCCTTTATATTAATTACAGTTAATTTTAACATTTAATTATATTTCTTGCAACAAAAATAATATTTTATATACTTATAATTCCAACCTGCTCAATAGAAAAATTAGGTGGTATCTCTGAATACGATAACACACCTATAGAAGGATAACTTCTTCCCAGAAGCTCCCTTATAAGCCTTCTAACCTTCTGTGAAGAAACAATAACCGGTTGAATCCCAGCTTTAAGCTGATTTTCTATAACATTTGAAGATTGAACCACAAATTTATTAACATTTTCAGGGTCAAGTGTAGAAATTAGCCCTTGTGGAGTCTCCTGAAGAGAATCACTAAGCAATTCTTCTAGTTCTGGATCTATCAAAATCGCATAAAGTTTATTGCCCTGATTCGCATGGGTAGAGGCAATATCCTTACCAAGAGCTTGTCTCACATACTCTGTAAGCAAATCTATATTCTTAACACTGCTGGCATAATCTGCTATAGTCTCAAGGATAACAAGCATATTTCTTATTTTCACACCCTCTCTTAATAAATTCTGCAATATTTTTTGAATCTCACCAATATTTGAATGTTTAAGAACTTCTTCTACCACCACAGGGTATTCTTTTTGTATGGCATCAAGCATAGCCTTAACGTCCTGTCTGGTAAGAAGCTCTGCTGAAAATTTCTTAATAACTTCGGTAAGATGTGTTGCAACAACAGACGGGGGGTCAAAAATATCAAACCCAAGAGATTCAGCCTTAACCCTTTCTTCTTCGCTGATCCATTTTGCATCAATCCCAAATACAGGTTCTTTAGTTTCAAGTCCTTCAATCTCTTTGAGATCAAGTTTAGGATTCATAGCAAGAAATCTATTATAGTAAACCTTGCCCCTTGCTACTTCTGCTCCCCTTATCTTAATGATATATTCAGAGGCATCTATAGCAACATTATCAACAATTCTTATAGGAGGAACAAGAATACCAAGATCAAGCCCTATCCTTTTTCTTATCAATTTAATTCTTTCAAGCAAATCTCCCCCTTGTTCCTTATCAACAAGAGGAATAAGATTATAACCTATCTCTATATTGATGGGGTCAATTCTCACTATATCTTCTACTGTAGTAACTTGTTCTGTAGGAGTTTTTGTCTTAATTTCTTTCTGCCTCTCTTCTTCTGCCTTTTCTCTTGAACTCATCATATAACCAATCCAGATAAAAAGCCCTCCAACCATAAAGTTTATAAGAATCGGAAAACCAGGAATAAATCCCATCAAAAACACCACGATACCGGAAATATATAAAACTTTAGGAGCATAAGCAATTTGACTAACAACATCATGCCCAAATTTTTCTCTTGCTGCTGTTCTTGTAACTATTATACCTGAAGCCGTAGATATAAGAAGTTGCGGTATCTGAGAAACAAGTCCATCTCCAACAGTAAAAAGAGTATATGTGCGTAATGCCTCACTTATTCCTTCACCCCTCATTACAACACCAGTTATAAGCCCAACAACGATGTCCACAACTGTTATAAACAAGGCCACCTTAACATTCCCTGAAACAAACTTTGAAGCACCATCCATCGCACCATAAAAATCAGCCTCAAGCCTTACTTCATCCCTTTTTCTTCTTGCCTCTTCTTCAGTAATAAGCCCGGCATTCAAGTCTTCATTAATGGAAAGTTGCTTACCTGGTAAAGCATCAAGTGTAAATCTTGCTGCAACTTCTGAAACTCTTGAAGCACCCTTTGTGATCACAAAAAATTGTATTGCAATAATTACTATAAATATAGTTATACCAACAAGATAATTCCCGCCAACAACAAAATTACCAAAAGTAGTTATAACTTTACTATCAAAAGCCGCTCCTTGAGTAAGTATAAGTCTCGTGGAAGTAACATTAAGACCAAGCCCAAATATAGTTGTTAAAAGTATAATTCCAGGAAAAGCAGAAAATTCAGCTGGTTTTTTAACATAAATTGTACTTAAGATTATCATAAGATTTATAAGAAGGTTAAACACCAAAAGCAAATCCAGTACAAAAGTAGGGAAAGGAATAACAAGCATAAGTATCACAACTATGAGTGCCACTGCAACAAACAAGTCAAGATTGTTTTTAACTCTATCAAGACTTATTAATGAAGAAAATCTATTTGCCATTTAACCTCCCTAAGCGGCAACACTACCTTTCATTTCATAAACAATAGAAAGAATTTTGGCTACAGCAACAAAGAATTCTTGAGGTATTTCCTGTCCTATATCAACCTTTTTATATAGTTCTCTTGCCAGAGGCTTGTTTTCTATTATATATACCTTATTCTCTTTCGCTATCTCTTTTATTTTCTGGGCAACTGGTCCTTCACCTTTAGCTACAACGACAGGAGCATTCATATAAGCCGGCTCATATTTTAATGCTACTGCAATATGTGTAGGGTTTGTTATAACAACATCTGCCTTTGGGACTTCTTGATACATTTTTCTTGAAAGAAGTCTCCTCTCCATTTCTCTGATTTTTGCCTTTATCTCAGGGTTACCTTCCATTTCTTTAAACTCTTCTTTAATTTCCTGTTTTGTCATTTTTAAAGACTCAATATATACCCATCTTTGAAAAGCATAATCCATTATTGCTATAAGTAGAAGAGCAATACCTGAAAAACTTACAAAATTAAATATTATTCTCCAGAATAGTAGAAAACCTGTTGCTGCACTCATCCTTGAAAAAGCCATCATTTTACCAATCTCGGCATTGATTACAACAAATGCAATAAAAAATACGACCAAAACTTTTACAAGCGATTTTGCAAGATTAAAAACTGCCTCTCTTGACCAGAACATTTTTGCAAAATTTGAGGGAATATTTCCAAAAATTTTACCAAAATTAAAAGATATTCTTTTAGTAGAAAATACAAATCCACCCTGAACAACATTTCCAAATATTGCAAAAACAACTCCTATTATCAGAAAGGGAACAGTACTACTTGCCGAAATCCATAGCATATCGATAAAAATAGGAACAATATTATCTCTGGTAATAACAAGAGAATTTATATTCTCAATATAATATCTCATTATATTCCAAAGACTTCTGAACACAAACTCCCCAATTAATGCAAGAGCCCAAAAATTTGCAAGAAAAACTATTATCGCAGTTAATTCCTGAGATTTAGGAACATTACCTTCTTCTCTTGCCTTTCTTTTCTTATACTCTGTTGGCTCTTCGGTTCGACCCTCATCTTCTGCTGCAAATAATTGTAGATCAAAGTAGTAAATCTTTTTTTCAAGTTCGATGGAAAGTATATCTATCATTATCACCTCAGTTTACTTTTATTCCCATTGCATTTACCCAATCAAGTGAAGTATTGTATAGTTCCATTACAATGCTTTCACCCACATCAAGTAAAATCGGCATAAGAAACCAAACCACCACAAAACCAGCTAGCATTTTGAGATTAAAGCCCATTATCATTACATTAAACTGTGGGGCAACTCTCGAAATAAGCCCCATGGCAATATCAAGTAGAATTGTAACCGCAATAATTGGTAAAGCTATCTTTATACTTACTTCAAACATAACAATTAAAGCTGAAGTAAGCCCTTTTAAAATTATTGAAGAAATATTTCTATCTATCAAATCAACCTTCCTAAAACTTTCAACAATAAGATTAACAAAATAAAAATGCCCATCCAGTCTTAAAAAAATTAAAAGTATAAGAATACCAAGAATATTACCAATAGCCGGCACCTGAACATCAGAAACAGGATCAACAACTTCATTCATACCGAGTCCCATCTGGAGTGAAAAAATCTGTGCCGACTGCTGAAAGACAGAAACAATAAAAAAAGCAAAAAAACCAACAGCAACACCAAAAACAAAATTTGAAACGATAGCAACCCCAAAAACAGCAAGATCTTCAGGCAATTTTACACCCATAGTTAAAACAATTGGAGTAGCAATAAGGCCAAGAAAAAAAGCAAACCCCAGTTTAAATCTGAAAGGCATAATAGCTCCTGAAAAAAATGGAGCAGAGACAAAAATACCAATACACCTTACAAGAATTATAAGAAATATCTGAAAATAATTATTAAATATATCATAAACATTCATATCACATCCTTGCTTCAGCTATCAACTGAAACAGATTCTTAGTAAAATCTATCAAACTATTTACCAAAAAAGGCCCAATAATTATCAATAAAACAAGAATTATAATCATCTTTGGAACAAACGTAAGAGTTTGTTCTTGAATAGAGGTTGTTGCCTGAAAAATACTAACTATGAGCCCAACCACCATAGCAGTCCCAAGAAGAGGAAGACTTATAACAAGTATTTCGTAAAAAGTCATATTCATTATAGTAAGCAAAAGTCCCTGACTCATACTTTACATCCTGAAACTTAAAATTAACTTCTCAATAAGTAAATCCCACCCATCCACCAGCAAGAACAAAAGTAGTTTAAGTGGAAAAGAAATCATAATAGGTGGCAACATCATCATTCCCATCGACATCAAAACGCTTGCAACAACTATATCTATTATAGTAAAAGGAATCAAAATAAGCATCCCCATATAAAAAGATATAGTAAGCTCATTAAGTATGAAAGCAGGTATGAGAACATAAGTCGGTACATCATCCGGCGTTCTTGGCCTTTCCATTTTTGACATCTTTACAAATCTATAAATATATCTTTCAGAAGTTTGTTTAAACATAAATTCTCTTACTGGTTTTATAGCCCTTTTATATCCTTCTTCAAGAGATATTTTACCATCAAGATATGGCCTTACACCTTCCTCATAAGATTTTGAAAATGTAGGAAACATTACAAATAGAGTAATAAACAATGCCAAACTTACTATAACCTGGTTTGGGGGAATTGTCTGTGTTGCAAGTCCTCTGCTCACAAACGAAAGAACTATATAAAGTCTTATGTAGGAGGTTAAGACTATTAAAAGTGTTGGGGCAAGTGAAATAATAGTTATAAGAAATAAAATTTGTAAAGATAAAGCAACTTGTCTTGGTGTTCTTGCCTCTTCAACATTTACACCAATAGTTGGAATAGGAAGTCTAGTTTGCTGAGAAAATACTGGCTCTACAGCAAATAAACCAAGTAAAAACAAACAGACAATTCCCCATTTTTTCATTTCCCCTCCAGATTCTGCATACCAGCAATAAAAAATTAATTTAGTAGAAAAAAAACTACTACTATTATATTATTACTTATCTACAAAAAAATTGCAATAGTTTTACAAAAATTTTTTTCATTTTTTTATTAAAATAAATCTTGATTTTTTATCACTAATATTTTAAAATTAAATAAACAATGCGGGCGTAGTTCAGCGGTAGAACGTCAGCTTCCCAAGCTGGATGTCGTGGGTTCAACTCCCATCGCCCGCTTTTTTTTATGGACGTAAAATGCTTGAAGGTATTTTGTTTGAAGGTCTCATCTATAGTTTAATGGTGCTTGGTGTTTATATAACGTTCAGATTCCTTGATTTTCCTGATTTGACAGTTGATGGTTCTTTTCCTCTTGGAGCTTCAATAACTGCTTATCTACTTATAAGTGGATTTAATCCATTTTTATCCTTAATTTTTGCATTTCTTTTTGGTGCTATAGCTGGAATTATTACAGCTACTATTCATAATAAACTAAAAGTGCCAGGTTTACTTGCAGGTATCCTCACAATGACTATGTTATACTCTGTAAACATAAGAATCTTGGGCAATCGTGCAAATGTATCTTTACTTAAAACTGAATCTATCTTTTCAGTTAGTAACTTTTTTGCAAATAATAACAGAGAAATTTTTATCATTATTTTTTTAATTATTTTAATAATTTTAATCAAATTATTAATTGATCTATTTTTTATTACAGATCTTGGTTTATCTTTAAGAGCAATGGGTAATAACGAAAAATTCATAATACAACTTGGCATAAACCCTGAAGTACTCAAAATAGTGGGTATAGCATTGTCAAACGGTCTCGTGGCGTTGTCAGGAAGTATATGGGCTCAGTATCAGGGATTTTCCGATGTTGGTATGGGACAGGGTATAATAATCGCGGGGCTTGCTTCTGTTATGATTGGAGAATTTTTTATTTTTTCGAGAAAAAATATTTTTCTTATGACTTTATCTGCGATAATTGGCTCTCTTATCTATAGGGCTATTATGTATTTTGGAAGATTTTATGGATATTATATTAATATAACACCTAATGACTTAAAACTGTTAACAGGGCTTCTAATTATTTTCTCAATAATAATATCAAAAATTAAAAAGAGAGATGAAATATGATAAAACTTGAAAATATAAAAAAAATATTCAACCAAAATACGCCTGATGAAACAGTGGCTCTCAGTAATATAAACTTAAACATAAATGAAGGTGATTTTATTTCAATAATTGTTTCAAATGGAGCAGGTAAAACTACTCTTTTTAATATAATTTCTGGAAATATATTTCCAACTTCTGGAGAAATATATTTAAATCAAAAAAGAATAACAAAAGAACCAGAATACAAAAGAGCGATCTACATAGGTAGAATTTTTCAAAATCCAACAATTGGAACTGCCGCAAATATGACTATAGAAGAAAATCTCACTCTGGCATACAAGAAAGGATTAAGAGGCATAAAAATAAGTCTCAACACAAAATTAAGAAAAGAATTGAAAGAAAAGTTGAGATTATTAAACCTAGGTCTTGAAAATAGAATGAGTGACCTAGTATCTTTACTTTCTGGGGGACAACGTCAGGCTTTATCACTTCTTATGGCCGTTCTATCTAAACCATCCCTATTATTACTTGATGAGCATACCGCCGCTTTAGACCCAAAAAATGCTGGTGTAGTTTTAAATCTAACCGAAAAATTTGTGCACGAATACAAACTTACAACCCTTATGATAACTCACAATATGTCTCACGCCATACATTATGGTAACAGACTTATAATGATGGATAGGGGAGAGATTATTTTCGACATATCAGACGAAAAGAAAAAAAATCTTACTGTAGAAAAATTGATTGACAATTTCCATAAAATAAGACATACTGAATTGGATAGTGATAAAATACTCCTCGAATAAAAGGAGAAAAATTTGAAAATAGCAATTATTGGTGGTGGTTCAAGTTACACACCAGAGCTTATTGAAGGCATAATAGAAAGATATGAAAGATTAAAGGTTAATGAAATATGGCTTGTAGACATTAAAGAAGGTGAAGAAAAATTAAAAATTATAGCAAATCTTACAAAAAGGATGATAAACAAATTTTTTTTACCTATAAAAGTTTTTTCAACTTTAAACCATCAAGAAGCTATTGATGGTGCAGATTTTGTTATCAATCAGATAAGAGTTGGTGGTTTAGTTTCAAGAGAAAAAGATGAAACCATCCCTATAAAATACAAGACAATAGGACAAGAGACTACAGGAGCTGGAGGATTTGCAAATGCTTTGAGAACTATTCCTGTAGTTTTAAAAATAGCAAAGATCATAGAAAAAACTGCCAAAAAAGCAACTTTAATTAACTTTACAAATCCAGCAGGTATAATCACAGAAACTCTTCTCAATTATACAGATATTAATACAATTGGATTATGCAATGTTCCAATAAACATGATTTATGAAATATCAGAAATTGCAAGATGTAAACCAGAAGAATTATTCTGCAAATTTGCCGGGCTTAACCATTTGAGTTTTATCTCTCAAGTCTTACTAAAAGGTAAGGATATTACCGGCGAAATAATAGAAGCTGAAGAAAGAGAAATAGTAAAAAACATAAAAAAAATAAAAAAAGAAATAAGTATATCGGGGCTCTATAATATCATTCCTTCACCATATTTAAGCTATTATTTCTTTAGAAACAAAATGTTAGAAGAAGAATCAAATAAAATTCCAAGAGCAAGAGAAGTAATGAAGATAGAAAAAAAACTATTTGAAAAATACAGTAATGAAAATCTGAACGAAAAACCACAGGAACTCTCACAACGTGGAGGAAGTAGGTATTCACTTGTAGCAATTTCACTCATAGATAGTATTTATAACGATAAAAGAGATATTCATGTAATTAATATAAAAAACAATGGTGCCATAAAAGATTTGCCAGATAATTCTGTAGTAGAAACAAATGCCATAGTTGGAAGAAATGGAATAACTCCTCTATCTTATGGAGAACTACCTATAACTCTTAAAGGCTTAATCCAACAGGTAAAATATTACGAAATCCTTACTATAGAAGCTGCAATCGAAAAAAATTATAACAAGGCACTCAAAGCATTAACAACACACCCTCTTATTGGAGATGTAGAAATTGCAAAGAATATACTTGATGATATTCTTTATGCAAATAAAGATTTTATTCCAGAAATGAGGTAACTATGGCTTACTATTGTGGAATAGATGGTGGTGGAACAAAAACTCACTGCATAATTGGTGATGAACAAAAAATAATTTCGGAATATATAAGTTTTGGTTCAAACTATCACATCAGTGGTATCAAGAATTCTAAAAAATCTATAGAGGAAGCATTCAATAAGGCACTAAAAAAGGCCTCTCTCTCCAGTAAAGATATAAGATTCAGCGTTCTTGGTTTATCCGGAGCGGATAGAAAGGAAGATGTTGAATTACTCACCAACATTCTTCACAAAACCTTCAGAGGAAAATTTAAAATTCTTAACGATTGCTGGGTTGCACTCAAAAATGGAGTTTATGAATACTATGGTGTTGTAGCAGTTTGCGGAACTGGTGGTGGGTATGCGGGTAGAACAAAAGAAGGCAATGAATATATCTATAGAAACTTAGACTACATAACAGGCAATCGTGGAGGAGGTTTAGAAATAGCAGAAAAAGCTCTTCACTATGCTTTTCGTTCCGAAGAAGGTAGTTATAAAAAAACCAGACTTGAAGAAAAAATTCCAGAGATATTTGGTGTAAAAAATATGGCTTTAGTTTTAGAAAAAATCTGGATGAAAGAAATTAACAAAGAAATACTTGATAAAATACCACCTCTTGTATTCTCTCTAAGCAATGAAAATGACATCGTCTGCCTTGAGATCATAGAAGAACTCGGAAAAACTATCGCTGATTATCTTAATGGTTTAATCAAAAAGTTGAAAATTGAGGGAAAAATACCAGTTGTACTTTCAGGAAGCATATTCAAAAATAAAAATTCTTTCTTTTTATCTATAATAAAAAAATCTTTACCAGCAGGCTCTGAATTAATTATACCTGAGACACCTCCAGTATATGGGGCTTATAAACTTGCTATAGACTACTCCATTGACTTTTCGTAGGCTTTCTTGTACTCAGGATTTTCTTCAAGAAAAGCCTGTATCTTTTTAATATTGTTCATACTATAGTTTACAAAGTCTTTCTCAGTTATCCCAAAACTTTGATAAAATTCTTTCTTCTTTTCTTCAAGAAATTCAGCCATCTTAGCCTCACCTTCTTCATTTGTAGAAATATTGGTATTATTTGCTATTTCCTGAAACCATTTTTTCTGTTCAAGGTTATATAAGATCCAGAGTTCAACAAATTTTTTAGGACTATCAAGAACAAGCTTCTCTCCTTTTTTGATGGTTATAAGCTGTTCAAATCCAGAAGAGCTACTAGAACTTGTAGAAACATTATTCCCCTTCTTATTACACGAAAGCCCGCTAATAACAAATAAAATAAACAAAAATAAACTAACTCTTTTCATATAAACTACCTTCTAAAAATACTTTTTTTAAAATTTTAATGCATTCAGAAAAAAAATGCAAGGTTTTTTGATTTATGCCGATAAGATTTTTGGAGATAATATGCAATTTCTTGATCTGATTATCTTATTTCTACTTATAATGGGATTCATCTGGGGATTTTTCAAAGGATTTTTCTATATGATTTTCAGCTTTATTGGAATAGCGGTAGGAATAATTGCCGGTCTAAAAATTCCTCCATTAATATTCACTTTACTCAAAATCAAACCAGTCTTAATATATCAAAGTTTTGCTTTTATAATTCTCTTTACATTAAGTTACCTCATTTTTGCAAACCTTGGGTCATATATTTCTGAAACACTTGAAAATCTCGACTTAGGCTGGATAGACTCTCTCTTAGGTGGAATTCTTGGGGTACTTCAAATATCTCTCATAATCGGTCTTACTTTTACGATACTTGAAAATTTAAAACTTCTTTCAATATTTCCCGATATTGAAAAGTCAACTTTGCCTCTTCTTATTAAAAATATTACTAACACTTTAATCGGAATAGTTTTAAATTTAAAAAAGAACTAAAAAAAAGGATATCGAGGCTAAGAATAAAAAATCCATCGCCTCGACATCCCATTTAATTATTTAATTAAACAAAGTTTTCTAAGGCTATTTCTTAACCTTTTCTGCAAGTTTCTTTCCAACTTTAAACTTTACAACCTTCTTTGCTGGAATTTTAATTGGAGCTCCAGTCTTTGGGTTTCTACCCATTTTCTCTGCTTTTTTCTGAACTTCAAATGTGCCCCAACCAACAAACTGAACAGTTTCACCCTTTGCTAAAGAAGATTCAATAATAGAAAGAAAAGTATCAACAAGTTCACCGGCTCTTTTTTTTGTTTCGCCAGTCTTTGCAGCAAGAAGATCAATAAAATCTGTTTTTGTCATAGACAACTCCTTTTTATAAAATTTTGTTTATATTATATATCAGAACTCATTAAATATCTATTTTTTATTCGTTTTTTTTATTAATTTTTTTAAAAAAATTTTAACTAACATTTAATTTTATTCACCTTTTACCTTTTTAATAAAATCAAGATCGGATACTAAATCCATTTTATCAGCGTTATAAACATTTGATGTATTATTTTCGTTTGTAATTCCATAAAGTGAATATAAAATGTATTTTGTATTTGCTTTAAAATTCTGTTTTATAATCCTTTCCATTTCGTTTAATTCTGCAATAGTTGCAGGATATGGTTTTCTAAAAACCACATAACTCATATCTCCCGACTCAAATGCCCAAAAATTATCCTTCTTAATAATTTGTTTTATATATGGAGAACCTAAAAGTTTAATTGCAAACTCCTCAAACACACCTTCATTCTTTGAAAATAGTGGTTCAAGTTCCGGATATTCTATAAGGTAGTTATATCTGCTTATAATACTTTTCAGATCGCGATAAGATGGGTTTATTTTATAAGCCTGTTGCCAGTTTTTTGCTGCCTTGAATATCTCATCATCTTTCATAAAAGCATTCCCAATTATGTAATAAAGTTCACATTGTTTGTCTTTTGAAACCCTATTCAAATTTTGAGTGGAAAATGTTATTGCCTCCTTGATCTGATTATTTTTGAGGTATGCATCTGCAATTTTAACTATAACAATCTCACTTTCGATATTTTTTTCAAGCAAAGATTTTAAAACATTTATAGCTTTTGCATAATTTTTAGTAGCAATATATACATCTGCAAGCAACATAGAAGTGTTTGTAATCAAAACTTCATCATTTATCTTCATGTTTTGCAAAATAAATTCAAGATGATTCATTGCATCTGAATAATTATTTGTTTTATAACAGGATTTGCCAAGCATAAATCTTATTCTTAGATTGTCTGGTTTTAATTTTACATATTCTTCTAAGTATTCTCTTGCCTTTCTATAGTTTTCCTGTTCAAAATATAATTCACTTACTCCAGCAAGTGCCTTGAGATTTTTAGGTTGTTTATCAAGAACCAAAACATAGTAACCAAGGGCTTCATTATATTTTTTTATCTTTCTGTATGACTCTGCAACCCTTAAAAATATTTGACTCTTTATTTCCTCCTGAGCTGATAAACTTGCTGCAATGGAAGCCTTCTCATAATAAGCTGCTGCCTGTCTATAATCTTTGAGTCCCTCATAAGCCTGTGCGATATAATACTTTACAAGAAAATCTTTTGGGTCATCTTTGAGAATCTTAAGCCCAATAGATAAAGCCTTTTTATAATTTTCTTCTTTCAGGCTTTTTTCTATAGTAACAAGTGCTGTATCTTTTTTAATAAATTTAAGTATTATAAGAATGATTATACCAATGGCAAAAAGAATAGCCGCAATCCATATTAAAAAAACGACATTCAATTCCTTCATAATATTCCTTTGAAGAATTTTTTAAATATCCTATTGCTTTCCAAATACCCCACTTTCAAAAGCTGAATAATTCAGCCTCAAACCTTTAATTTGTCATAATTATTATAACTATTTAATTAATTTTTGCAAATAATTAAAGATTAATTTTAAAAAAATTTTTTTTATCCGATTAATATATGAGGGAGGTTTATTATGATGAGATCTCTATGGACTGCAGCATCCGGTATGATAGGAGAACAATTTCACATTGACACAATCGCAAACAACCTTGCAAACGTTAACACCACAGGTTTTAAGAAAACAAGAGCTGAGTTTGAGGATTTACTCTATCAAACTTTGAGACTCGCCGGTACACCTTCATCTGAAATTAGCCAATATCCCACTGGCATTCAGGTTGGTCTCGGGGTCCGCCCAGCGGCGACACAGAAATTTTTCAATCAGGGAAGTTTACAAAATACAGGAAACAAACTTGATATAGCTATAGAAGGAGAAGGATTTATAGGTATCACTCTCCCTGATGGAACAGATGCTTATACAAGAGATGGTTCTTTTAAAATAGACAGTAATATGGAAATAGTAACATCTCAGGGATATAGGCTAAAACCACCAATAGTTTTACCTGAAAACTTTGATATTGGTTCCCTTACTATCTCAAAAGATGGGCTTGTAACTGTAAAACTTGATGGAAGTGATGAAGATATCGAAGTAGGAAGAATTTTACTCTATAGATTTATAAACCCTGCTGGCTTAACAAGCATAGGAGAAAATTTTTATAAAGAAAGCCCTGCTTCAGGCCCAGCAAGGGAGGGTACTCCATCACTCGCCGGCTATGGTAAACTTCATCAGGGTTTTCTTGAGATGTCAAATGTCAATGCTGTCCAGGAAATGGTTGATATGATTGTAGCACAACGAGCTTATGAATTTAATTCAAGATCCATACAGACAAGTGATTCGATGCTCGCTACAGCTAATAGTTTGAAGAGATAATTTTATTTGTAAAAAATAAAAAAATAATCTAACATTAAAGTGAATAAAATTTAAAAATATGATATAATTAAAAGTTAAAAAATAACAAAAGGAATGGATATGATCGATTTAAACGGTAAGAAAAAAATATTTCTCATAGGTATTGGCGGCATAGGAATGTCTGCTTTAGCTGTAATCCTAACTAAAAGAGGATATGAAGTTATTGGTTCTGATAAGTCAAAATCAAAAACCGTCGAGATATTAAACGAAATGGGCATCAAAACCTTTATAGGACACAGCAAAGACAATATTTCAAAAGATATAGATCTTGTAGTATATACAAATGCTATAAGTGATGATAATCCAGAATATATAAAGGCTAAAGAGCTTAATATTCCTGCGATAGAGAGAGCAAAAATGCTTAACATGCTTTCTTCTAACAAATTTGCTATTGGCATATCAGGAACACACGGAAAAACAACAACAACCTCAATGATAGCAAAAATTTTCCTCAACGCTTCAAAAGACCCAACCCTGGCTGTTGGAGGCCATCTCAATGAAATAAACGGTTCGGGGTATGAAGGAAGTGGAAAATACTTTATATATGAAGCATGTGAGGCTTTTGGATCCTTTCTCAAACTATTCCCTGAAATAGCTGTAGTTACCAATATTGATGATGATCATCTCGACTACTACAAGAATTTTGCCAATATTAAAAAAGCCTTTTATCAATATTTAAATGAAAATATTCCACCCCATGGAATGATAATTTACAATTCAGATGATAAGCCTCTGAATTCGGTAGTAAAAAAGATAAATAACAAAAGAAAGATTGCTGTAGGAATAAAAAACAAAAAAGCTGATTTCGTAGCAAAAGATATAGAATTAAATGAATTCAGTTCAAATTTTACAGTAATAAGAAAAGGTAAAATTGTAGGTAGATTTTTTCTTAATGTGCCCGGGATACACAATGTTTATAATGCCTTACTTGCCATAGCAACCGCAAATGCAAACGGTATAGAATATGAAGACGTATATAGAACCTTAGCAAATTTTAAAAATGCTGATAGAAGATTTCAGATTAAGTCAAAGACAGAAGAACTCACTATCATAGATGACTATGCTCATCACCCATCGGAAATACTTGCCACACTAAGTGCAGCCAAAAATCTTTCTATAAAGAAAAATGCAATGCTCATAGCAATATTTCAACCACACTTATATTCAAGAACAGAATTTTTATATAAAGAATTTGCCCGTTCCCTTGCCATTGCAGACAAAATTGTCTTAACAGAAATATATGCAGCAAGAGAAAAAAATGAGCATAACATCACAACAAAAATAGTGTATGATGAAATCGTTAAAATAAAAGGGCAGGAAAATGTCTTTTATACAGAAAGCCTTGACAATATTCCTGATACTCTTAAACCTTTGTTATTAAATAAGAAAAATGTAGTTGTAACACTGGGAGCTGGAGATGTATGGAAAATATCTGAAAAACTTGCTGGTAACCTTTAGTTTATTGATTAACATAAATCTCTTTTCACAAAATATTGATAAAATTACAGTGAATGGATATACGATTCTTAATTACAATAAAGATGTGGGACTTGGTTTAAGATCAAAAGCCATTGGTGATATGTATTACAAAGCTAAAAATTATACAAAAGCTATCCCATACTATGAAAAGGCTATAAAATATATACCAAACGAAGCAGATCTTTACTTTAACTTAGGCAACATCTATGCTTCTCACAAAGTTTATAACATATCTGTCAAATACTATAAAATAGCCTCAGAAAAATATATACTACCAGAAAATCATGGCAAGACCCAAAAAAACTACTATCTTTCTCTTATGAGATATGCATATTCATTAGAAAAACTAAAAGATTATGATGATAATCACAAAAAAGCTCAAAATGTCCTTGCCCAAATTAATCAAAACTATTCAGAAATATCTGAAAAATTCCCGGAAATAATCCCAGAACTCGAATCCCTATTTAAATTTATCTATGGAACTACTTTTATAATCTCTAAAAACTAATCCCTAACCTCATGATAGAAGTTGTTACCATAAACAAGGATTTTGCCATTATAGTATGAAATTCTCTTAACCTCTTTGGTAAACTTTTTCTCATAAACTTTTATAAAATCTGGAATTGTCCAGATGGTAAGGCGGTTGTTTGTGTCAAGTAGATAAAGTCTATTTGTTTCTGTTATAGCCTGCTTAATAGAAAAATCATAATTAAAGACTCTTTCTACCTCACCATTATTTATATTAAAAACCGTAATGCCATCATCACTACCAAGAATCAGATGATCTCCAAATATATAAAAATTATTTATATAAAGATTTTCTTTTATCTTACTAGCCCATATTTTTTCTCCATTTTCTACATTTATGGCCAATACCTCACTCCTACTCTTTGACACAAGATATAAAACCCCACCCCTTTCAAAAAATGGAAACAAAACTCTATCTTCTATATTTATCTGCCAGATATTCTTCTTTGTCATAGTATCATATCTTGTTAAATCTCCATTCTCATTGAGATATATTATGCTTTTATCTTCGAGTATTACAGGAGAATTATAAATTGCCTTCTTATCCCCCTTCTTAATTGTATCAATAAGTCTACCATCAAGACCAAAAATCTGTATACCTTTATCCACTGTAGCCAGATAAATCTGGTCATTCTTTATAATTGGCTTGGAAAAAAACCTAACTATGCCAGCTTCCATATTCGCCCACAAGTATTCTCCCTCCAGGTCGTATGCATAAAGACCCCCATTTTCTCCATTAATAAGTATAATAGTCCCATATGGAGTAATCTTTGCAATATTATCAGTTAAACTAATCTTTCTTTTAGCACTTGAATAATCCCCGCTTTGATAAATATATAAATCTTTTTTATTAAAAATAACAGTCTTATCATCAAGATATATAAGATTTTCTTTTGTCTCAGAATATCTAGGCTTTTTGAGTTTTTCTGATTTTATCTCTTTCTTTACACTCAACTTTGGCATAATAATATTTTCAATTCTTGTAAGATCTGTATTTTCTTTTCTTATTATATTTTTATCTCTATCGAATAATATAGCCTCATTTGCTTCTATTTCTGAACTCCCTTTGTTAACAATATTTGTTATAAAAATTTCCCCCTCAATAACATGAACCTCTTCGGTTTTGTTATTTACCCATACAAAAAATTCTGTCCCTTTTACAGTTATTTCCAGGGAAGGTGTTTTAACAAAGAAATGAGATTTTTCTCTTTTTGTTATTTTGAAATGTCCTCTTCCTTCTTTCAATTCAATAATTGTTCTATTATCTTTAGCAGAAATTATATTAAATGTAGAATTCTCAAAAATAATAAACTTACTTTTATCTTTCAACTCTACTTCATACTTTTCTCTTTCTGTCTTTACATACTCGCCGGCCTTTAATATTGTTTTTCCATTGTTTATAGATATAGTATCAGGTTTATTTAAAAACAATATTATAGCTATAAGCAATATAGCAGAGAATGAAAAAGCAAGTTTTAAAAATCCAGAATAAGACTTTTTATAATCATATTTTCTGAATGAGTTAATATTTTTTATTATTTCTTCTAAATTTACTTCTTCCTTAGTATAGGAATATTTTGACAATATCTCTCTTAGTCTCTTCTTATCCAAATCAGAAATCATCTATATTATCTCCTATATATTCCTTCAAAAGCTCATATGCCTTATCAAGCCTGTTATAAACCTGCCTTAAAGAAATACCTAGCGTCTCTGATATTTCTTTCAGGTTAAGTCCCCCATAAATTTCAAGGAGTATTACTTCTCTCTCTTTCACTGGCAACCTATATAAAATACCTCTTAATATTTCTCTTTTTTGAAGTTTTTCAAAATTTTCATCAAAAAACATTTCCGATGAAAGTTTACTTATTTCTACATAACTATGTTTTTTTAATTCGTTGTATTTATTTCTCACAACATTTAAAACTATTTTAAAAAACCAGGGTTTAAATGTAAGATCAGTTTTAAAAGAGCGATGAAAGTTGAGAAACTTTATAAAAGTCTCCTGAACAACATCCATTGCATCTTCACTTTGTAAACCATAATACATTGACAAACTATAAATCTGAATCTTATACCTTTCAAACAACTCTTCTATATACTGTTCAAAGACAACTCGTGAGCTCTCTTTTAAAGTCTGAAGATTTAATACCAATTCCTCATCTGTAAGTTTTTTAATATCCAATCTGCCCTCTTAAACAAAATCTTTTTTTCATTACTTATATTTTATCTTAATTATTTGTTTTTTTCAATCTTAATTATTAATTCCCTATACTCTGCCATTCCGATTTTTCTCCTCTGCTTTCCCTCAAAGGGTCTTATCATTACAGAAGAAGTTAACTCTTTAAAAGGAAATACCTAAGAAACAGAAAAAAATTTAAAATCGAATTACAAACTATGATAAGTTTGAATCTCAATATGAAAAGTTGACAAATTTTTATTAATTCCTTAAATTTTATAGACAGGCAAAATTAATGGATATTTTTTTGATTTTAAATGGATTAATAATAATAATTGGGATAGCTTATAGTATAATTCTTCATGAGGTAGCTCATGGTTTTGCAGCTTTAATCTATGGTGATGATACAGCAAAATTAGCAGGAAGATTGTCCTTAAACCCACTAAAACATATTGATCCCGTAGGTACAGTTATTCTTCCTTTGATACTATTTATATTTAATATGCCAGTATTTGGATGGGCAAAACCTGTCCCGATAAATCCAATTAATTTTAAACACCAGAGGATAGGTATATTGGTTGTCTCAATAGCTGGTGTAGTCATAAATTTTATAATTATGATACTTATGTTTTGGTTTTTTGTGCTTTTCAGGATTGAAGGTTTTTTAGTTGTTGCTTCTATGAATCTTATGTTATTCGTATTCAATCTATTACCTTTTCCACCACTTGACGGGTATAATTTTTTCTCAATGCTTTTGCCTGAAAAGATCAGATATGTTGTCTATAAACTTAAAGACTTTTTTTTAGTTGCTTTTCTTGTATTGATGGTAACTGGAGGAATAAGATACATTTATGTGCCTTTGTTTAATTTGATCGGAAATTTTCTTATAAACTTATTTTTAGGGGGAAAACAATGAAAAAAATACTTTTTTCACTCTTAATCATAACAACGATTATATATGGTGAACAAAATGATTTTGAAATAGAAACTATATACGCAGAAGCACTTGAAAGACATAATGCGGGACAATTTGATGAAGCCATCAAGTTATTCAATGAAATAAAAAAGAAAGGTGTAATAAATGAATACATTTACAACTCTATGCTTGAATCATATATAGCAAAAACAAGAAAATATATAGTTCAAAATGATGAAAAAAATTACAAATCTTTTCTTAAAGAAACTGTTAATCTTGCCAGAGAGGCTTTCAGTCTATACCCGGATAATACTGAGATAGCAAAAAAATATGTTTTTCTTCTTGAGGAAAGTGGAAACATTGAAGAGATGAAAAAACCCCTCAATATGCTTATCAAAAACAATAAAGACGATATTGTAGCAAACTTTTACCTCGGAGTTATTGAGTTTTTGAAGAGAAAATATGATGATGCAGAAGCATATTTTTTAAAAGTTATCAATTCTCAAAATTTTAACAACGAACTTGAGTATTTGATTCTCTACAAATCATATTTTAATCTAGGTCAGTTAGCTGTAGAAAATAATAACTATTTTGATGCAATTTATTATTATGAAAAAGCTATCAATATTAATCCTTACGATAATAGACTATTAATCAATCTAGCTATTGTTTATTCGGAGGTTCTTGAATTTGAAAAAGCAATAAAAGTCATTAATAAAATTCCAGAGGTTTTATGGGCTGAAGGTTTATATGAATTATATGGTGGCCTGTTGCTTGTTTCAGGAGATGAAGAATACAAAAGTTTTGCAAAAAAATATCAAAGTGAATCAATATATTTAAAAGCCTTATCACAATATAGCGAAGGAAAATATAAAGATTCGTTGAAAACACTCGAAGAAATAACAAAGAAAAATCCTTCCCCACATTTTTATATTCATTACCTATTTTATTTAAATTATGAGAAGATTACCAACACAGAAATGCAAAATAAAGAAGCCTTTTTACTTGGAAACAAGGCTGAAATCTCAGAAAAACTTGAGCTTGCAATTAAATTTTACAAAGTAATAGAAAAAAATAATGCTGGTAAACCAACAATATACTGGGTAATAGGTACACTTTGTTATGAAATAAAAAATTATGATGAAGCAAAAAAATATTTTGAACTCTATACTTCTTCCGAAGAAGCTACTGATTATCTTGTTGATTCATATATAAAACTATCATATATTTATCATTTAAAAAAAGAAAAAGAAAAATCTCAGGAATATATATCAAAAGCAAATGGTATAGCACGTAAAGCAAATGAAAAATACCTTGTTCTTTTTCACAGTGGTCTTATAAACTATGACAACAAAAAATATGATATGGCAATCAAAAATTTTGAAGACGCCCTTGAATTTATGCCTCTCGATACTAAAAGTTTATTCTTCATTGGTGTTTCATACTACGAAAAAAATGACAACAAGAAATCTATCGAATATCTTGAAAGAGCTTTAAAACTCAAAGAAAACGATCCTGAAATAAATAATCTTCTTGCTTATGTATACTCAATCGAAAAAATAAATCTAGACAAAGCGCACAATTTGGTAGATAAGGCTTTAATAATTAAGCCAGATTATCTTCCTTATTTAGATACAAAGGGATGGATTTATTATAATGAGGGAAATTTTCAAAAGTCATTTGAAATATTTAATAAGGTTGAAACTCTTGTAACTACAACAAATGAAGATTCTGCTGGATTTGATGAAATATATTATCACCTTTCAAAGATTTACGAAAAAATGGGGAACAAAAAAGAATCCCAAAAATATATAGAAAAGATAAAGAAAAATTTTCCAGAAAGCAAATGGGCACCTAAAACTAATAACCCGAAAACAACAAAGAAAAAAGGCAAATAAGCTATTTTTTGTTTGCTATAAGATTTAGAGCACTACCAGCCTTAAACCATTCTATCTGTTTTTGATTGTAGGTATGGGCAATCTGTATTTCTTCAGTTGTTCCATCTCTATGTTTAATAAGCATTTTAAGTGGTTTACCTTCCTTAAAATCTTTAAGGCTTATAGTAACCAGATCATCTTCTCTTATTTTATCGTAATCAATAGGATTAGAAAAAGTAAGGGCTAAAATACCCTGTTTTTTTAGATTAGTTTCATGGATTCTTGCAAAACTTTTAACTATAATTGCTTTACATCCAAGATATCTCGGTTCCATTGCAGCATGTTCTCTACTTGAACCTTCACCATAGTTCTCGTCACCAATAACTACCCAACCCACTCCTCTTTTTTTATAATCCCTGGCAACTTTAGAAACTATATCATATTCTCCTGTAAAAATATTTTTCGCTTTACCGGTTTCTCCATTATAAGCATTTGTCGCACCAAGAAACAAATTGTCGGAAATTTTATCAAGGTGCCCTCTATACCTTAGCCACTCCCCAGCCATAGAAATATGATCGGTTGTACACTTACCTTTTACTTTAAGAAGAATAGGAAGCTCAATAAAATCTTCCCCATTCCATCTTTCAAACGGAGTAAGAAAAGCAAGTCTATCGCTTGAAGGATCTATTTTTATCTCTATATTCTTTTTTTCAATAATTCTACCATCATTAACATCAAAAAACTCTGCTGGCAACTCATTACCAAAAGGAATATTTAGCTTCACTTTTTCTCCATTTTCATTAACAAGAAAATCTTTCTCGGGATTAAATGCAAATGTTCCTGAAAAAGCCAGTGCCATCACCATTTCAGGACTAGCTATAAAAGCATGCGTTTCTGGATTTCCGTCAGCTCTTTTAGCAAAGTTTCTGTTGAAAGAATGAATTATGCTATTCTTTGTGCCTTTTTTTATATCCTGTCTATTCCACATTCCTATACAAGGACCACAAGCATTTGCAAGTATTACTGCTCCAATCCTTTTAAAAACATCAAGCTGACCATTTTTTTCTATTGTTTTCTTAACCTTTTCAGAACCAGGGCTGATATATAATTTTGCTTTCAGTTTTAACCCCTTATTCAGGGCATCTATAGCTATATTGGCAGCCTTGTCAAGATCTTCATAGCTTGAATTAGTACAGCTACCAATTAAAGCAGCCGAAATCTCGATAGGGTAACCATTTTCTTTTAAGAACGGATCTATATTATCAACCGTATGTGAAATATCAGGTGTAAAAGGCCCATTTATATGAGGTTTTAATTCCGAAAGATTTATTTCTATAACTTTATCATAATAACTCTCAGGGTTACTTATCAAACCGTCATCAGCCCTAAGTTCATCCCTTATTTCTTCAGAAAGTTTTACAATCTCTGATCTACCCGTTTTTATAAGATAATCAGCTATTTTATCATCATAAGGAAAAATCGAAGACGTCGCACCAAGTTCTGCCCCCATATTACAGATAGTTGCTTTACCAGTGGCTGAAATAGAACTGCAACCTTCTCCAAAATATTCAATTACACAACCAGTACCACCTTTTACGGTAAGGATACCAAGAAGTTTAAGTATAACATCCTTTGGTGATGCCCAGTCAGAGAGTTTACCTGTTAACTTTACGCCTATAATTTTTGGAAGTTTCACCTCCCATGCCATACCAACCATTACATCAACTGCATCAGCCCCCCCTACTCCAACTCCCATCATAGTTACACCACCAGAGTTTGGTGTATGTGAGTCAGTTCCTATAATAAGTCCACCAGGAAAAGCATAATTTTCAAGGATAACCTGATGAATGATTCCATAACCAGGTTTCCAGAATTCAATTCCATACTTTCTTGACACATCAAGAAGAAAATCATAAACCTCTTTATTTTCTTTCAGTGCCACCGGCAAATCTTTATCAACCCCTTCCTTTGCTTCAATAAGGTGATCACAATGAACAGAAGTTGGTACAAAAGTTGTTTCTCTATTGGCAAGCATAAACTGTAGTAAAGCCATCTGAGCTGTTGCATCCTGCATCGCCACTCTATCAGGCATAAGTTCTATATATGAAACACCTCTCTTAAAAGCCTTTATTTCATCATTTACTCCATTAAAGAGGTGGGAAAATATAACTTTTTCAGCAAGAGAAAGAGGCCTATTTAATAATTTCCTTGCTTTATTTACTCTTTCTTTAATAAGCTCATATCTCTTTTTTACCAACTCTATCATTTAAGTCCCCTATAAAAATAAATAAGCTATGATTATAAAACAAAATGAGAAAAATATCAATTGATTTAATTTGTCAAATTTAATTCCATCTTTTCAATTCTTGAAAAAATTGCAGGATCATTTATAGCTTTTTTCTTCAATTCATTAAGAATAAAAAGTGCTTTCTTTTTGTTTCCAAGATTCAAGTAACTTTCGGCTTTTAAAATTTCAAATTGAATCTTATTTTCTTTATAAATTTTCTCATACTTATTTATTAATTTAATCAACTTTTTCCAGTTTTTGCCTTTATAATAACAATCAACTATCTTCATAAAATAATCAAAAGAAAATTGCATTTTTTTAAAAATTTTTTCATATAAATAAGCAGCCCTTTGAAAATCTCCTTTATTATAAGCATAATATACTTCAAAATAAGGATCAAAAAATTCTATTTTACTTTCATCTTCAAGTTTGTTTATCCAATTGGTATATTTTTCTGAGGCTGCAAATTTTTTCATTATCAACATATTTGCAATATCTTCTTTTTCCATATAGAACGGAATAACTTTTTCAATATATACAAAAATCACATTTGTTCCTTCTTTTATCTCGTAAATATCATTTTCTTTAATATCCGTAATTTTTTTATTTATCCTTTTTATAAATCCCATTCTTCTTAAATCACCTATAAAACCACCTCGATACTTTGTATCAAAATCAATAGAATAATTTTTACAAAATTCTATAAAACTCTCTTTATCAGTAATTTTTGATATCAAATTTCGCTGGGCAAAAGGTAACACAATTATTCTACTCATTAACAAAATCTGATTTGTCCTCTGGTTTTCAAATTCATTATTTATCTCTTCATCAAAAATCTCAACTCCATTTTTTTTCGCCATTTCAGGAATAAGTTTACTCATAAGTAAATAATTTTTTACTCTATCATAAATACTTTTTTCTACAACTACATCTTTATAATTTTCAGGTAACATATCAAGCTCTATTTCGTAATTAAGATAATATGAAGGTTTTACATATTTTTCTACATAATTTGAAACTTCAATCTCTGATATTTTTGCATTTTTATTCAAATAATCTTCTAGTAAAACCTTTTCAAGCACATTTTTAACTAGATAGTAATATTTTTCTTCTACTGGCATACGAACAACGGCTGGATTGTATTTATTCTTTTTAAAAAAAACTTCCCATTCCCTTTGAATAAGTTCTTTTGATACATAATTCCCATTGACCTTTAATGTCCTTTCTCCAAATCGTTTACTTTTTTCACATCCAGACAATAATAAAAAAAGAATAGCAACCAAACAAAATATCTTAAGTCTCATAATTCCTCCCAATTAAATATTTTAAGAAACAAAAATATTTAAATCAATTTTATTTTAAAAAAGAGACTGCCCAAAACCTTTAAGGGCAGCCTCCAAAAAATTTATTTAATCTCTACATGGCTCCAAGCATATAAACCCTTATACCTTATATACCAGAAGCCATCAGAAGCTGCTGGTATGGTATGCTCTGCTACCCACTTGTTGGCACAGTTTACTCCATTAATCTCAAGTATATCTACATTCCATGAGTTAACAAATCTACTCCAGTTAACTACTGTAGAGAATTTATCCGTCTTCCAGTAAAATTCTCCAGCTCCATCATAACTGAACGGAAGTGTTATTGTAACATATGTAACCCCAGTAGAACTCGAAGATGAA
>JAOACQ010000096.1 GCA_026417755.1 Brevinematales bacterium | reverse complement strand
TATGACGTTGAGAGAGATTTAAGAATAGCTTTTACCAAAATTATAGCTTTATTTGACTATAACTAAAAATTACTTTTTATTCGTCTCATTCGTCTCTCTATACACAAACCTTATCTCAGATATCGCTGTAAAATTACTTATACCCGGATATACGTCTTCTATTACTAAACGACCACCAAGAGGCGGATTTTTATAATAACCTTCTATCGGTTTCATTCCTATGTTGAGCCTATGCCAGGCAAGTTCATCTGTTAACTCTACTATAAGTACATAAACTAACCTAAATCTTTCTTCTATTAAATAAGTTTCTTCATACTGACTATTTGGCCTGTAAAATGGCACCTCATAAAATTCCAATCTAATTCTTTTTGGCCTATTGTATACCTTAAAACTCTTCTTATTTTTTGCCCAACCACTCAATATGTCCATAGCATAAGGAAGTATGTCCTTACGTCTTACATTAGGGGCTTCTAAACCATAAACTGGAAAAACAAGATAATCATCAAGACTACTATTTCTACTTATCCACACTGTCGCTCTGTTTCCATCAGACAGCTCCTCTATTTTATTTGTAATATTATATGAATTATATATTCTAACAGTTTCTTCCCTCAAAGCCATGTCCGTGTTCTTTATTACAATACTCTTATCTGGTTTCGTATACGGTTCACTTTCACTTATAACCTTTGTTTCTACAATTTTTAGCTCTTCTTCCTTAACCTTACCCTCCCCACAACTTCCAACAATTAACACAAGTAAAATTAAAAATAAATTTTTATCTTTCATTTTAATCTCCTTACCAGGGTCATCGCCCTATGTTAAAATTTAACACCTATAACCTATCTACTCCAAATAGATACTTATTTTAATTCTTTTTTCATTATAAGTCTATTCGGAGTTTTAGTCCACCATACTTTTATCATTATCATCTTCTTTATTACTATTTTTTCTACTCAATACCTTAATTCCAATATATAAACCATGTCGTTCAATAAAAAAATCAAATAACTCCCTACTATCATATCTTATATCATGTTTAACAAAATCAATACCAAAACCTCCCATCTCATAATTAAAATAAATTTCACAGATTTAGTTTTTTAAATGAGGTGATTTTCTATAAACATTGTTTCCCTCTTCAGGTTTTCTTTTCTACTCTTTTTAAGATAATTACTCACCAATAATTTTTATCAATACCCTTTTTCTTCTTCTGCCATCAAATTCACCATAAAAAATTTGTTCCCAAGGACCAGAATCAAGTTTGCCATTGGTTATAGCTACTACAACTTCTCTGCCCATAATCTGCCTTTTAAGATGTGCATCTCCATTATCTTCTCCTGTTCTATTGTGTCTGTATTTTGATATTGGCTCATGTGGAGCAAGTTCTTCAAGCCACTCTTTATAGTCTTCATGTAAACCACTTTCATTATCATTTATAAAAACACTGGCAGTTATATGCATAGCATTAACAAGGCACAAACCCTCTTTAACTCCACTTTCAATAACTGCTTTTTCAACCTCTGGTGTTATGTTTATAAATTCTACTCTTTTTGAAGTGTTAAACCATAGTTCTTTTCTGTAAGACTTCATTTTTCCTCCTCGAATCTTTTAAAACTGTTTTTGATATATTTTATTACTTCCATTTTTCTGGCTTTATACATAACGTAACCTACCATAGAACTGAATAGAGCCCCTATACTGTCAAGAATAAGGTCTGACATTGTGTCTCTCAGTCCGCTTCCTTGATATGGTTTGCCAAGGAGTATAGATTCTGGTGGTAGATCCCATTTCTGGTGAGTTGTTTTAATTAATGCGTCGGTAGTAAATTCAAAAATCTCCCATAATACCCCCATTGTGACAGAAAAGCAGAAAGCAAATAAAGCTACAAGAAAAGGATTTAAGTTAAGAGAATAATTTTCGTTAAGTTTAAAAACAAATATAAAACCAAGAAAACCAATTATAATTCCCGAAAAAGTATGAAGTAAGTCATCCCACCAGAAGAAATTGTAATATAAATTAAATCTCACACTCATATATGTAGAAGCATAAATAAATATTATTACAATGATCTCAAGAATATCTGGTATATCAACTTTATTTTTCATTTCTATATAATCAGGTATAATTGAAAGGATCAAAAAGATAAAAGCACCAAGAAAAATTTCGCCTCTTTCTGAAAATTTAAGAAAAATTTCTCCCTTCTCGACAATTTTATCAGAAAAAATTTCAATTATTGCTGAAATAGAATTTAAAAAAATTGATAAAAATACTGACAATCTGGTAATCCAAAAAAACAAATTTCTCCATCTTTTTGTTTGCATAAAGCTCACCCAATATAATCATAAAAAATAATGAAAAAAATATCAAAAAATAGACTTTTTTAAGTTAAATAGCTAAAATGAGGTAAGGGGGTAAATAATGAATAAGAAAATTAAAATCTGGACACTTAATGCGGCAGAAAAACTATTACCCGACCCAAAAGAATTATTGCAGGATTATACATATGCTGGAGCTGGAGGAACCCGTGAAGTAGATCAGGCTGTTTTCGGTTGGGATGAGATTGAAGCCGGAAACCGTAAAAGTTATGAAACAAGTGTTGATATTAAAGATGATGAAGATTCAGTTAGAAAATATCTATTCAAACAAAATGACAAACCTCATAATCTTATGCCAGATGCAGAATATTTTGTACCCATACCGGCAAAATGTATAGGAAGTCGCTTTGATAGAGTAAATGATTTTCCTCTTTTAAAGCCAATAAGGGATTACTATTATAGTGAGTGGCAGATCGCATTTCCAGAAATTCCAAATGTTGATTACAAAATATTCTGGAATAAGAATGGATTATCACAAATGATTACAAATAAATATATAGGATATTATGATATTCTTAAGAGCAGTGGCAATAAGCATATACTCATAGGATACAGTCAGGGCGGTGTGGTTGCAAGATTTCTTGCTTATCTTGATGAATATGTGTTTAAGGAAAATATAATTAAGGGAATTGTTACGATTGGTTCACCAAATTATGGCTCTCCTCTTGCTAATCCAGACAACCGTGAAAATATCACTGACGAGATTATTAGTCTAATAGTAAAAATTCTCATATCAAATCAATCAATGCAGGACTCTTTAATGAAAAAGTTAAAAGAAAAAATCAGTTTTTCAGATATTATTTCATTGATTCGTTATCTTATAGAGATTACCCCAGAGAATGAACAGACTTATCCACTTTTAATCACAGCTTTTAAATGGCTTAGTGGACTTAATGGTAATGATCCTGAGTCGAAGGCAATGAGTTTTGTTGATCTGAATATTATGAATATTGAGAAAAACCTAGAATCAGTTCTGGCAAAAATAAATAAGTTACCACTTAACAGGGTGATTCATGGTTCAATAATCAATGGAAATAACAAGGCTTCGGAGATGCTTAATTCTTTTCTTGGTCTTTTTTCTATACTCATTCCAAAAAATATAAAACAAATTTTTACAGATTCTTACAAAAATAACTTTATGAAAGAAACTTCATCCCCAATAAACGATACAATTGTTTTAACAAAAATAAAAGAATACCAAAATGGCAATGTAATTCCACCAAAAAGCCACGACTTTATTTCACCATCTGTTTATCAACAGATAGATTCTTCAGGGAACAGATTTCTGGGAAATATCTTTAATCCTTATGTCAACCACTTAACAGGGACACAGAAATATTTTCAAAATGGAAATCTTCTTCCTTTAAGAAGAATGCTTAAAGATATGAGAATGAAGTTAAAAAATGCAGGGGAATTGTAAATTTTAAAAAAAATTTTTGTTTTTTTCTTGACTTATGAGATTTTTATAATTATACTATGTTAGTTAACACTTACTAACATAAAATCGGGGAGGAAAATTTGAGACAGTGGACAAAAAGGCAGAAGGAAATTATAGAATTTGCTATTAAGATAATAGTAGAAGAAGGGTTAGACAATTTTACAACAAAGAATCTTGCTTTAAAACTTGGTATTTCTGAGGCAGCATTATACAGGCATTTTGACGGAAAAAATGAGATAATTAGCTCTATACTTGAATACTTTGAAGATATTGCAAGAGATACTTTGAGACTGGCTAATAAATTCAATAAGAGTATTGAAAAATTGAGATTCATTTTTAAAACTAGGGCTGAAAACTTTGTTAGAAATCCCGGTTTTGTTATATTGATTCTTTCAGAGGAAATTTTTCCCCCAGATCCAATGTTAACTGAAAAAATTAAAAATATAATGCTTATGAATAAAGATAATATTGAAAAGATCATTCAAGATGGACAAAAAAATGGAGAGATAAGAAATGATATTGATAAAGAAACTTTATTTTATATGGTTGTGGGGTCTTTCAGATTTATGATTACTAGATGGAGACTTATGAATTTTAGTTTTGATTTGATTCAGATCTTTAATAAACTCTGGGAGGGGCTTGAAAAATTGCTGAAAAAGGAGGAAGTATGAATGAACTTATAAAGGAAACTGACAAAATTTATGATATAGTTACAAAGTATCCACAAATTAAAGAAAAATTGCTTTCGATTTCAAATAAATTTCAAAAGCTTAATAACCCTTTAATTTTCAATACGGTAGCTAAGGTAACAACTGTGAGAAAGGCTTCTGAAGTTGCTGGTATTTATATCAATGAATTTCTCTACGAATTAAATGATGCTATAGGACTAGGCAAAGAATTTCTTGAATTTAAAAAGAAAGATATATTTTCTAAGAAAGAAGCCTTTTTAAAAACTGAAGGCGATGTTAAGCCAGTTTGGGCAGATGATCTTAAGGACTTTATAGTTAAAGATGTGAGGGAGATTGGAGAGCCCTTTTTTGAGGTTGTTGAGTTTGCAAAAACACATAAATATTTTTGCATAGTTCAAAACTTTAAACCTATTCCTCTTATTACTTATCTTGAAAGTCTTGGGTTTGAAAGTTATACTGAGTTTAAAGATAATGCTTACTATATTTATTTTTACAAAAAAACAGCCTGATAGGAGGTAATTTATGAATGTTAATAGTCCTGAATTTATTGATAAAAAGGAAAAGCTAAAAAGTCTTATGAAAAAATTAAAAGGAAAAGAAAACGAAGAAGAGCTTAAAAGAGTGAAAGAAGAATTTAAAGAGCTTATAAGCCAGGTGAATCCTCTTTTGATAGCTTTTGCCGAAAATGAGCTTGTGAATGAAGGTTTTTCGAGGGAGGATTTAATGACAGCCTGTGATATTCACTTGTTGCTTTTTAAAGATAAAATAGAGAACCCAGATCTCAAGGTTCCGGATGATCATCCTATTAAAAAATTTCAGGAAGATCATAAAATAATTTTACGAATAATGGAAGATTTGATTGAAAAAATTAAAGAATTAAGACGATTTGGAGATTTTAAGAGTGGTGAAGAAATTTTGTTTGAAATTGAAAAGTTATTGCAAAAACTTATGGAAGCAGAGAACCATAATGTAAGACAGGAAAATACACTTTTTCCAATTCTTGAAAGACATGGAGTTGAACAACCACCAGCAATAATGTGGGCGGAACATACCGAAATGAAAGAACAAAAAAAGGAGATGATAAAAATGCTTAAGAAAAAGGATTCTTATGAATTCAAAGATTTTTGTAATAAAATTCACGAGATGGCTACCTTTTTACTTGAAAAATTCAGTCTCCACACGCAAAAAGAACAGAATATACTATATGTTACAGCTCTTGATATTATTACTCCAGAAGAATGGAAAGATATAGAGGAAGAATGTGATAATCTTGGCTACTTTTATGAGAATTAAAAGATTAATTATATAAGTTTTAGGAGGAAAATATGAATCTTAATGAGCTTTCTATCGAAACTATTGAGGCAATTATGGATAGTTTGCCTGTAGACTTATCTTTTGTTGATGCAGAGGATAGAGTGAAATTTTTTAATACACCGAAGAACGGTAGAATATTTCCCAGAACCAAAATGGATCTAGGTAGAAAAGTGCAAAATTGTCATCCCCCAAAAAGTCTGCCTATAGTGCAGAAGATTCTTGATGACTTTAGGGCTGGTAGAAGAGATAATGCTCCATTTTGGATTAATCTCCATGGTAGAATGATTTATATAAATTATTTTCCAGTAAGGGACTCAAATGGAAATTATCTTGGGACACTTGAGGTAACTCAGGATATTACTGATATTCAAAAAATTACTGGGGAAAAAAGACTTCTAGATGATTAATATTAGGATGTTAGCCCACCATAGTTTTTTCAATCAGTCTTGTTATGGTGGGCTTTACTTTCCTTAATAAGGATACCTTTGAAAAATTCTACCTCACTCAAGAAGTATACCAGTAGAGACTTTATCAAAGACAGAAATTTAAATTTTCTTCTGTCTAGCGTATTTAAAATAAACACCACTAATGCTTATTAAGAGCTTTCAAAAGCAGAAAGTATACTCTTACAAATATATTTCTATCGAATTTATCCATTGTACCAAGTTGTCCGTTTCCATTGTATCCTGTTGCTCCAAATGTAAAATCATTTTTTAAAATGAAAGAATGAAATTCAGGACCTGCGACTGCTAATTTAACATCAGGAAGTACATATACAAACTGGTTTGTGTGAACATTATCCCCTTTCCCTAATTGACCATAGTTGTTAGCTCCAGCTACCCACAAAGTATCATTATCTTTTATTAC
>JAOACQ010000073.1 GCA_026417755.1 Brevinematales bacterium | reverse complement strand
ATGTACTCAATATTCTCTTTTTTCAAAAACTCAAGAATTTTTAAGTAATTTTCTACAATTTTATCAAGAAACTGAAATGTATCTCCTTCTTTCGACTTTGAAAGTTTGAGAAATGTAAATGGACCTATCAATTCCAGTCTGAGATTTGAAAGTGAATTTTTTGCAATTTTTATTTTTTCCATCAAAAATTCAAGATCTACATTATAGTCGAGGTTCTTTGAAAGTTTTGGCACAATATAATGATAGTTAGTATCGAACCACTTCTTCATTTCATAGGCTTTAAGGTCGTAATTTTCATTCTGAAAGCCCTTTGCTACAGCAAAATACTTTTGCATTTTAGAAAGATTGTTGTCAAGGTATTCTCTTTCTATGGCACCTAAAAGAAAAGCCATATCCAGCATATTGTCATAAAGAGAAAAATCGTTTACTGGAATAATATCAACTTTGTTTGACTTTAATATTTCAAACTGAGATTTAATGTGGCTTTCAACAAAATTTTTAAGCTCTATTTCGTTTTTTTCACCTTTAAGGTAGCTTTCAATAGCAAATTTTAACTCTCTTTTAATTCCAATTCTTGGAAAACCAATGATGGTTGATTTCATAATTCCTCCTGAAATTTAAAAATTTGACTTTAGAAATTTTGCAAGATCCCTTGATAAAGGGAGTCTTCCCAATAGTAGAGGTAAGGGTAAAGGAAAAAATCAGAACACAATTCTGCCTTTATTCTTTCCTTTGTCCTAATCCAAAAAGAAATGCTAATATCTTCGATATGTCATAGTGAACCCTCCGTTCGCTTATTTCGGGCAAGTCTCCTGACTTGGCTTCTTCCTACTTACCCGCCTTCCCGGTTTCCCAGTGGCATTATTGGGCTTTCGTCAGCCTCACAGTAGCGGGGGCTGTGGCGGATTTGCACCGCACTTCCTTTTTAAGGAATTCCTTCCACCCGATTGAATTATTTTAACACTTTATTCCCTTTGTGTCAAAAAAGTTTGTGAAAATATTTTTAATTTAATATTTAGAAAATAGTTAAGAATTTAGTAATTAAATTTTATACTCTATCTCAAGTTCTTTAAATAATCTCAAAAAATCCTCAGTAAAAGGAATCTCAAATTCAAGCCAATCCCCACTGACAGGATGATTAAAAGCAAGTTTTTTTGCTATCAAAGCAAGTTTGTATTTTTTAAAATCTCTTGAATATATAGGATCACCAAGGATGGGATGTCCAATGTGAGAAAAATGGACTCTTATTTGATGAGTTCTTCCTGTTTTTATTTCTACCTCAACAAGGGAAGTTTCTTTTCCATAAGCTAATGTTTTGTAAATAGTAATTGCTTCTTTTCCTTTTGGATTAACAGCCATCTTCTTTCTGTTTGATGAACTTCTTGAAATAGGTAGTTCTATTTTTCCAGTTTCAGGAGTATAACCTTTTACAACCGCGTAGTAGACCTTTTTTACAAGCCTTTGCTTAAATAATTCAGTAAGTTTTTGATGGGCAATTTCACTTAAAGCAACTACCATTAATCCTGATGTATCCTTATCAAGTCTATGAACAATACCGGGCCTTTCAATACCACCAATCGAAGATAATCTACCTTCAAACCTATATAATAAACCATTAACAAGAGTGTTATTTTTATGTCCGGCACCTATATGAACTGGAAGTCCAGCAGGTTTATTTATAACAGCTATATCGTTATCTGAGTATAAAACTTCAAACTCTATATTTTCCGGCTTGAGTTCAGACTTTTGAGGTTCAGGAATTTGAAATTCTATCTTATCTTTTTCTTTTACAATGTATGATAACTTTTCTAATTTTTCATTTACATAAATTTTTATTCCTTGAGATTTAAGCCCAGATCTAGTAATATTTACTCCTAAAGTCTTGCAATAATCAACCACAACCTTATCCAGACGATTGCCAACCAAATATTTATCAACCATGAAAATCATCTTTATAATCCTTCAATATTTGAAATTGGTAAAATGGGATTTTCCCAATCCAGCATTGCATTTATTAACTTGAATCCTTTGAAAATGTTAATATCCTTTAGTAAAATATCTTCTTCAAAGATCAAACCATTATCGATTAAATATTGTCTTTTTGTTCCCATGAGAAGTGGAAAGGCTGGAGTAAACCATTTTTCCCCATCAAAAAAAACTATATTTGAAGCAAAAGTATCTGTGGGTCTATTATTTTTAACTATTAAAATATCATCACATTTTTCTTTTAAATTAAGCAAATTTTCAAGTTCTTGTCTATCAAGATATTTAAATGAATAGTCTATCTCGTCAGAAAAGACAAGTTTTAATGTCTCTCTTTTTCTTAAAAAATATTCCTGAAACTCTATTTTTTCTATTTCTTCAGAATATATCACCCTTACTTTATAGATAAATTTTTTTAAATCGGGAGTGATTTTAATCTTTTCCCTAAGATCTATATTATCATTTATGCCAAAAAGTTGTTTTCTTGAATTATTAAATCTTTTATTGTGATAATCAATATTTTGAAGTTCACAATCTTTAAGACAAATACTTTCCACCAACTGGTACATATATTTTATCCCTCATTTCAATGTATTCTTTTATCGGATTGCTATAAATAGTTATACCACAACCACTTCTATAATAAAACTTATCTTCTTTTTTTTCAACAAATCTTATCATTACCGCACTATCAAGTTTTTCCCCATCAAAATAACCAAATACACCACAATAATATTCTCTAGGTTCACCTTCAATCATTCTTATAATCTCAAGAGTTTTGGGTTTGGGAGCTCCACTCACAGAACCAGCTGGCAAAAGAGAGAAAATGATATCCCCAATTCTTTTTTTATAATCTTTCGGAAGTTTCCCACAAACCTCGGAACTTGTTGCAAACAAATCCCCTTTCGATGTATGTATCCTTTCCACATATCGGAATCTTTCAACCCAAACATTATTTGCCACCTTTCCTAGATCATTTCTTAGCAAGTCAACCACAGTTATATGCTCTGCTAGTTCTTTTTTATCTTCGAGTAGTTTTTCAACCCCATACTTTGCCTTAATTGTTCCTTTCATAGGAAAAGTCTTAATAATTTCATCTTCTATTTTAATAAAAGTTTCCGGAGAAAATACCACAAAATTATCTTTAACATAAAGTTTATATTTTGCTTTTGAATGTTGAAAAATATCAAACAGACATATCCTATTATCCAGAAATTTTATTTCAGATTTAAAAGTAAGATTAAGTAAATAAGTATTACCTTTTATGCATTCTTTTTTTACCTCTTTTATCTTTTTGTAAAACTCAAAAAATGAAATCGTTTTCTTTCTTAACTTAATTTCTGGAATAGAAATGAATTCTTTTGAAAAGTTGGTAAATCCATTGATGTTATAAAAGATTTCTTCCTCCTTTATTTCATCAAGTTTAAAGACCATTGGTTTTAATAACTCAAAATCAATGATAAAAATAAAAGGAATTTTTCTTTCCCCCAAAAGATTCATTT
>JAOACQ010000022.1 GCA_026417755.1 Brevinematales bacterium | reverse complement strand
CCTCTTTTCGATGGTGTGATGAAATGGATAAATATTCAGCCAGTGTTGAGAAAAATATATGGGTGCTCCTTTTTACCTCACCATGATTACGGAAAGGGCGGACGAGGTTGGAGAGATCTATGGCAGGATTGCTTATCCTTAATATTACAGAATCCAGATGATGTGAGAGATATTCTCATAAATAATTTTGCTGGTGTGAGACTTGATGGTAGCAACGCTACTATAATTGGTAAGAATAAAGGCGAATTTATTGCAGATAGAAATAATATTCCAAGAATATGGATGGATCATGGTTGTTGGCCATTTTTGACAACTAAACTATACATAGATCAGACTGGTGATACAAAAATACTTTTTGAAAAGCAAACATATTTTAGAGATGGGCTTATCTGTAGAGCCACTAAAAAAGATGATAAATGGACCGATAGTTATGGTTTAAACCACAAAGACAAAAATGGAGATATTTATTCTTCAACAATTTTGGAACATATGCTTATTCAGCATTTATCAAGTTTCTTTAACGTTGGAGAACATAATATTATCAAACTTGAAGGTGCTGATTGGAATGATGGTATAGATAAAGCAAAAGACAGAGGTGAAAGTGTTGCATTTACTGCTCTTTATGGCTACAATCTTAAAAAGATGGCGGAATTGTTAAAGGAAATTTCCGATGAATACCAAGATGTTGAATTATTTGAAGAGATTTTTTTACTACTTGATACAATAACTGGTAAACCAGACTACAACAATATAGACTACAAAAAGAATCTATTAACTAAATACTTTGATTCTATTTATCCAGAGATTTCCGGTAAAACTAAAAAAATATCTTTAATTGAACTTGCAAAAGATCTTGAGGTTAAAGCAAACTGGATATATGAATATCTGAAAAAAAATGAATGGATAAAGATAGATAGTGAAACTGCTTTCTTCAATGGCTATTATAACAACGATGGAAAAAGAGTAGATGGTATATTTAATGATCCAGAGCTTAAAAATGGTGTAAGAATGGGGCTTACAGGGCAGGTTTTTACTCTTATGGGAGGAATTGTAAGTGGGAAGGAAGCTAAATCTGTTTATAATGCTTCAAAGAAATATTTGAAAGAGGTTCATGGCGGTTATAAACTCAATACTCCTCTCGGCAAAGATAATCAGCTTAATTTTGGAAGACTTTATGCTTTTGCTTATGGAGAAAAAGAAAATGGGGCTACTTTTTCACATATGGTTGTAATGTTTATGAATGCTTTGTATAAACAAGAACTTGTGGAGGAAGGGTTTGAAGTTTTTGATTCCATTTATAGGCTTTGTATTGGTAAAAATGCAGATATTTATCCTGGAATTCCGGAATATTTTACACCTGAAGGTAAAGGAATGTACCATTATCTCACAGGGTCTGCAAGCTGGTTTATTTTGACATTATTAACCGAGATATATGGAGTTAAGGGTAAACTTGGTGGCCTTCTTATAGAACCGAAATTGTCAAAAGAATTTTTTGGGGATAAGGAAAGTGTTTCTGTGAGCTTAAATTTTGCAAATAAAAGACTGGAAGTAAATTTCATTGCTGAAAAGGAGAAAAATGTATATAACTCAGTTAAGGATGTTTATATAAATGATTTTAAGATGCCCGAACAATTTATTGGTGGGCATTTTTACCTTCCTTTTGAGAAGTTGGATTGTTATCTTACAAAAGAAAATAATTATGTAAAAGTAATTCTTGGATAAGGAGAAATAGATGAATAATGTTTTTTACTCAATTGATAGAGAGGATAATTTAAAATTCAGGATAAAAAATTATAACGAAGCAAAACCATTTGCTAGTTTTTTCCCGGGAATAGCAGGTATTATGGGCATTCCTTTATGGTGTTTTTATGTAAATAGGGGACAATGTATTTCAAGTTTTGGTTTTGATTCAAAAGATGGTGCTATTATGGAGTTTCAGCCTGCCAATAAAGCATACCGATATACTCCATTATATGGTTTCAGGACATTTATAAAAATAGATGGAGATATTTATGAACCTTTTCATCTTACTGAAAGTAATAATAAGTGGAAAATAGAGAATGAAATGATATTTACTCCGTATGATCTTGAATTAAAAGAAATAAATTCTTCTCTTGGTATTGAAACAACTGTAAAATTTTTTACCATTCCAAATGAGCCTATAGGGGCACTTGCTAGAGTCGTAGAAATAAAGAATGTTTCTTCTAAAAAAGTTGAGTTTGATGTATTGGATGGGCTCCCACAGATAATGCCTTATGGGCTTAATGATTGGGCAATGAAAAATATGTGTAGAACTATTGAAGCGTGGTATACTGTTGATAATGTTGAAAATAATTTGCCTTTTTATAGACTCAAAATGACTTTTGTTGATACAGCAGAGGTAAAACCGATCAAGGCAGGACATTTCTATTTCTCATTTATTGAAGATAACAAACCTCTTCCAATTATAATAGAACCTGATAAAATTTTTGGTTTGTCGAATGATTTTTCCTATCCATTTATATTTAAAAATAAAGATTTTAAGTTTCCGGAAAGACAATATTCTGGAAACAGAACACCGTCGGCACTTTCATACTCTTCTGTTAACTTAAAAAATAATGAAAGTATAAAGATTTATTCGCTTGTTGGAAAAGATGAAAACCTTGAAAATGTAAAGAATAGATTTTCTTATCTTGCAAGAGAAGAATTTTTTAAAATAAAAGAAAAAGAAAATGAAAAACTCATAAAATCATTAATCGACAAATGTCTCGTTTATTCAAATATTCCTGCTTTTAATTCTTATGCAAAACAAACGTTTCTTGATAACCTTTTAAGAGGTGGGTTTCCGTTCAGTATTCGTTCAAATGGCAAAAAAGATGTTCTTTATTTATTTTCGAGAAGACATGGAGATTTGGAAAGAGACTACAATAATTTCAAACTACAACCAACATATTTTTCACAGGGTAATGGCGCATATAGAGACATAAACCAGAACAGAAGGAACGATGTGTTTTTCAATCCAGATGTAGGATATTCTAATATTCTATATTTTATCAATTTGATTCAACTCGATGGTTATAATCCACTTGTTGTTAAGGGGCTGAGTTATCAATTTGACAAGGAAAAATCAAAAATTCTTTCAGAATGGATTAATGATGGTTTAGAAAATGTCTCAAAATTACTTGAAAATAAATTTATTCCTTATGACATAATTAAACTATTTGAAGAAAATAAATTTTCATTAAAAAAGGGAAATTTATTTGATTTTCTATCTTTCTTGATTCTTAACAGTAAAAAACTTGAAGAGGCGGAACATGGAGAAGGATACTGGACTGATCACTGGACATACAATATTGATTTGATTGAAAGTTTTGAAGCTGTTTTTCCAGATAAGATGAAAGAACTTCTGTATGAGGAAAAAAGCATATATTTTTATGACGATTGTGAATTTGTTCTTCCGAGAAAAGAAAAATATGTAATAAACTATGCAGGTCAACCAAGACAGTATAATGCAATTAAAAAAGACAAAGAGAAAGAAAAACTTATAAAATCAAGAGATAATGAACCAAATAAGGTGAGAAAAAATTATGGAAAGGGAGAAGTTTATTATACAAATCTTATTTCAAAATTACTGGCACTATCGGTAATAAAATTGTCAACTCTTGACCCAGAAAATATAGGAATAGAAATGGAGGCAGGTAAACCTAATTGGAATGACTCAATAAATGGGTTACCCGGGCTTTTTGGTTCATCACTTAATGAAACTTTAGAATTAAAGAGATTACTTGTTAATTTAAAAAATTGGATTAAAATAAACACTAAAGAAGTGAAACTACCAATAGAAATATATGATTTAATGAAATCAGTTTTAAACCTTATAAAAGAAAATTTGAGTAGAAAAATTTCAAATTTTGAATTCTGGGATCTTGCTTCTACAGAGAGAGAAATGTATAGAGAAAAGGTGAAGTATGGTATAGATGGGAAGGAAATTAAGATAGAACAAAGTGAGCTTGAGGAGTTTATAGAATTTGCTTTGAAAAAACTTTCTCATTCGATAGAAAAAGGTTTTGATTATAATAATGGGCTTTATACCACATATTTTTATTATGATCTCGTGAAATATAGAGTCGAGAATGATAAAATTATACCTGAAAAATTTGAAATGAGAAGAGTTGTACCATTTCTGGAAGGAGAAGTTCATTATTTAAGGACAGAGAAAGATATTTCTAAGTCAAGACAGATTGCTTTAAATGTAAAACAAAGCGACATTTTTGACAAAAAACTTAGGATGTATAAATTAAGTGCTTCTACCAAAGATATGCCTCTTGAACTTGGTAGAATGCAATCTTTTACTCCAGGCTGGCTTGAAAATGAATCAGTTTTTTCTCATATGGAATATAAGTATCTTCTCGAACTTATAAAGAATGGTTTATGTGACATATTTTATGAAGACATTAAAACTTGCCTTGTTCCTTTTTTCAAGCCAGAAATTTATGGGAGAAGTATATTTGAGAATGTTTCATTTATAGTTACAAGTTCAAATCCAGATCCAGATCTTCATGGTAGAGGTTTTTATCCCAGACTATCCGGTACTACCTCGGAGTTTTATAATATGCTGCTTGTTATGGCATTTGGCAATAAGCCTTTCTATTTGGATAATGAGGGTAAATTATGTCTAAAATTTGAACCATCTTTGGCTAGCTGGTTATTCTCTGAAAAAGAAGATATAATAAGTTATTATGTAGGTGAAGAAATTAAACAAATTAATTTACCTCCTAATTGTTATTTGATGAGTTTTATGTATGATACTCTTGTTTTATTCATTAACCCTAAAAGAAAAGACACTTTTGGAGAAAATTCTGTTAAGGTAAAATCCTATAAACTCTATGGTAAAGACGGTAGCCTTATAACTATAGATTCTGATACAATAAATATGCCTTATTCTCTTGAAATAAGAGAAGGAAAATATTCAAAAATAGAGGTCTTACTTGATTAGTTTTTGATAAGAAAATTTTAACTGATTTTTTAGTTATTGAAAACATAAAAGATAGATATTTATATTTTGTGGACTAAAGTTTTTTTAAAAAATTTATCAATACAAATAAAACTTTTATTAATATAAGACCCCAAATTAAGATGAATAATAAACCAAAAAACCAGTTTTTTTTGAGCTTAATTTGTGTATTCAGAGCCTTTTTTCTTGCGTCTTCCATTATTTTGTCGGGTATTAAGTTGATTGAAAAAGTTATAAGTAATGGAATTATGATGAGGTCGTCGAGTTGTCCCCATATAGGAATAAAATCTGGAATAAGGTCTATAGGACTTAATGCATACCCAATTGTAAAAATAATGATTAGCTTTGGTAACAAGCTCAATTTTGGATCTTGATAAGCATAATAGAGGGTAGTAATTTCTTTTTTTAACATTTTTGCTTTATTTTTTAGTTTGATTAAAATTTTCAACTTTTTTCCTCTTAAGGAGATGAAATATTAATATTTATTCGGTTATATTTTCTATTTTTATCTTTTCATTATCTCTCAAGTCGTCTAACCACCCTATTTTACTTTGGGGGTCTCCTTCAATAGTAAACTTTTTTCCCTTTTCATTTATAATTTCTATACCTATAAGTGATGTATCATTCTCTGCATAATATTTATCATAAATTTTGTAAACAATATTTTCATTAGTAAAAGTTATATAATTTAAATTCAACCCAAGATTTTCTGCACCACCACCTCTATTATAAAAAGAATATACAAATTTTTCGCATGAGTTATTTTTTTCTCTGGGGAATTCTAATTCAATCTTATTTTTAGTTCCAAAACGATAGATAATATACTCCCAGTTTGTGCAAACAGCAAGTGTCATAATTTTGTTAGATTTTTTCATTTTGAAGCTCAAAAGAACCTTTTCACCTTCTTTTAAAAGAGGTTGATGTTTTACTTTAATATTTTTATTCTGCCCATTAACAAGTAGAAATAACAAAAACAAAGAAAAAATTTTAAAGTTTTTCATAATAACCTCCTCCTCCTATGATAGGATTTTATTATACTTATATCTATCATATAGATTGTTTTCTTTTGCGATCGATTGGATTGTTTCCTCAGGTAGCCAATCTAAAGGAAGAGGACATACAGCTGCTGGATTACCTGTAAAAATCTCTTCAGCAAAAGCATCCACCTGATATATTTTTATTTGCATAACTAATTCCTTTTTTATTAATATGTTTATTATTGAATATTAATAATAAAAAGTCAAATAATATTTTAAGCCTTTTCTTAATTATTATAATTTTAATTTTTATAAAAATTTTATTTTTCAAATTCATACTAAAAGTATGATAAAAATCATACTAAAAGTCTATATGAAAATTTCTAAAATTAGCTATAATTAATAAAATAGAAATAATGTTAAGGAGGTTAAGATGAAAAGATTTTTGCTTATTGTTTCTTCTCTTCTTGTATTAGCTCTTGTGTCCTGCGGTGGCAGTGGAAGTGGTAAATCTACTGTTAAAGATAGTGGGCCAAAACTCGGAGAAGAGATGATTAAGGATGGAAATTTTCCAGCTGGTTCTGTAAAGAATTATTCAGTTTATAATGGGCTTACTGATGCTATTAAAGCAGAAGTTAGTGGTAAATGGACGTTCCATGTTACAATGCCAGCAAATGGAACAGGTGAAGTAAAAGATGGGGTTTTCACCGTTAAAGTTCAGGCTCCTGGAAATGATAACTGGCAGCTTCAGCTTGTTCAATTTCCAGTGCCAATGAAGTTTGGTAAAAAATATTTCTTCAAGTTTGATGCAAAGGCTGATCAACCAAGAGCTATTGCTGTTAAGGTTGGTAGAATTGGTGGGGACTGGCTTGCATATTCTGGTATGATGAGATTTGATCTTACAACAGAATGGCAAACTTTCACAAAAGAATTTAAAGCTGTTGGTGGGGATGATTTTGCAAGACTTGAATTCTTACTTTCTGGTCATCCAGCCGGTGTATCTATAAGAAATGTAAGTATTAAACCTATTTTAGATTAATTAATAAAAATACAGAATAGGGAAAGTAAATTTTATTCACCGGGGTTACCTTTTACTGTAACCCCGGGATTTTCTTTTCTTAATTTAAAGTGGGGCTTTTCTTAAAGTAAATTTTTTTTTAGTTGCAATTTTGTTTTTTTTATTTCATAATATTTCAAAATTTCTTTAAAAAGAGTATGAAAAATGAACAAAAAACTCGCCTTTGGTGTTATATTTGATTGGATAGGCTCACCTTATCATACAGGTATAATATCTGGAATATCAAATTTTACTTTGAATAAGGATATTGATACTTATTGTTTTATTACAGGAAGAATTAATTCTCCAAATGACTGGGAAAAAAAGAAGAATTTGCTGTTTTATTTCCCTACGAAGGAAAAAATAGATGGTCTGATTATAACCTGCCCATCTGTTTCAAATATTTTAAATGAAAAAGAGGTTATAGATTTTTTAAAATTATATAAAGACTTGCCATTGGTGACTCTTGGCATGAATGTTAACGATTACCCATCTGTTGAAATAGATAATGAAAATGGTTTTAAAAATCTACTTGAACATCTTTTTTACCTGCATAAAGTTAAGAAAATTGCTTTTATTGAAGGACCGGCTGGTAATCCAGAAGCGCGAATAAGAAAACAAGTCTTTTTGAATTCTGTGAAGGAGCATAATATAGATTTAAAAAGTATTTTATTTGTGGATGGAGATTTTTCTATTTTATCTGGTAGAAATGCAACAAAAAAAATTTTTGATGAAGAAGGTTTTTTCCCGGAGGTTATAATTTCTTCAAATGATCAGATGGCTTTGGGAGTTCTGGAAGAGCTTGAATATAGAAAAATAAAGGTTCCGGATCAGATACTTGTTACCGGGTTTGATAATGTTGATCTAAGTGTTGATAAAGGCTTAACAACTGTTCATCAACCAATAAGTGAACTTGGATATAAATCTGCGGAACTTCTCTTTAATATAATAAATAAAAACTCAAAAGAAACAAGGATTATTTTGCCAACACATCCAATTTTTAGAACATCTTGTGGTTGTAAAGAAAAAGATGTTTTATTTGAATCATCTATGAAGATAAAACCACTTGCACAGGAGACGCTCCTTGAAAAAATGAATGATATGGGAGAACAATTGATAACTTCATTTGAATTAAAAAAACAGATTAATATTTTTGAAGAGAGTATGAAGTTTATGGGGGTAGGAACTTTTTTCCTTGCATCTTATGAAAATCCAGATAAACCTTTTGATAATTCAAGAATAATAAGTGCTGTAATAGAAAATAAGAAAGTGGCTTTAAGGGAAGATGTCTTTAAAACAACAAATCTTTTCCCTGAAGAAATAAATAAATATAGAAAAAGTGCAAAAACCTATATAATTCAAGGATTATTTCATGGAGATGAACAAATAGGTTTTTTTATGATGGATTTTTTTGTAACAGATGGTATGATATACGAAACAGTAAGGCAAAAATTGAGTGTTGCCTTAAGAATTTCAAGTCTTATAGGAGAACTAAAAGACTATTCTCAAAATCTTGAAAGACTTGTGGAGGAAAAAACTAAAGATCTTAAAAAAATAAATCAAAAATTACAGGAAGAGATCAATGTAAGAAAGAAAATGGAAGAAAGATTAAAAAGAAGTGAGGAAAAATTTAAAGACATTGCTAATTTTCTTCCAACTATTATTTTTGAAACGGATTTAAATTTTAAGATTGAATTTATTAACCAGACGGGAGTTGATTTTTTTGAAATTGAAGAAAAAAATAAGCTTAATCTCCTCGATTTTATAATGGAGGAGGATAGAGAAAAAATAAAGATTTATTGTGAAGATATTTTATCATCAAATAATTCAAATTTTAAAGAATTCAGAATAGTAACAAAAAGAGGTAAAAAACAGACTCTTCTCGCGAAAGCGTTACCAATTATAAAAAATAAACAGATTAAAGGTTTGAGATGGAGCTGTATGGATTTAAAATCTTTCACCAATTCATTTCTTATTCCAGAAGAGACATTTTTTAAAAAATACAATCTTACTCAACGTCAGAGAGAAGTTTTTCTCTTATTACTTGAAGGATATAAGGTAAAAGATATTGCAAGTAAACTTTTTATAACCGAAAGCACTGTTAAAAATCATATCAGTGCTATATACGATGAGATGGGGGTTAAAAACAAAACAGAGTTTTACAATGCTCTTAAAGAATATCAATTAAAACAGTTTGGTTATGAGTCTTTTATATTTTCTGTATTGTCTTATCTTATAAAAGATGAAAGTTCTACTTAAGCTAAACTTGACTTTGCTTGCTCGATACTATTCCAAAAGGTTACTATTTCTACTAATTTGGTTTTTTTAAATATTTCTATTACGCTCTTTTCAGGATTTATGATACTCACTTCTGCATCTAAAATAATTGCATTTTTAACAACCCAGGCTATAAAACCCATCCCAAAGGAATCAATCCATTTAGTATTTGAAAGATCGAAAATAAAAAGTTTTTTATCTTTAAAATAATTAAAAAAATTTTTTTTAAGCTTTACTACCTGTGGGATAGAAAAAGTTCCATCAATGGATATAATTAATACTTTTCCATCTTCTATTAATTTGGCTTCATCCATTTTTAAACCCCATTAAGATTATCATATTGTTTAAAAAAATTCAAGAGGATTTTATCTTTGTTTCAAAAATTTCTTTTTTGTATTCATAGTCTTTACTCCAGTTGAGAAAATATATTTCTGAAAAAACAGTTGGAGCCTTGTTAAAGAGTAATTTCCATATATTTATAAACAAGTCTCTTATTTCCCATTGGGCGTGTTTACTTACTCTTAAATCAATTATGTGAAGCCACTCTCTAAAATTTGCTGTCATTGTGATAGTTGTGTGTGAAGCATTTGGTAGAAGAAATCTTGCATCTTCTTTTTTTATTCCCATATCTACAAGTTTGGCATATGAAATTTGGATGTCTTCAATGGTTTTAAGATAAATCTGCTTTGCTATAGTATTTGCTTCAATTTCTGGTGGTATAACAAAAGAAAAATCTTTTTCATTTACATATCTTTGTGATCTTTGAGAAAAACTTGCGAGCCTCTGACGAACAAGTTGATGAGAACAGGCTCTTGATATTTCGTCAATAAGAAAAGATGCAAATGAATGTTCTAAAACCGACAGATGGCCATTTTTTATAAGGTTTGCAAGAAAAATTTTATGGGAGTCAGCGGTCATTTTGTCAAGAGAATTATAACATGTTCTTGCACAATATTCTATATGTTTTTCACAATCAGGATTGATAGAAATTAACTCAACTTTCATATATTCTCCATTTTTTTAATAAGGCATATCTATAAAATTATATTTTACTTTTTCTTTAAATTCCTTCTTCAAAACTTCCTGTAAAGAAAGTAAGCCAAAAATTTCAGTTTGATAATGTCCGGCTAATATTATATTGATTTCATATTCTTTTAGCAAATAATAAAAGGTATTTTCTGAAGAAGCCTCTCCTGTTAATATATTTTTAATGCCATTATTTGCTAGAGTTTCAAGGATATTTCTTGAAATTGCTCCTGTTGATATGAAGATTTCACTTAATTTTTTATTATTGAAATTATAAAATCTTGTGAGAGGATTAATCTTTTTTTTTACTATTTCAATAAGTTCTTGTAATTCTATCTCTTTGTTAAAAAAAACTAAAATTCCAGTGTTTTTAATAATTTCAAATTTTCTTGAAATATCGAGGAATTTTATTAAAGAAACGTTATTACCAATCTCTGGATGAAAATCAAGGGGCAAATGAGAGACATAAAGATTAATTTCATTTTTGAGTAATTGAAAAATTCGTTTTTTATAGAAAGAATTAATATTTTTCAGCCCACCCCATATCAAACCGTGGTGAGTAATTAAAAAATCTTCTGCTTTTTCAAAAACCGATAAAGAGGAATCAACGGCAAAGGATATTGTTTCTATTGAATCTTTGCCATCTACCTGTAGTCCGTTATATGTAGAATCAATAAAGTCGGATGGTTTTAGTAATTCGTCAAGAAAAGCCACAAGTTCTTTCTTTTCTATCATTTTGAATTTAACCTTTGTTTCCTTCTTTCTATAGCTGGGATAATTTGGTAGAGATGAACAGCTTTATTATGTTCTTCAAGAGTCTTTGAAAAATAATGGGTTCCATCCGGCTTAGCTACAAAATATAAGTAATCTACTTTTGCTGGATAAATAGCAGCAAGAATAGCCATTTTCCCTGAATTACATATAGGACCCGGTGGTAAACCATAGTATCGATATGTATTATATTTTGAATGATAATCAAAATGACTTTTTCTTATATTTCCATCATATTTACCATCAAGTATTAATGCATATATAAGTGTTGGGTCAGCCTGTAGTTTATATCTTTTTTCAATTCTATTGTAGTAGACACCAGATATTATTGGCATTTCATGTTCAAATCTTGCTTCCTTTTGAATTATAGAAGCCATTGTTAAAACTTTGTTTAAGGTAATATTTTTTGATTTAATAACGTTTAAAATCTCATCATTAACGACTTCTTTAAATCTTGTAATCATCATTTTTGCGATTTGTTTTGGTGAATAGTTTAAAGGAATACTATAAGAATCAGGGAATAAGTAGCCCTCAAGTGACTGCCCTTTATTGAGACCGGCATAATCAAGCAAGTCTTTATCCCGAAGAGTCTTTAAAAAGTCTTCCTTTTTGACAAGATTTTTTGATTCTAGAAGATCTGCAATATCAAAAATATTATATCCTTCGGGAATAGTTACATTAATAGAGTAACTTTTACCACTGTAAAATTTATTTATTATGGAGCTATAAGATTCATTTTTCTTAATCAGGTAGATACCAAACTTAAGGTTTTTAGATGAACCAGATAATTTAGCTTGAAACTTAAAAACTCTTGGGTGTGATATGATTTTTTCTTCGACAAGCCTTTTTACAACAGAGGAAAAACTTTCCCCCCTCTTAATTTCAAAAAGCACATCTTCTTTATTTTCGGTTTTATAAACCGAACAGGAGCAAAATAGAACCAAAACGAGCAAAAATCTAAGCCCCATTTTCTTTAACTCCTAATAGTTTATCAGATCACAGAATAAATATTAGGGGGTAAAAGTTTAAACTTCTACCCCATTTCCGCTAAAAGAAAAAAATTAATACTCTCTTCTTGAAAAACGAGGATTTCTTTTTCTTTCTCTTGGTTTTGCTTCATCAATTTTCAGGGTTCTTCCTGCAAATTCCTGTCCATTAAGGGCATTCATTGCATTTTCAGCTTCGCTGCTATTTCCCATTTCAACGAAACCAAACCCTTTGCCTTCGATAACCTTGGCATACTTAACTTCGCCATAACCAGCGAAAAGTTCTGATAACTGTTCTGAAGTAACACCGTACTTCAAATTGCCGACATAAAGTCTGCTGCTCTCCATATATCACTCCTTAAAAAAGTTTCTAACGCCCCATATGCTTTTTGCATTTGTCTGCATATGGTATAGCTTCCAGTCTTTCTTCTTCTATCTCAGAGCCGCAGACCTGACACACTCCATACGTACCATCTTTAATTCTCTGCAACGCACGACGTATCTCTTCTAGCATTTTCTTCTGAGAAGCGGAAAGACCTTCAGTCAATGAGGCTGAACTCAATACATCCGCCTTGTCAATAAGGTCTCCATCTACATCGAAAGGATTTTCATCTTCGTAGCTTTCTGATTGGATGTTTTCGAGTATTTCCTTTTCCATTTCCAAAAGTCTTTCTTTGAAATGAGCTATCTTTTTCTGATCCATTATATCTCCACAAAAATTTTTTAAATCACATCCACGAAATATTTGCCTTTTCTTTCGACAAAATTAACAATCCCATCCTTTAACGCAAAAATAGTATGATCCCTTCCAAGACCAACATTCTTACCCGGCCAGAATTTTGTTCCTCTTTGCCTAATAATTATATTTCCACTTTTAACACTCTGCCCACCAAAAACCTTAACTCCAAGTCTTTTTGAATGGCTATCTCTACCATTTTTACCTGAACCACCTGCTGCCATCCTTTTCCTCCAATTCAACTTTTATGTTTTCTTTATACTGTTTTTCCAAAATTTTTAGACTCAAAACAAGATTTTGAGTAAGTAAAAAAGTATTTTCATTTATCTCATCAACCCTAACACTTAAAAACCCATTCTCCTTTTTAGTATTTAGCCTAACCTTGCAAAGCTCTTCCAATCCGATAAGCCAGCTTTGGAGAAGGGTTGAAACAGCTGCACACACTATATCCTTTCCTTTTTTATCGAAAAGGGCATGACCACTTGCTTCTAAGGTCAAAACCTTTTCTATACTAATCTTTATACTTATCATTAACTTGCTTTATTAATCTTTACAACCTCTATTTCACTATAAAGTTGTCTGTGTCCGGCTTTTCTTCTATAATTTGCCTTAGACTTATACTTATAAACAATTAACTTTTCACCTTTAACCATAGGATTCAAGACTTTTGCTTCGACAGAGGCACCTGCTATATAAGGTGTTCCAATCTCTACATTTCCTTTATCGGAAATCATTGTAACAGTCTGAAACTCTATTTTATCCTTTTCTGTGTTTAAGAAATCTACAGAAAGTTTTGTGCCTTTTTCAACCTTATATTGTTTTCCACCAATTTCTAAAATGGCATACATTTTTCTACTCCTCTAAAAAATAGCAACTTTTTAAGGTTTAATATAATAAAGATAAAAAAAAATTTTGTCAACTTTTAATCTCCAAAATTTAAAATGGCGAATCATTTATGTCAGAAAAATGTTCTGGTTTTGTTCTCTCCCATCTATGATGAAAGAATGAAAACCATTGTTCTGGATATTTGAGAATAATTTTTTCATATTCTGAATTTATATAACGCATAATTTTTTTACAGTCTTCTTCAAAATTGTCGGTTTTTTCAAAATAAATATGAGGATAATATATAAGTTTATACTTTTTATCCGGCATTCTTATTGCAAAAGCAAGCATAATTGGAGCACCGTATTTAAGATGAAGTTTTGCGGGTCCATCAGCAGTTGCAGCATCTTTTCCAAAAAATGGCACGAAAATAGGTTGAAAATAGTATGTTTGATCGACAAGAGTTCCTATTATTCCTCCTTTTTTTAGATGTTTTACAATCTTTGATAGATCGCCTACCTCATTATAGAAACATTTTATACCACCATCTTTTTCTCTTATTCTTTTTAACCACCAGTCAGTATAAGGATTAAATTGTCTGTTTATAATTACAGCGAGATTTTTTCCTAGTTTTGCGGGGATACCACCAAGATATTCCCAGTTACCGATATGTGCTGTAACAACTATTAAACCTTTCCCATCTTTTAAGGCTTTGTCTACATTTTCATAACCTTCAAATTCTACAAATTTTTTATAGTTTTTTGGAGTAACTACCTTTAATTTTAAGTACTCTACAGCATAAAGGACTATATTGTAAAAAAGTTTTTTTAATAAATCCTTCTTTTCTTTTTCATCCCACTGTTTGTCTTTAAAGACAATTTTAAGATTATATTCTGCAATCTTTTTATTCTTTTTATCTATTAAATAGATTATTCTACTTAAAGGGAGAGCTAAAAATCTCAAAAACTTTAGCGGTAGTAAGGATAAAAAAACTGTTAAAGGCACAACTATTAAAAACTCAATTAAATATAAGATATGATTTATGATACTTATACGTCTTTTAGCCAATTTTAGTTCCTGCCTTTTTTCTCAAGCATTTTCTCTACTCTTTCTGCCATCTGAAGGGCAAGTATAGTAGGGGCTTTATTTGGAGAGTCAATAGATGCAGTTTTATAAAAATAGTCAAGAGCCTCTTTTAATTTTCCTTCCTGATATTTTATGAATCCTATTTCATAATGAGCCCATGCAAAATTTTCCTTATCTTCAGAGAAATTTTTTATTACATATTCATAATAGTATATTGCATCTTTATATTCATTTGCCTGATATTTTTCTGCGGCAAGTTCCATTATTTTTACGGAAGACATATCCTTTAATTTATCCTCAGGTAATACAGAATTAAATTTAAAACATCCATAAAAAGAAAAAAACAACAAAATAACCCACAATTTCTTCATAATCAGTCTCCCAAAACTGTAATAATAAATTTTAAGGTATAATCTCAAATTTATCAAAAATTTCATTTAAAAACTTTTGCAATAATGTTTAATATAACTGTTAAAATTAAACTTAGAATTATACTGGAAACAATTGGAAAATAAAAACCGAAATTCTCTTTTTCTATGACGATATCCCCCGGTAATTTGAAAAAAGGTAAAAACTTAGAAAAAAAACCAAAAAGTATAATCATAAAGCCAACAAAAACTACAAGTATACCAAACATTATCAAGGTTTTCTGTTCCATTTTTAACCTCATATAAAATATAACAAAAAAAAGCGTTATTTTCAAGTTATAAAAAAAATACTATTGTAAAAAATTTTTTTTGAATATAGAATATAGCATTATGAAAGTTTTATTCTTTTTATTTTTGTTTGGATTTTCTTACTCTCTTGATGTTAACATAGAGTATAGTTTTGCTAAAGAAGATTCAAAATTATCTGAATTAAGATTTAAGAATATTGATTTTATAAAACTCGAAATAGAAAACAAACCTTATGAACATATATTATTTTTAAGATTTAAACTTCCAGAAACAAATTTAACTGAATATTGTATTTATTATTATTCTACTGAACAATTTTATGAAGTTTATGTAGATGATATAAGCCTACCAAATAAAATTTCAGAATTTCATTATGGTAGATTGATTCCGGAAAAATTAAGCCTTACAACAGGAGAAAAATTTAATATTATAAAACTCAGGGAAGATTACAAAGGTAAGTATATCTATTTTAAAATATTTTATGCTAATGAAGCAATGTTTTTGAGGCATAAACAGCTTAAAATTATCAGATTGGAAGATGCTTATAAAAGCATTGTAAAGGATAATATTTATGGCATGATAATGTCTGTTATAATTGTTATATCAGGCTTATTCTTGATGTTGATTTCATTTTTAAAATATTTTGAGAAAAAAGCCTTTTTTGGAGCTGGTTTGTTTATTTTTTTTCTTGGCTTAAAACAGGTATCAGAAAATCTTCTGACAGTATTTTTGCTTGACTTTCCATTCTTGTGGGGTTATATTGCCTTTTTTTCTTCTTATCTAATGATGCTTGGTCTTTTTATTTTTCTTGATGTAATTTTAAGGAAAAAATTTAACTCTATTTTGAATCTATTGTTTTATTCACAGATATTAATAATTATTTTGGTGTGTCTTATTGAGATTTATGGGAATGTTGCCTTATCAAAATTACTGAACTTTTATTTCATTTATTTGATGGGAATAATTATTGTTCTTTTTTCTTTTCTATTATTTTCTGCACTCGAAAGTAATAGAGAAGCTCAATTTCTTGCAATAGGTGGAATTTTTCTATTTCTTTCAGCTATGTATGAAATACTTGCAAGGGGCTTTGGTATTTTCTTCTGGAGTAAAGTTTTTCTCGATATTGGTGTTCTAACTTTTATTTATTCAATCATTTTTATTTTATTCTATAGATTTATAAGAGTATATAAAGAAAAAGAAGAATATTTAAGAGAGCTTAATATAAAGAATAACCAATTTGTTTTGATAAAAGAACAGCTTGAAGAAATTTTGTCTCAAAAGAATCTTGAGCTTGAAACTGCTATAAACAGAATTAAACTTAACAAAAATCTTGTGGAAAGAGAACTGGAGTTGGCCAAGAAGATTCAAACATTTCTTATTCCATCTGTTCCGCCTCTTTTTGAAATTGAAGCATTTTATAAACCTATGGAACAGGTTTGTGGGGATTTTTATGATTTTATAGAAATTGATGATGATAAGATAGGTATCTTTATAAGTGATGTTTCAGGGCATGGGGTTCCTGCTGCTCTTATTACTTCTATGATAAAGAGTGCAATAAATCAAATGACTTCTGAACTCACAAATCCAGCAAAATTCTTGAAAAAATTAAACGATTTTCTTTATGTTCAATTACAGGGACATTTTGTTACAGCCTTTTATGGAATCTATAATAAAAACACCCGTCAATTTATTTATGCAAATGCCGGTCATACGCTTCCCTACAAAATTTCAAAAGAAGAAATTTCAAAACTCAGTTCAGAAAATAGAGGTATACCCCTTGGTATAATGAAGACAGATGAAGCTACAAAGATTGATAAAGGCTATGTGAATAGTACGATAAAGTTACAGAAAAAAGATAAACTCTTTTTCTTTACTGATGGACTTTCTGAAAGTACTCCCTTTGAGAAATTTGAAAAAGATGATCCCATCTATTTTGGTGAAGTGCACCTTGACATAATTTTAGATAGTGTCAAGAACTTTTCTCCCTCTGACATAATAAAAATAGTTTATGACAAACTTATTGAATTCAGGGGGGGTGATTTTTTTGATGATGATATATGTATGATCTGTCTGGAAGTTGAATAAAATTTCCTTTTTCTCACATAAGTTGAGTATATAATTTATCGATAATATAACATTTCATAAACAATTTTCACGCCTAAATCAGTAATATTTATAATATTAACTAAAAAATTATACTTAAAGGATAGTTTCTTTTTTTAAAAAAGAATTTATAATGTTAAAATGAAAGTGATATAGAGCAAAGGGGGTAAAAATGGGAGCTATTAATGTTTTAATAGTTGAAGATGAAGCCATCTTTGCAGAAGTCTTAAAATCCTTCCTTATAGATAGAAAATTGAATGTAATGGGGGTTTTTGATAATGTGAAGGATTCTCTTGAATTCATTAAAAAAAATAGTATTGATTTTGTTTTTATAGATATATATTTAAGGGGGAATGAAAACGGCATTCAACTCTCAAAAGAACTAAAAAAAATGGATATCCCTTTTATGTTTATTACGGCTATTTCTGAAGAAAAAACAATGGAACTTGCTAAAAAGGAAGGAAGTTATGGTTATATTATAAAGCCTATAGATCTTTCTCAGCTTGGTATATCAATTGATATAGCTATTTCTCAAGCACAGACTCACAAAAGATTGAAAAAAGAAAAAAGAAATATAGAAAATAAATTACGTGATATGCTAGATACACTCCAAATTATGATGGTTGAACTTGATCTTGATTATGGGATTAAATTTATGACCAATCTTGTAAGGGAAAGGTTTAAGGTTACTTCTTTATGGAACAAAACATTTCTTGATTTCTTTGCAGACGAACAAAAGAAAATTATTAGGGAAAAACTTGAGAGGGTTAAATCGGGCGAAGTGATAACGTTAAATACAGTTATGAATAACGGTGAAAAAAACTTGCCAGTTTTTTTTAGGTTTTCTCCAATTATTGAAGAAGAGGATGAAGTTTTTGAAATAAAAGGAATACGTGTTCTGATTATAAACATAATGGATGTTATTTCAGAATTTGTAATGCCAAACGAAGAATTTTTTAGAGAATATTCTCTATCAGCGAGAGAAACGGAGATTGTAAAGTGTATCATTAAGTTTCAATCAAATAATGAAATCGCAAAAAGTTTATATATTTCAATACCTACCGTTAAATTTCATATAAAAAATATCTATTCAAAACTCAAAGTCAAAAATAGAAGGGAGTTAATCGAAAGATTAAAGAATTACTATTTTAAAAATTTTGGTAATGAGTGCTATTCTATGTATCTTCTCAATATTCTTCTTGAAAATTAGTTTTTATACTTTACAATTTAAGAACCCTCTCTTTCTGGATTTTTTAAAAGTTGTGTTTTAAAATAATCTATTATTCGTTTTGCTGGAGGTAAAAATGAAAAAAATATTACCACTGTTATTTTTAATAATTGCAGGATTTGTTTCTTTATTAACAACTCTTTTTGTTATTCTTTATTTTAGATTGTTTCCTAACTTGTGGATTTATATTTTTCCACTCAGTTTTATTTTTGGTGTTATTATTGGCTTGCTTTTCTATCCAATTTTAGCAAAATTTATTAAAAATAGCTAATGGAGGAATTATGAAGTTTGTGAGATATATTTCAATTGCACTACTATTTATGATAGTTGTTTTGCTTGTGTTGAGTAATATTTTCTATAGGGATTTAAGAAAATATTTTGATTCATCTTATGTCGAAATTGAGCTAAACGATGAGCTTATAAATGATCTGGAAAAATCAAAAAAAGGAAATGCTGATTTTTTACTTTATTCTAAAACTGACAAGAAATTGTATAGTAAATATGAAAAGATATTGGTAATTGCAAAAATTATAAGAAAAAAAGATAGAGAGGTTGTCAGAAATGCAAAGATAGAGGCTATTCTCTATGATAGAAATGGAAATATAGTCAAAAGTATCGATAATAATGATAAAGTATCTTTGACCTATGATGAAAAAAATGATCTGTGGAAGGGGTATTTTTTCCCTCTAAATACTGATATAGATGGTGAATTAAAATTAGAAATAAAAGCATATCCTGATTCACCAGAGGCTCCTGTTTCTGTCTATAACTACATTTCTTTCATTGCTAACAATAAAAATTATAAAATTGATAAAAACATGGCATTGATAGGAATTAACTCAATAGAAAGAATATCAAAGCGTATCATTATTTCATTGAATGGGAAAGAGGTTGATTGGAACTACATACCAGAATGGGTTGATATACTTTCAGCGGATGGGGTATTTATGAATGTTGGGATCACTCCTTCTTTTCAGGAAGATATAAATGCTTCTTCTCCCTGGAATAGAGAGAAAATAAATGAATCAGATATATTAGCAGAAAAATTAAACCAGAGAGGAAAGAAATTTGCTGGTTATATTAAAGCATTTAAAGTAGAAGGGGCTTATATTGACAAGATAGGTTATATGTCTTCTTATTCTTTGACAGAAAATGGTTTTTCGGAAGGCGGAGCTATATCTTATTCTGATGAAAATAGAAAAAGTTCGATTCAGAAACTCTTTGCTTTGATGATGCAGAATAAAAATTATAATTTTATAGGATTTTCTGATTTTTTCCCTGAATATGGTGATGGACTTGAACTTTGTGATTTATTCTTTAAGGAATTACAAATAGAGGTTCCAGCTGAGTGGAAGGATTGGGATATTACTAATAAGTTAAAATACTTCAGTGAAAAATTGAAAAACAAAGATTTTTTAACGGTTTTTGAAAGGTGGAAAAGATATTATCTTGTTTCAGTGATGAAGGAAATAATTGAAAAATCTGGCAAGAATAAGCCAGTTTTTTATTATATAGATTATGAATCGTTAAAGAAAAATCCAGAGATTTTAGATGTTTTATCAGCAGCTTCTATTGATTTTTTTGTTGTTAACTTTGCTTTGCCATATTATGACCTCGCAAAAGAAATAAGAAATTTAAGGCAAACTTTTATTTCCGAATATTCAGATAGATTGATATTTTCTTATGAAATAGATTATAAGAAAAATCTTGAATTTCAGGATGTAAAAGCAAGTGGTATAGATTTTTACTGGAGTGCTTACTTTAACTCTATTAAAGAAATGAGTAAGAAAAGTAATCTTAAGGGATTAATAATTAATGACTTATATAATGCTATGTCTGGTAAGAGAGGGCCTTATTCACCACTTGAATGGATGTTTGGAATTGGAAATATTTTTTATGAGTTTAAAAAGATGAATTCAATGATATCTTTAGCTATTAATTATTATCTTCCTGCAAATATTGAATACAATAAGGAATTCTATATTCTTTTTAATTTTAAGAATTTTAGTCCCAATGATATAAAAAATGTTAAGTTGGATTTAATTGATTATGATGGTAATGTTCTGGCAAGAGAGACTTTAGTAAAAGAATTGAAATCTGGTAATATTGAAGAAGCAAGATTACCTGTAACTTTGAACATAAAAACAGAAAAAATGGTTAAGAATTCTGAGGTTGTTGGGTTAAGATTTAGCTGGGAAGAAAAAACAGAAGATGGTACCTTCAGTAGAAGTTATATATTGTCGGAAAGTTTTAATTTAATTAAAAAAGAGTGAAGCTGTTAGAATTTAAAAATGAAAGTAAATTACAGAATAATCTTGTTTTTTGGCTAAACAAAAATAATTTCCTTCCGAAAGATTAATTATAAGGAAGGTTTTATGGTAGGTGTTCTAAATAAACCAATTGAAAATAATAATTTTGATATAAACAAGTTAAGAAATATTGATACAAAAAAACTTGACAAGAAACAGATTCTTTCTGTTTCGAGAGAATTTGAATCATTATTTATCAATCAGCTTTTTAAGTCAATGAGAAAGACCATTCAAAAATCTGATTGGCTTAATGGTGGTCTTAAACAGGAATTTTTTGAAGATATGCTCTATGAGGAATACTCAAAGAAGATAGCCCACTCCGGAGGCATTGGTCTTGGTGATATGGTTTATAAATTTCTTATTTCAAATCAAAATAATATTAAATCGGAACTTTAATTAATCAAGGTTTTTTAAAGAAGAGATTTTTACTCTCTTAAGTTATAAATAATAAATTGTCTTTTTTTGTTTTTTTAATTATAATTAAAAATATGGAAAAGAAGAGTTTTATAATAATTTTTTTATTGATATTTAGCTTAGTTTTTTCATATACCTCAAGGGATTTTTTTGAAAATGGTAAAACAGCTTATCAGGCTGGAAAATACAGTCTTGCAATAGACCTATTCAAAAAAACTCTGGCTTCTGATAGAGAAAAAAAATATGAAGAAAGCACATTGTATTACCTTTCTTTGGCACTTCATTATAATGGAGATTATAAAGATTCGATAAACTATTTACTCAATTTATTGAATAAATATCCCGAAACGATCTATAAAGAACAGGCCACTTTTTTTATCGCTATAAATTATTATAAAACAAAAGATTATGAAACTGCCTTAAACAGATTAAGAAAATATATAGCTTCTTTTCCAAAAGGCAAATGGGTTAAGGATGCAAAATTTACTATAGCTTATATTCTTATGTTTATGAATCAGTACACACAGGCTTCAAAAGAGTGGGAGAATTTCATAAGAGAATTTCCAAAAGATGAAAAAACAGCTGAATCAAATTTAAGGCTTGGGCAGAGTTATTTTTATGATGAAAATTATAAAAAGGCCAAAACAGTTTTCCTGGAGTTTGTTGATAATTTTAAAAATTCTCCATTTTATGAGGAAGGTTTATTTTTTCTAGGCAAAACCTACTATTTTTTGGATGAAAATGAAAAAGCTACTCAGATTTTTGAGAGTTTGAAAAATAAAAGTAGTTTTCCATATTATGAAGATGTTTTGTATTTTGGGGGTTCTTCTTTTGTCAGGATTAACAGATTCAGAGAAGCTCTTGATATGTGGTTGAATCTTACTAATTCAAAAGAGTATAGTTATGATATAAATTATAAGATTGGTGTATTATATAGAGATTTAAAAGAATATGAAAACTCAATCTTCTTTTTAAAAAAAGCCCTTTCTATTGCTGATGATAAAAATAAGAGGAAAGTAAACTATGAAATTGGGTTGACTCTATATGAACAAGGGAACTATGATGAAGCACTTAATATATTTGAATCACTGAATAGGATAGAAGATGAGATTACTCCTTTATCTTTGCAAAAGAGTGGAGAAATTTATTATGAAAAGAAAAGTTATAAAATTGCTTATGACAAATTGTCTATTGTAATAAACAGATATAGTGTGAGTAAGGTTTATAAGGATGCTCTCTATTACAGGGCAAAGGTTAATTATGAATTGGGAAATTATGACGCTACAATAAAAGATGTTGAGTTATATCTTTTAAGGGATGACGTTCTTCCAGATGAAAGAGCCAGCTCATATATTTTGACTGGAGATAGTTATATAGCAATGGGGAAATTTGAAGAAGCTGCAAATAGTTATCTAAAATTATTGACTTTAAAAAGTTCTTATCCAGAAGAAAAGGCCTACCAGCTTGCAGGATGGGCATATACAAAAGGTAATAATTATGAAAAGGCAAAATCCTACTATGATAAGATATTAAAAACTTCTAAGGATAGAACTTACCTTGCTCTAGCTAATTATAACATAGGAATTCTTGAATATAACAGAAAAAATTATACGGAGTCAAGAAAAATTTTTGAAAATGTATATAAGAATTATAAAGATACGGAGTATTCTGAAGAAGCTGCTTTAAAAATAGGATGGATTTATTTTAAAGAAGAAAAATTTAAACAACTTGTGGACTATCTCAACAATATAACTATTTCAAAGAAATGGGATTATTTTAACTTAAAGGGGTGGGGATATTTCAGACTCGGAGAATATAAAATTGCAATTGATAATTTTACGAATTCTATTTCTTACGCCTTGGATAGTTTATCCTCAAATGATAGCATTAGAGCTGTTGGTAAATCTTATTACAATCTGAATGATTATAAAAATGCCTTTTTCTATTTTGAGAAGGCTTACTATTTTTCATATGAAACTGGTCTTACAAATGAACTACCCTCTTTGATTTCTGATATGGCATGGTCTTTAGTGAAATCTGGTGACTTTTCAAAGGCATATCAATATTACGAAGAGCTTATAGAAAAATATCCTAATAGCCCAGCTACTTCTGAATCTTTATTTAAACTTGCGGAATATTATTTTAATATTTCTGATTTCAAAAGAGCTTTGAATTATTATCAAAAAATCATTGATTTAAATTATGATGCTAATTTTGTTTCCCTTTCTTATTATTGGGCTGGCTGGTGTTATCTTAATATGAATGACAAAAAGAGAGCAATGGAATATTTTGAGAAATATGTTAATTTATTTCCTAAGGGAGAATATACTCCTGATGTACTTTTGAGAATAGCCACCATTTATTATGAATGGAACAATCTTTCAATGAGTATAGAAACTCTTGAAAAACTTATCAAAAATTATCCTTCATCTTATGAGACTGAGAAGGCTAAACCAATGCTATCTGAAATTAAGATTAAATATCAGAGTCAGGGTAATGAAGAGGAATATTATAAATTATCTATTAAGGAAGCAAAAACAAAAGATGCTAAAGTTCAAATAATGCTTAAATTGGCAAACTATTATAAAGAAAGGAACCAAAAAGAAGAATCAATAAAAGTTTATAAAGAAATTATTGGCTTAACTACTAAAGAGGAAGCTGCAATTGCTACGACTGAATTGGCTTTTTACGATATAGAGGATGGTAAATATACGGAAGCAATAGATAAGTTAACTTCAATATTTCAGGTTTATAAAGTTACCTCTCTATACCCAAAGGCTTTATATGGTATAGCTTTCTCAAACTATAAACTCGGAAAGTTAGAGACGGCTAAAAGGTATGTTCAGAGACTTAAGGACAATTATCCTTCGTCTGAATGGACTGCTAAAGCCTCAGAAATTTTAAAATAAGGATAAAATGTGAAACCAGAAGGAATTTTAAGAATTTTAGCATTTGGTGATATAATTGGAGAACCAGGAAGAAAAGTTTTTGCAAATTCAATTCATAAGATGAGAGAGAAATATCTTCCTGATCTGATTATTTTGAATGGAGAGAATTCAGCCCATGGTTTTGGTATTACTGAAGAAATTGTAAAATCCTTTTTTAATATGGGGGTTGATGTAATAACAAGTGGTAATCATATATGGCAGAAGAAGGAAATTTTTAATTTTATAGATAAATATCCAAACTTAATCAGACCAATCAATTACCCGCCCGGAACTCCCGGAAGTGGGATGACAATTATCGAAAAATCTAATACCAAAATAGCAATTATTAATGCGATGGGAAGAATTTTTATGGATGCTATTGACTGCCCATTCAGAACTGTAGAAAGTCAACTTAATTATCTCAAAGAAAACAATGTAAAAATTATTTTAGTTGATTTTCATGCAGAAGCAACAAGTGAAAAGCAGGTTTTTGGCTGGTATTTTGATGGTAGAGTTACAGCTGTATGGGGGACACATACTCATATACAAACGTCAGACGAAAGAATCTTACCGAAAGGAACGGCATATATTACCGATATTGGTATGTGCGGGGCAAGAGATTCAGTGATCGGAATGAAAATTGAAGAGTCATATAGAAAGGTTATTCAACATCTTCCTGTCAAATTTTCCCCAGCAGACAGTAGTGCAAACATAATTGAGGGAGTAGCAATAGATATTCAGGTAAACAGTGGAAAAGCAACTTTAATATCGAGAATCAGAGAAATAATTTCAATTAACAGTAAATAACCCTTTTATCCTTGACTTTTTAAGCATTTTCCTGTAATATAAAAAAAGAAAATTTATTGGAGGAATAAAAAATGACAAGAGAGTATATCATTTTTTTAATTGCATTTGTCGGAATTTTATCTGCTTTTGCTTATGTTAACACTAAAAATGGAATGAAGTTTGGGTTTAACTGGTTTTTAAAAATAGCTTTGCCAATGGTTCTCTCTGCAATAATTGTTAAAATAGCACAGTTCATTTCTGATATGAGACTTGTTTCTTATATAGTTGGTGGAATAGGTTTTGTTATTTTCTTTATTGTTTTACAAAGTGCTATAAAGCCAGCTGAAAAAACAAAACCATCAATTCTTGGGCATTTTGTAGGGTTTATCTTTGGAATTATTCAGGGCTGGCTGGTAATTGGGCTTATTGTTGATTATCTTGACTTTTTCAAAATTTTAAAAATTCACACTATGATACCAATTGCATTTTTTGATGCAATTGTTACACCATTGAGGTGGTTTTTATTCTTTGATTTTATTAAGTTTTAATATTTTGTTCCTGGGGTATTCGTGTAGAAACATATTTCCGGAATCGGTATCCATAATTGTGAAACCTCGAGCTCTATATGGAATTGCTTCTTCTACTACCTATTTGGATAGAAAGGGGAAACAGGAAGTATGGATAGAGGTTTCTAATAATTTTAGGAAACCGGGAATCTTCTTACGGTACCCCGGGTGTTCTCTTTTTTGATTTTAAGGAGAAAAAGTTATGGATGCAGCAGCATTGGCCAAAATGTATGTTGATGCTATCAAAAATGATAGCATTGAAGGGGCAACTCTGACCAAGTTGCCGGAACTGGTTACCTGTGCAGATTGGAAAAAGGTTGAGGTGGTAGGAAGGGTTAATTATGTCTCTCAAAGGACAAAGATCATATACGATGGTATTATTGTAAAGTATGCCGGTGGTTTGTATTATGTAAGAAAGAAAGTAGCTGAAACACTTGGGCAGTTTGATAGGAGATTTTCAAAAGTTTCAAAGGAAATCAAAGTCTTATAGTTTGTTTACTATTTCTTTATACACCTTTCCTCTTTCTTCGTAGTTTTTAAACATATCAAAACTTGCACAGCCGGGAGAAAGAAGTATTATATCTCCTGGTGAAGATTTTTGTTTTGATATTTTTACGGCTTCTTCTAAGTCAGAAGCATAAAAAGATTCTTTAAAATCAAGTTCTTTTTTTATCTTATCCTTTGCTTCACCGATTAAGACTAAAGTTTTTAGTTTCTTGTGAGCAAGCTCTTTTATCTTTGTGAAATCAAGACCCTTGTCTCTACCTCCCGCTATAAGTATTATTGGTCTATCAAAACTTAACAATGCTTTTTCAAGAGAATTAACGGTTGTGGATTTTGAATCGTTGTAATAATCTACTCCATTAATATTTCTTACAAATTCAAGGCGATGTTCAACACCTTTAAAATTTTTTAAGACATTTTTTATATTAGCTTCAGAGACACCCATCAATTTAGCAGCAAGAATTGCAGCCATAGAGTTTTCAACATTGTGAATTCCTTTAATGAATATTTCATCTCTATCAATGAAAGGCTTTTTTTCGTAAAAAATGGTATTATCTTTGTAATAGATTGTCGCATTTTCATTTGTTATACTGAAAGTGAGAATTTTTGATTTTACTCCTTTAATTATCTTTTCATAGTATGGTGAGTCAAGGTTTACTATTGCAAAATCTTCTTCTGTCTGATTCATAAAAATTCTTTTTTTTGCGTTCAGATATTCTTCCATAGAGGAATATCTATCAAGATGATCTTCTGCAAGATTGAGAAATAATCCAATATGTGGTTTGAAATTTTTTATTGCTTCAAGTTGAAAACTTGAGAGTTCAAGAACTATTTTATCATCATTTTTTATTTCATTGAAGAGTTCAAAAACCGGTAAACCTATATTTCCGCCAAGAAGAGTTTTTTGCTCAGTTTTCAACAACTCATAAACAAGGGTTGTTGTGGTTGTTTTACCATCTGTGCCCGTTATGCCGATATAAATATTTGAAGGAAAGAATCTGTAAAAAAGCTCAATATCACCGATAACCTCAATGTTTTTTTGCTTCGCGGATATTAAAAGAGGTATATTAAGCGGAACACCCGGGCTCACAATTATCAAATCAATTTTGTATTCATTTAAGATCTCTTTTGATTGATTACCAAGAAGATTGGTGAGATTTATTCCATAACTTTCAAGTTCCTTGATTAAAGATAATTTTTCTTCATTGCTCACACTATCTGAAATAAAGATTTTGTTATTTTTTCCTAGAATTTTTGCAACTGCAAAAGATGTTCTCTTAGTAAAACCAACTAAAAGGATATTTTTGTCTATCATATGTCCACCTTAAAATAAATTGAGACTTAAATTATAAAGTTTTTAAAGATAAAATTCTATTTTTGACGTGGTTCCTTTTGAACTGTTAATTGAAAAATAACCATTTAATTGTGAAACAAGCAATTTTACAAGCTCTAGCCCAAATCCATTAAATTTTTCTTTATTTATACCACAACCGTTGTCTGAAACAATTAGTGTTGCTTTATTGTTTTCTATTGAGAAAGATATTTTTATCTCGCATTTATCCTGTTGTTGGAAAGCATGTTTTATTGAGTTTGTTATAAGTTCATTTACAATTATACCCAGAGGAAACAAAATCTTTGCTTCCAGCCATATTTCTTGAATATCTATTCTTGTTTTTATTTTACCATTGAGGTTAGAGGTTGACAAAATGTCATTAATTAAAGTCGTAAGATATTCCATAACATTTGCTTTCTCTATGGAATGGGAATGGTATAATTTATCATAAAGTACACTCATAGTATTTATTCTATTTTTTAAACTCAAGAGAAAATTTTTGATTGAGATATTGTCAGCTTTATTCGCCTGTAAAAATATGAGAGAGGCAATTGTATTCATATTGTTTTTTATTCTATGATGGGCTTCTTTTAAGAGAATTTCTTTTTCTTTAAGTAGATTGTTGATTTTTTCTTCACTTTTTTTTCTTTCATTTATATCTCTGACGACAGCTATAACTCTTTTGTTGGAATTAATTGTTGTGTATTTTAAAGAAACTTCTACCCAGAATGTTTCACCATTTTTCTTTTTTGCCAGCCATTCAAAGGTTTGTGGTTCTCCTTCTATTGCTTTTTTTATTAATTCTTGGGCTTTTTCTTCGGAGTATGGAGGGATATTGGCACTTATGTTCCCTATATTGCCTTCTAAGATTTCTGCTTCAGAAGAAAAACCATACATCTCGAGACTTCTTTTGTTTGCTTTTATCATTTTTCCATTTGTTGCGTCATCGATGAAAATAGCTTCGTTTGTGGCATTGAAGATTTCTTTAAACTCATTTCTTGTTTCGTAAAGTCGAAATGCCATTTTTATTGAAGCATCTATAACTGGAGGGGGAGAATTTTTGATAATATAACCATAAGAGGTTATTTTTTCTGCTTTTTCGATGTATTCTTTTTCTATATGGTTTGTTAAAAAAATTATAGGAATATCTTTTTCTTTTAAAATGATAGAAGCAGCTTCGGTCCCATCCATACCTTTACCTAAGTCAATATCCATAAGAACTAAGGATATATCATTTTTTAAAGCTAATTCTATAGCTAATTCTCCAGAATTGGCTCTTATAACATTATAACTAAGATTATTTAGCATTTCTTGATTTGATAAAGCTATTAAAACTTCATCTTCGACAAGTAAAATTGTTTTTTTATTCTCAGACAATCTACCCCCTTACCCCTTTTTTAGTAATTATAACTCTCTTAACTAAAAATCACAATAGTTTTTGCAAAAATAAATCCTTATCTTTTAAGAATATTATTTTTTATAGAAAAATTTTCAAATTTACTTGACTTATTGAGAATATAAAGCTACTATTTTAGTAGAGAAATAATTTATGTTTTTTTAGGTGTTAAAGTTATGTAAAAGGAGGTATATTATGAGGGGAAAAGTTATTTTTGTAGTTTTTCTTTTATTTGTTTTTTCTTGTGCGTCTCAGCCTTCTGGAGGGAGTGCGGGAGGTTCAACCTCCAGTAGAGGAATTGTTATATCCACAACAGATGGTTCTCAAACTATAGAATCTATACCTGATCTTAAGCTTAAACTTAAAGATATGCCGGATAGCCTTTCAGATGAATCTTTAAAATTGAAGTCTTTTTCCATTAAAAATATGGAAGTTAATACATCAGAATTTGAGAAAGTTAGGCTTGGTTTATGGAATAACTTGGCACTCCAGTTGCAGAAACAAACCCGTACCCAGGAAATTTTAAAGCAGCTTAAAGATATAGCAAAACTTGGCTCAATACCGCAGGGAGAAACAGTATTTGTGACCAATGAATCTTATACAAACAAGGTTAAGTTTAGAACAGATGGGGGTGGAGGTATTGAATTTTTGTTCAGTATATGGACAAATGATATGAGCTCACAACTGGTTACAGATAATCAAATATATCTCCATGTATATCCTGTTGGCTCGAAAGTGGCTTTTGACTTAATAGGTAAAATAAATACACAGGGACAGGTTGATAATACTTCTTACAAAGTGTATGCATATTATAATGAAGCTACCGATGAGTTTTTGGAAGGGGCATTTTATACTGATCAGTATGTTTCATATATTGATAATTTTTTTAAATCATATGGGAATATTTCTTCAGGTATAAACCTTGTATTAGCGGCTTCCGGTGAAGATGAAATTTTATTGTGGTTATGTTATGCAGATAGTGATAAAGCCGGCATAAGATATACTGTCTTAGGTAGCACAGACTTTTCTGATGAGGTTTATAATAATATTGGTGACCTCATTTTTACTTATAATCAGACTATAAATTCTACGAATTCTTATTATTCTTTAAAATATTTGAGCTTAAAAAATTCTTCTTATAAAGTGGGAAGAGGGGTGGCAAATACAGCGGTTAATACTTATTATGCTCATTGGGAAGGTAAAGCTACAAACGTTCAAGTGTACTTTACTAATTATGCCTGGTGGATTGAAACAAATAATAATATAAATGATACGGATATTCCAATTTCAGTGTTGGAAGAGTTATCGTATATATGGAGTACTCAATATAATATGGTGATCCCCGGTGGAAATATAGCTTATCTTTGTTTCCAAGAAGAAACATTATCAAATTTCAGTTTTAAAGAGTCAAATAGAGTTAATGCTATAAAGCCAAATTTAAATAATATTTACCAAAGCTGGACAAATTCAAATTATATTTATATTATTACAAATAGAACTATTCCAAATTTTTAATATAAAAGAGGAAAATATGAAGGGGTAAACTCAAAAAGAAGTTTTTTTGGGCTACCCCTTCAACTTTTTCAAAAGAAAAATTGTTGGCAAACTTTGAAATATTGCTATTCTTAACAAATAACAATCTTACTTATAATTAATTAAAGGTGTGTTTTATTATAAAAATAATTAAGATAAATGTGAATTTGGAAAAAATCCTCTTTCAATTGAAAAATTGACATTTAAACCTTATTCAGGTTATAATATCTATTAAAAATTCTTGTCTTTGTTTTTCTCAAATCTATTTTTGGAGGAAAGTTATGATTAAGAAGTTTTTGTGTGCACCTGGTCCTACGGCAGTTCCAAATGAGATACTTGCTGAGATGTCAAAACCTTTAATGCATCACAGGACACCTCAATTTTCACAGATTGTTTCAGAAAATGCAGAGATGCTCAAAAAGGTTTTTAAGACAAAGAATTCAGTTCTTACTCTTACTTCATCAGGAACAGGGGCAATGGAGTCATCTATTACTAACTTTATGTCGGAAGGAGATAAAATTATAGTTCTTTCAGCTGGAAAGTTTGGTGAAAGATTCGCTGAAATCGGTAGAGCCTATAAACTTAATGTTATAGAGCTTAAGGCCGAATATGGAAGTGACATAAAGGCTAGTGAAGTTGAGAAAGCCTTAAAGGAAAATCCTGACACGAAGGGGGTTTATACAGAATATAGTGAGACTTCAACTGGTGTTGCTTTCGACATAAAGAATATAGCAAAAGTTGTGGGTAAGACAGACGCAATATTTGTTATAGATGGAATAACGGCGATTGGAGCAATGGAATTTGAAATGGATGAATGGGGGGTTGATATTGCTATAGCTGGAGCCCAGAAATCTTTTATGATACCACCCGGCTTAGCATTTATCTCGTATTCTGATAAAGCCGCAGAAAAGATGAAAAATGCAAAGTTACCCAGATATTATTTTGATCTTGCTAAGGAAAAAAAGAATCTTGAAAAGCAAACAACAGCATGGACACCGGCTATTACACTTTTTATTGGATTAAATTATGCGTTGAAAATGATGCTTGAAGAAGGGATGGATAATGTTATTAAAAGACATGCACTTGTTGCTGAATGTTTCAGGGAAGCTGTCCAATCTATTGGCCTAAAGTTGTTCCCCGAGGTTCCGCATGTTAGACCTACTGATGCTGTTACGGCTGTAAGGGTACCTGATGGCATTGATGGTGGAAAGATCCCGGCATTAATGAGGGATAAGTATGGAGTTACAATAGCTGGTGGTCAGGGTTCTATGAAAGGAAAGATATTCAGGCTTGGGCATCTTGGTTATACTGACAAGAGTGATATAGTTGTGGAACTTCAGGCGATGGAACTTGCATTAAAAGAGCTTGGGTATAAGTTTGAGTTCGGAAAAAGTGTTTATACAGCTCAGAAGTTTATTCTTGAAAAATTCCCTGTTCCACAGGTTGAACTTTCTGATTCGGGAGATTAATTTTTTTGTTTTATAAAAATAGGGCTGCCCAAAAAATATTATTTTCTTCTGAGCTTTAAAATTTTTTTGGTTTTTGAAAAAGTTTAAAGTTCTAAAAAGAGGAAGATAACTTTTTGGGCAGCTCTTTATTTGACAAGATTGGCCACTGATTTTATAATTTATCGATAATGGGGCTATAGCTCAGAGGGATAGAGCAACAGTTTCCTAAACTGTGGGCCACAGGTTCGACTCCTGTTAGCCCCATTTTATGTAAATAAGTCAATAACAAAAAGTATAAATCCTATCATTATTAAAAATAAAAACAGCTCTATTTTTTCATTTTTGGTTTTTGTGTATTCAAAAACTTTAAAGTTTTTCTTTAACTCTTCGATTTTTATAAATTCAAATATTGATTCAAGTTCAATTTTATATTTTTCTTGAGGATTATAATAATTTTTTATTGTTTCATAAAAAAATATTGGTAAGAATGGATTATATATCATCTCTTTCAAATTATCTTTAATTGAAAAAGCAAATAAGTAGTTGTCTTTAATCTTATATATGATTGGTTTTTTTTCTAGATGGGCTATTGGTTTAAGGTTGTAAGGATTTGCTAAAGTATCATAGACAGATTTTAGTGAGAAATTTTCTATTTCTATGCCAAAATCTGTAGTAAGCTTTCCTGAATAATCATTTTTTGAACTGAATGAGATTTTTTGTTTGTTAAAATCTTCCGGTAATGTGTATATAAGTTTTATATTATTTGGATCAAAATTGTTTAAAAAAATTATGTCTGCTGAATTGATATCAAAAGTTTCTTCAATATTTACAAATAATGCTCTCATAGTTTTTATTATATATTGTTTTGTTGATAAATCTTTTAAGTTAATAAATAATTTTATTTTTGGAGAAAAAAATAAGTTTCTTTCTACTTCGTTATCGTATTTAAAATCAGTTGCCTCGATTTTTATTTTTATTTTGTTTTCTCTTTTTAAGATTGATTGGTCTAAAGCTAAAAATTTTTGAATTATGTTAGTTTTTTCTTGATAAATTAATTTTTCGTTTATATAAATTGAGATAGGTAAATCTTGATTTGAGTTTATAATTGCTTTAACAAAAATTTCGCTTTCTTTTGTTATTATTTCGGGGTAGATTTCTATGCTTGTAAAGTAATAATTTTTGTTTGTATGATAAAGAAGTAAAATGGTTAAATCTTTTTTTGAATATGATAGATTTTTGAAGTTTGATTTTTGGGCGTCTGTTATGAGAAGAATTTTGTTTTCAGGTATAGAGTTTACAAGAGAAATCAAGTCTATATTTTTTTTATAAACTAATTCATCTGTAATTTCTTTCTCTCCAAAAAGAATTTTTTTAACGCCTTTTTCTCTCAAAAGATATACTATTTCCCTGAGATCGAAATCCGACATACTCAGGGAGGGATCTATTATTGCAACAAAGCCTGAAAAGTCATTGCTTTTTTCAATAACAGGTCTTGAAAATGACAGGATAATTAATGATAAGATTATAGTTCTTAGTATTTGTTTTAAGAAGATGTTAATAGAGATTTTGTTTTTTTCTTCTTTTAAGATTTCTTCTATTAGTTCTATTGAAGAAAATATTATTTTTTTTCTATTAAGTTTTTCTATTAAATAAAATAAGATAGGAATAAGTGCTAATGGTAAAAAATAGAGAAAAAATGGGTTTAAAAATCTCATTTTAAACTATCCAAAATATTTTTTAAAGAATGATAATAGGGGACATTATTAATTATGTTAAAATAAAATAATTTGTTCTTTGTAAATTTTTGATAGAAAAACTTTTTTCTTTCTTCTATTTTTTTTGTGTAATTTTTTATAATTTCTTGGCCTGAAACTATAATCTTGTTATTTTTTTCACTATCTATTAATATTGAGTTCTTAGAGATTTTTGTTTCTTTGTCTGATAGTAAGTTGATAAAGTTTATTCTTTTTTCTATCATAATGTTGAGAATTTCTATGGTATTTTTATTCCACCAACCATCTGAAATTAGAAAGTTTATATCCATTTTTCTAAAGTTATACAAATATCTGTAATTAAAGAGCTTTTCTGAATAGATGCTGGAAAAAATATTCTCTATTGAATCATAGTTGATTTTTATAGAATTTATAAAACTATCTCCAATGCAAGATAAAAAAACCTCATTTTGTTCTTTTAGTATCAAAAAGGAGAATAAAGCTAAAAATTTTTTGGCATAGATGAATTTGTCATCGGGATAATTCATAGAATTACTTATATCAAGAATGAAATGAATTTTTGTGTGAGAGTAGCTTTCGTACTGTTTTGTTAAAAGTTTTTCTGTCCTTGCATATTTTTTCCAGTCTATATCTTTTGGATTATCTGATGGAAAATAAGACTTGTACTCCTCAAATTCCGAACTACTGCCGATTCTCCGTGAGGAAAAAAAACCTTCATTGCCACTGGAAAATTTACTAAAGAAAAATTCGTTTATTTCATAGTTTTTCAAGTATTCTATGGCTTCTTTTTCAAGATACATTTTTACCTTCGATTTTTTAGATTACTCTTATTCTAATTTTGTAGGTTAAAATTTTCAAGTTTGATTAAGTTGAAAAATAAGTTGGTTGAGATTAAAATTAAATAATGAAACATTTTTTATTTATTTATTATCTTATATCTGCTTTTTCTGGAATACTTGGTTATTTTGGAATTCTATTTTTATGGTTTAAATATCGCAATAAATATGTGCTTTATTATTTTATTTTTTTTACTGCACTTTCTCTTGTTTTATTTATAAATATCTATCAATTTTATAAGTATATTCTTCTTGAGATGGAAAGTTTTAAAACTACTTATTTTATAAGCATACTTTTTGTAGTTATACATTCTCTTTTCTTTTTTAGTATTCCTTCTTTTATTTTTTATGCGATGGAAAAAAATATACCTTTATTTCTCAAGGTTGTCTCAAGAGGATTATCTATTATGGGGATATTTATAGTTTTTTTTTCCTTTTTCTTGAGAGTGGAAAGTAGGGCTGATTTTATCTCTAATTTTGATAATTTTTTTTATCTTAATATTTTTTATATTTTTTTAATTTATAATCTATTTTTGATAAAGAAAAATATTAATCAAATCAGATTTATGATAATTAAGGAAATTTTTAGAGTTGCTTTCTGGATAACTATAATTTTTATTCCTTTTTTTCTTATAGATAGTTTGTGGAGTATTTTTCAAGTTAAGTTAAAGATAATTCCTAGATGTTTTAATTTTATGCCGATTTATTATTTTTTGTGGAATGTTATATTTGGGTATTATTTTCTTATTTATGTAACGAGGGGAAATTCTTTGTTAATGGTTAATAAGTTGCCAGAAAATTTTATAAAAAATTATAAAATTGGGAAAAGAGAAACAGAGATAATAAATATGATCATTCAAGGCCTCGATAATAAAGAGATTGCTGACAAACTTTTTATATCAGAAAGCACTGTTAGAAATCATATTTCAAATATATACAGGAAACTTAATGTGTCAAATAGAATAGAGTTATTAAAAACAATTGGACTTGAATTTTAAATTTGTTGACTTTTTTTAGAAATATAATAAAATTTTTATTGCTTAAGTGGGAGGGTTTATGGCGGGATTTTTGATTGTTGATGATTCTTTTCTTATGAGGAAAACACTCAAGTTGATTATAGAGAAACTGGGGCATCATGTTGTGGGTGAAGCGGCAGATGGGCTTGATGCTTATGAAAAGTATGGTCTCACAACTCCTGATGGAGTAATAATGGATATAGAAATGCCAAAAATGAACGGCATAGATTCTATAAAGAAGATAATTGCAGATTTTAAAGATGCAAAAATCCTTGTTGTCAGTACCCACAATGAGAAAAATTTGATAGTGGAAGCCTTAAAAAATGGTGCAAAATATTATCTTATAAAACCTGTTACAGAGGATAGTCTTAAAAAGGGTATAGAAATACTTTTCAAATAGTATTCTTGCAAAAGAAGGAATTTTTTATTATAATTTCCTTCTATGAAAAAATATTATTCAATTCAAACAGAAAAAGCTCTGAATAACTTTGGCCAAATTTCAAAAATTCCTGAGGATTTAATTATTGCTTATGGGGAAGTGAAATTCGCAGTTCTTAAAGCTATTCAAGAGGAAGAAAGAAGGTATAAGGCTGAGGAATGGAATGCGTTAGAAGTTGCATTGAAGGAAGTTATCAATGGAAAATTATTTGATCATTTTCCTTTATCCCTCTATCAGGGTGGTGCTGGGACAAGTCTTAATATGAATTTGAATGAAGTTATAGCTAGTAGAGCGAATGAAGTCCTTGGTAGGGATCGTTTTGATCCTATTGAAGATATTAATAAATATCAATCTACTAACGATACATTTCCTACGGCGGCTACGATATATGTTTATAGAAAACTTCTTGAAGTTGAAAATCTTATTATTAAATTACAAGAAGTTCTTGTTAACAAAGAAAATGAACTTGGTGGAATTCTTGTTGTGGGAAGAACTGAAATGCAGGATGCTTTGCCTATAAATCTAGGGCAGATTTTTGGAAGTTGGGCAGGAATGATAGAGAGAGATAGATGGAGAATACATAAAGTTAAAGAAAGGGTAAGAACAATATCAGTTGGTGGGACAGCCATAGGAACTGGTTATCCGACTCCTCAGAGAATAGTTTTTGCTTCAGAGAGGTTTTTAAGAGAGATAACAAAATTACCCCTTTCAAGAAGTCAGAATCTTCCAGATGAGATTTCAAATCTTGATAAATATTCAGAACTTGCCTCTATTCTCAAAATAATTTCAGAAAATATTTTTAAGATTACAAGTGACTTATTATTATACACATCTTCTTTTCTTAATGAGATAATTCATCCAAACCTTCAGGCAGGTTCTACGATTATGGCAGCTAAAACTAATCCTGTTATTCTTGAGTTTTCAAAGGGGTGTGCTATAAGTATTATCTATGAATGTGAGAAGATTGCTGAATATGCGAGAAACGGCCAACTTCAACTCAATGCTTTCTTGCCTTTTGTCCTGGAAAGTTTTAACCTTATTTTTAATCTCACAGAGGCTATGCTAAAAAATTTGATGGAGAAGTTTTTTGCCCTTATGCAGATTAATAAAGAAAAAATAGAAGAAAATCTTGTGAATTCACTTGTATTGCTTAATGCTTTGATAGGAATAATTGGTTATAATAAAGTAAAAGAAATCTACAATATAATGCAAGAAAAAAGGGTGAAAACTATTTCAGACATAAAAATGATTTTAAAAGAAAAGACAAATCTTAAAGAAAAGGAAATAGATTTTTATCTTGACCCTATTAATATTACAAGTTTCTGGAGAAAATGATGTCTATAACAAATACCCCCCTTTCAGAACAGATAAGAATAGTCCTTTTTGGTTTACGGAATGCAGGTAAATCAAGCCTTATGAACAACATATTCAGCCGAGATGTTTCTATAGTTTCAAATGTTGCTGGTACAACGACAGACCCAGTAACTAAATCTATAGAGTTAGGTAAACTTGGGCCAGTTGCAATTACAGATACGGCTGGACTTGATGATGTTGGTGAGATTGGTGAGTTAAGGATTAAAAAAACATTAGAATTTTTAGAGATAGCAGATATTGCTGTTCTTGTTACTAGAGCTGATCTTCCGATTTCTGAGGTCGAAAAAAAGTTTGTCACTGAAGTTAAACAGAAAAGAAAGGCTTTGATTGTTGCACTTACTTTTTCTGATAGAGATATTGAAGTTTCTAAGTCAGAATTCATAAAAAATTATAAATATGTGAAAATTGATAATCTTAGTAAAAAGGGTATAACTGAATTGAAAAATGAGATTATAAACCTATATAATGAGATTGAGTTTGAGATTTCTCCATTACAGGGGCTTGTAAATGAAAATGATCTTGTAGTGCTTGTGACTCCAATAGATCTTGCAGCTCCAAAAGGAAGACTTATACTTCCACAGGTTGAAACAATAAGAGATGCTCTTGATAAGGATTGTGCTGTTTTGATAGTAAAAGAAAGGGAGCTTAAACTATTTTATGATTCTTTAAAGATAAAACCCAAACTTGTTGTAACGGATAGTCAGGCTTTTTCAAAGGTTGCGGCTGATATCCCTCCTGATCAGCCTTTGACCTCTTTTTCAATTCTTTTTGCTAGAAAGAAAGGAGAGCTTGCTTTGTTTGTAGAAGGGCTTAGGACTTTAAAAAATTTCCCCTCGGATTCAAAAGTTATGATACTTGAGGCCTGTTCACACCATGTTCAACCGGATGATATTGGGACAGTTAAAATTCCTCGCCTTTTCAGACAGCTTGTTCAGAGTAATGTTGAATTTGAATTTTTGAAGGAATTGCCGGAAGAAATTAAACTTAAAGAGTTTAAACTTGTAATACACTGTGGTGGTTGTATGGTTACAAGAAAAAAAATGTTATCAAGACTTGAGAAACTTAAATCTTTTGGGATTCCATCATTAAATTATGGGTTATTTCTTGCATGGGCAAATGGTTTAATACCACGAGCTATTGAACCTTTTGCTTATGAATATTCTTTGTATGAAAAATAAAAAAATATTGCATTATTTGGGATGTAGTTTTAAAATAGATTGGGGTTGATGATTATGGAAAAACAATTTGTGGGCTTTAAGGTGGAAAATAATCTGTACTGCATAGATATAGAGTATGTAAAGGAGGTTGTAAAAGTTAATCAAATAACGTGGATGCCTCATGCTCCCGGTTTTGTGAGAGGGATTATAAATTTGAGAGGTATAATTATTCCAATTATTTCTTTGAGACTTAAATTTGATCTTGTTGAAAATGAAGAAAAACTTGAAGAATATAAAGTTATCATTGTTAATATAAATAATCTGCTTGTTGGTTTGATAGTGGATGAGTTTGTCTATGTCTTTTCTGCTGGCGATGATAAGATCCAAGGGCTTGATGGAGCTGGTGAAGTTAAAATAGCCAGAAATCTCATTAATGGTATTGCTAGAATCGAAAATAATATTTTTTTAATACTGAATGTAAAAAATATTCTTGATATAGAGGAGCAGAGGTTTATAAATAAAGAAGTTATAGATACAAAAAAGAGTAATTAATAATTTGACTTTTGATTTCATAAGTATTAGAATTTAGCATAAAAAATTTAGGAGGATAGACAATGAAGAGAAGTTTAATTACTATTTTTGTTTTATTAACAGGTATCGGGATTTTGTTTGCACAGCAGACAACGGCTCCTGATCAAGAAGGTGGCTCTAAAACTAAGTCAAATACAACAACTACTAAGTCTACCAATCAGCAGACAATAACTGAAGAAAAGGAAGTTAAAGCTGTTGAGGGTATTGTTTACAATGATGGTAATATGGATTATGCATCGGGAGATGTAAAGTTTGTTATCGAGGCAAAAGATCAGGGGTCTGGAGTTAAGACAGTTTATGTTCTTGTTGATGATTCTGATTTTGGTGTTTATGAAAATCCGATAGCTTTTCTGGAAGAAGGCAAGCATCTTATTGGTTATAAAGTAGAAGATAATGTGGGAAATATGTCAAAAGTAAAATTTTATGAATTCATACTTGATAAAACAGCCCCAGAAGCTATACTTATAAGTGATAAGAAGCCTGTAAAGATCGGAGATGTTCTTTACGTCGGTTCAAATTATAATTTTGGGATTCTTGCTAATGATGCCCTTTCTGGAGTAAAGTCAATAGAATATAAGATTGATGATGGAGAAGCAAAGATTTATAAAGGCGTATTTGCACCTGTAAATCAAAATGGCTTGCACAAGGTTGAATATTTTGCTACTGATAATGTAGGTAATGTTTCAATGACAAAGACTTATATTTACTATCTTGATATTACTGCTCCTACTATAGAGTTTGTTATTAATCCAGCACCATTTGATAAGGATGGAGTAAAATATATATCTGATAAAACTCCAATTGTCATAAAAGCTAAAGATACAGAAACAGGCATCTCAAGAATAGTTTATACAATCGACGGCGGAGAAGAAAAAGATTATCAATATCCTATAAAACTTGCCAATGGAACACATACCATCAAAGCAAAGGCTTTTGATCTTCTTGGTAATGCAAGTGAAGAGATTTCTCTTGAATTAACAGTGGATGCTGAAATACCTGAAGCAGAGCTTATTCCTACAAAGTAATTATTTATAACATAATAATGGGAAATGTGAAATGCATTTCCCATTTATTTATTTTCAACTTGTATTGACAAGTTTACAAGTATGCTTTATAATTTATTTCTTGAAAAAAGAAGGTGAAATTATGGCAATTAATTTTGATTCTCCAGTACCAATTTATTTACAGCTTGCTAACTTGATAGAGGAAGAGATAATTTCTGGAAAACTCAAAGAAGGCGATAAAATCTTTTCTGAAAATATATTTTCAGGGATGTATGGTGTAAGCAGGCTTACAGTGAGACATGCTCTTGAAGAATTGATTAAAAAGGGATATATAATTAAAAAGAAAGGGAGCGGAAGTTTTGTTAGTTATAATCCTAAAAAGCAGGTTTCTATTTTTGATTTTTTGGGAGTTACCGAGGCTTTTGATCGTGAAAATATAGAGTTAAAAAAAATTTTTATAGATAAATTGATAACGAAAAAAATATTCGATAGAAATAATCCTTTTTATGAAAAGGAGGTTTATTACTTTTCGAGGCTTGATATAGCAAATGATATAAGAATTATTTTTGAGAAATTTTATTTTGATAGAGAAATGTTTAAAAATCTGGAAAAATTTAATCTTGAAAATGTAAAAATTTCAGAAATTACAGAGAAAGAGTATTTTTTAAAACCTACTAAAATAAAACAGAATTTTAAAGCTATTTTATCTGATGATTATATAGAAAAGATATTTAATTTGAAAAATAAAAAAACTCTTTTATTTCTTAAAAGGGAGATTTTTTTTGGTGAAAAGAGAGGGATTTATTCGGAAATTTTTATAGATACTGATAAATTTGATTTTTACCAAGAAATACGGAGGTAAATATGAAAGGATATTATGGAGAGTTTGGCGGTGTTTTTATACCAGAGATACTTATGTCAACTATAGAAGAACTCACGAAAGCGTTTGAAGAGGCAAAAGAGGATAAAGAATTCTGGGAGGAATATGAGAGAATACTTGGTAACTATTCGTGTAGACCAACTCCATTAACTTATGCTGAGAATCTAACAAAATATTTTGGGGGGCCAAAAATTTATATCAAGAGGGAAGACTTGAATCATACAGGATCACATAAATTAAATAATGTTATTGGACAAGGGTTATTAGTAAAAAGGATGGGGAAGAAGAGGGTTATTGCAGAGACAGGAGCAGGTCAGCATGGTGTGGCAACAGCTACAATGGCAGCGAAATTTGGATTTGAGTGCACAATATATATGGGAGAAGTGGATGTAGAGAGGCAAAGACCCAATGTTTTCTGGATGGAACAACTTGGTGCTAAAGTTGTGCCTGTTAAAACTGGAAATAGAACTTTAAAAGATGCTATAAATGAGGCTTTGAGAGATTGGGCTACTAATATGGATACAACTCATTATGTACTTGGGACGGCTTGTGGGCCTCATCCTTTCCCGGAAATGGTAATGTATTTTCAATCTGTCATAGGTAAGGAGGCTAAGAGTCAGATTATTGAAGCAGAGGGACGACTACCTCATAGAGTTTATGCATGTGTGGGTGGAGGATCAAACGCAATCGGTATTTTTTCTGGTTTTCTTGAAGATGATGAAGTGGAACTTATAGGTGTCGAAGCAGGTGGCTATGGTCTTGAAACGAAAAAACATGCTGCTAGGCTTGCTTCAAAAGATGCTTCTATAGGAGTTGCTCAAGGCTATAAAACCTACTTTTTACAAGATGATTGCGGCCAGATGCTTGAAACACATAGTGTTGCTGCCGGTCTTGACTATATCGGTGTTTCACCCATCCTTGCTTATCTTAAAGAGAAGGGAAGAGTAAGATTTGAAGTAGCAACAGATAGAGAAGTGGTGGAGGCATTAAGACTTACAATAAAAACAGAAGGATTAATTCCGGCTCTTGAGTCAACTCATGCTTTTGCCTGTGCTTATAGAGAAATAAAACAAATGTCAAAGGATAAAATTATAATAATAAATCAATCAGGTAGAGGTGATAAGGATATTTTTACAGTTGCAGATGCTCTTAAGGATGAACTTTGGGAAAAATTTATTATTAAAAAAGCGGAGGTATATAATGCTAACAAATTACATAAATGAGAGGAGAAAGTCAAAAGAGATTTTACTTATGACTCATATAGTTATTGGTTATCCGGATATTAAAACTTCGCTTAAAATAGTTGAAACGATGGTTAATGCTGGGGTTGATTTAATGGAGTTGCAAATTCCTTTTTCCGAACCAATTGCAGATGGTCCCACAATTTTATATGCTAACCATCTTGCTTTAAAGAATGGTGTAAGAACAAGAGACTGTTTTGAATTTGCTGCTAAAATAACTTCAACGTTTGATATTCCTTTTTTATTTATGACTTATTACAATATTTTATTTAAGTATGGGGTCAAAAATTTTGTTTTTGAAATGGAAAAAGTAGCTATCAAAGGGGCTATTGTACCTGATTTGCCTCCTGAAGAAGGAGAAGAGTATATTTCTTCGATGAAAGGAGCAGGAATATCTCCTATTTTCATTTTTACTCCAACTTCCAAAGATGGCAGGTTGAGGCTTCTATCAAGTTTTGCAGATGGTTTTGTCTATTGTGTTGCAAGAAAAGGAATAACCGGGCAAAAAACAGATTTTAATACTGAGCTAACTAAATATATAGATAGATGTAAGAGTTTTACTTCTCTACCACTCGCTTTGGGTTTTGGAATAAAGGAAAGGGAAGAGATAGATTTCTTAAAGGATAAGGTAGATATAGCGGTTATAGGAACACAGAGTATAAAAGTTTTTGAAGAAAAGGGGATTTTTGGCCTTAAAGAATATTTAAAAAATTTAAGATAATTTTAAAAAACTATTGATAAAATTTTAGTTTTAACTTATCATAGTTTTATGAGAAAATTTGTGCTACTTTTTCTATTTTCTTTTGCTTACAGTGTTTCAAGTTTAGTTTGGTATGAGAGTTCTGTTAGTTATAATCAGATAATACTTCCAGAGAAAGAAAGTTTTCTTACAGAGGAAGAGTTATCTTGGTTATCAAATCATCAAATTATAAGAATGGCACCAGATCCTCATTTTGCTCCCTTTGAGTTTATTGATAAGGCTGGAAAATACCGGGGTATTGGGGCTGATTATCTCAGTTTGATAGAAGATATGCTTGGGATTAAATTTGAAATATTGATTTACTCCAACTGGTCAGATATAATTGCGGATTTTAAAGCAAAAAAGATAGATCTTTTAAATACAGTTGTATCTAATGATATAAGAAATCAATATATGTTATTTTCGGATCCATATCTATTTATTCCCTCTGTGATAGTTGGTAGAAAAAATGAGACAAAAAAGGTGAGACTGGAACATCTTGGTGAATATAGAATTACAATGGTAAAAGATTATGGGCTAACAGGGCTTGTTACAGAAAAATATAAGGGATATAAAACTATTCTTGCTAATAATAATACAGAAGCTCTGGAGTTATTGATTAATAAAGAAGCCGATGTTTTTATTTCAGATCTTGCTACTGCAGAATACTATATGAGAAGAGGCGGATATGTTAATCTTGAAATTGTAAGTGTATTTAAGCCAGATTCTGTTATGGGTTTCGGTATAAGAAAGGATTGGGAAATATTCAGAAATATTCTTAACAAAACTCAAAAGAAAATTCCACCCCAGATTTATACTTCTATCCTTAACAAATGGATAAAGATAGATCTCTATAACAAAAAAATTATTGAAAGAGTTCTTATTGTTTCAATAATTGTATTTTTATCAATAATTCTAACAATAAGTATCCTTTTGTTTTTCAATTATCAACTTAATCAGATTATTAAAAGAAGAACTTTTGAATTAAATCTTGAACTTGAAAGGACAAAAAGGCTTGAAAATGAATTGAGAGAAAGTGCAGAATTTTTAGATGAAATTTTAAATGAGTTACCTGTTCCTGTTTTGATGGTTAGTGAAGAATTGAAGGTTTTAAAGTCAAATATAGCGTTGAAGAAATTTGCAAATGTTTCTGTTGAAGAACTTGAAAAAATGTGAAATAATCTTATTAATAGACTTGAGTTAGTTTATTCTGAAGAAACAAAAGCAATGATTGTTAATAGCATAAAAGATTTTTTAAGTAGCCCAAACAAAGAAATAGGGTTTGATTCTGTTAAGTTAATTCTTAAAAATGGGGAAGAGAGAATATGTAACATCAGGGTAAAAAAGATAGATAAAAACTTAGTTTTCACATTTGTTGACCTCACCGAGATATTGAGATTACAGGAGGCCTTAAAATCTTCACTTAAAGAGAAAGATTTACTTATCAAAGAAATACATCACAGGGTAAAGAATAATTTCAATATTGTAATAAGCCTTCTTAACCTACAAAAAAATAAAACCTCAGATAACAATGTAAAAGATTCTCTTACTGTTAGCCAGAATAGAATTTATTCTATGGCGCTTATTCATGAAATGCTCTATCAAACCAATCAATATACAGCCGTAGATTTTTCGATTTATATAGAAAAGTTAATCAATTATCTTAAAGGTATATATCCTGAAATATTTGGCAAGATTAACTTTAATGTTAATATAACAAAATTACCGGAATTACCAATGGATATAGCTATTCCGTGTGGTATGATAATAAATGAGATATTAACTAATAGCTTAAAATATGCTTTTCCAGATAATAGAAGAGGTGGTATAAAAATCCTTGTGGAAGAAAAAGAGCACACTTTAATAATTGAAATCGGTGATGATGGAGTAGGAATAAAGGATAAAAAAGCATTTTTTGAAGGAAGTTCTCTCGGTATTACAATAGTAAAATCATTGATTTATCAATTAAAGGCGTCTATAGAAATAAAGAATGAAAAGGGGCTTGTCTATTTAATAAATATTCCATTAAACTTATCTGAATAAAAATTGACAAATCAAAGATTAGTATTAAAATATATATCTGGTATTTTTTTTGATGGAGTTTTATATGAATTCAGATCCTATGGGTGATATTTTTCTTGAAGCAATGAAATCAGACGATTTTAAGAATGCTTCGGAAAATGTTATGAATAACAAGATTCACAAAGGAAGGATTGTTGCAGTTTCAGGTAAAGATGTGTTCCTTGATATGGGAGGAAAATCTGAGGCTGTCATTCCTCTGGAGGAGTTTTCCGATAAACCGGTTATAGGTAGTGATGTCGAGGTTGTATTTAAGGGAGTTGAAGAAGGGGTTATGGTAGCTTCAAGGATTGAAGCTGAAAAGTTGAAAAAAACTGAAGAAATAAGAAAGGCATATAGAGAAGATATAGGGGTAAAAGGTGTTATCACCGAAGTTGTATATAAAAATAATGAGCCTAAGGGATTTAATGTTGATCTGGGATTTGGTATAATGGGATTTCTCCCTCTATCTCAAATAGATACTAGAGGCAAAAAACCTGAAGAATTAAAAGGTCTTTCTTTTGATTTAAGTATAATAGAATATCAGAAAGGAAATATTACACTTTCGAGAAAAAGATATTTATCCAAAACGATTCAAAAAATGTATTCAACTTTCTTTGAAAAATATAAGGTTGGGGACAAGTTAAAAGCTAAAGTTGATAAGATTGAAAAAGATTATGCTTTTTTGGTATCAGATGGTGTCAGTCTTTTTATGCATATTTCTGATTTTTCATGGAAATATTTGCCTGATTTGAGAAAGGTTTTGAAGGATGGGGATGAGATTGAGGTTGTTATTCTTTCAGTTGATGAGACAAAGAAACTGATAAAGGTGGGTAGAAAGCAATTGCTTCAGGATCCGTGGGAATTGGTTACAAAAAAATATAGCTTAAATCAGCTTGTTAAAGGAAAGGTTGTAAGTTTCAAGAAAAATGGTGCAATTGTTGAGCTTGAAGAAGGAATAGAGGCATTTTTGCCAACAGAAGAGCTTTCCTGGACTAAAAAAGTAAGAGATCCTAAGGATGTTCTCAAACAGGGAGACATAGTAAAGGTAAAAGTTGCGAATATAGAACCAGAAAATAGAAAAATGACCGTTTCATTAAGAGAAATCTATGAAAATCCATGGGCAAAGGCAGAAGAAAATTATCCGGTGGGTAAAAAGGTTGAAGGTGTTGTTTCTTCTATACTTGACTTTGGTGTATTTATTCAGCTTGAAGATGGTATAGAAGGACTTATGAGAAAAGAAGATGTAGACTGGCTTGATCAGAACGTAAATCTCAAAGATAAGTTTAAGAAAGGTCAAAAAGTGACAGCAATAGTTTTGTCTGTTGATGCAGAAAAAGAAAAATTGAGGATAGGATATAAACAGCTTTCTGATAATCCTTACAAAACTTTTTCGCTGAATTATCCAAAAGGTTCTGTTGTTAGTGGTAAGATTAAAGAAATTCAGAAAGATGGTGTTATTGTTGCTCTTGAGAATAATCTGACTGGGTTTGTTCCTATTAACTTACTCGATAAGGAAAAGATTGAAAATCCAGAAGAAAAATTTTCAAATGGGATGGAGGTAAATGCTATTGTTAAATTTGTTGATGTGGCGAAGAATAAAATAGAATTAAGTATAAGGGATTATCTTATCAAAGAAGAGAAAAAAGAGACAGAAAAATACCTTGTTGAAAATTCTGAAAGTGTTAATAAAATAACTATTGGAGATATGTTAAAAGAACAGCTTCAAAATATTAAACTGGAGAAGAAAAATGGAAAATCAAAATAATAGTTTAATTAAATTGCTTGAGTTTGTTAATAAATTCCGAATGCAGTTAATCATTTCAGCAAGTTTAATAGCAGTAATTTTGATTGGGCTTATATTTTATATTTATTTTAAAACAAGCAATGAAGAAAAATCGGCTCAACTTTATGACAGGGCTATTTTTACAATTCAAAATCTTATGTATGTTACCAACGAAACAGAAAGAAATGAATATTATCAGCAGCAGATAAATAACTTGAATCTGGTAGTTCAAAATTATCCTTCAACACTTGGTGCTATCAGAGCCAGATTGTTTCTTGGCAAAATAATGTATCAGACATATACCTTTTCAAAAAATGAAGAAGCCATGGCTCAAGCTATCTCCTACTATAGTGGGGCTTTTGAAAGATCAAAGATTCCTTTTTATAAGGCTCTGGCTTTGTTAGGTAGGGCACAATGTTATGAACAGAAAAATGATGTAGCTAAGGCTTTTGAAGATTATCAGGAAGTTTATCTGAAATTTAAGAAAGAAGGTTTTGCTCCTATAGCTCTTATTGGTATGGCAAGGGCTAAGGAAATGCAAAATGAAGTAGAAACCTCTATAGGCTTTTATAAAAAAGTTTTGTCGGATTTTCCTGATTCTTATTGGGCTTCTTTTGCGAGAGGAAAAGTCTATTTCTACGAGGCAAAGTAAGATTTTCTATTCAACTACATCTATGATGGTGCCTTTTCCTTCTTCTTTAAGAGCTGGTTTGTATTCGTGTGGTTTTTCTTCTTTCTCTCTTTTTTGTGAATGAGATTCGGCTTGTTCTTTATAACCTTCTCCATCCGGCTGTATTTTTGTAAAATCCTCCGCGTATTCGTCTGTTTCTTTTATCTTTTCGTTTATTTCTACACTTTCTTTCCTGACTTTTTCAAAGTTTGTCATCTGACCCATTTGTGCAGCATTTGAGTGTCTTGCTATGTTTTCAGAATGCTCCGTTGATTTTGAGAATAGAACCTGTAAGTCTATTGGTAAAACACTCATTTTCACCTCCCACAAAGGTTTTAGGGAAGAATAAATCCATCCTCCTTAAGTTTTTGCTTTATGCCTTCAAAATGAAAGGCATAACCAGCAAGCCTTACCTTTGCTATAGCCTTTGTTTTTTCATTTTTTTCTATAAGTCTATTTATCTTATCGAAAAATTTTTGTGATTTATAAAATTCTATGTTATAAATTTTGTCAGAAAGCCATAAAAAAAATGGGCTCGCCATTGTCATCATTTTAACTTCAAAGGTTGGATATTTTCTGTAGAAATCTACACTTGCTCTTCCTTCTCTTATTCTATCATCAAAAAAATCAAGAATTGACTCTTTTGTATAGTTTCCTTCGTAATGCCATACATAACCCTCTTTGATTCTTTTTACTTTGAGACCATTTTTTATTAATCTTAAACCTATATCAAGATCTTCCCAGCCTTTTTTAAAAATTTTTTCATCAAAACCAGATACTTCAATCAAATATTTTTTTTTCACGGAAACATTTGCAGTATCAAAAAAACTCCTTGAATAATCATAAATGGAAAATTTTGTTTTAAAAGCATCATTTATGTCTATTATTCTCACAAGTTGCCCTTGAACTATAACTTTATCAAATTTTGAATGGTATTTGGCATGGATTGATGCAAGATTTTTTGGGACAAAAACATCACTATCCACAAAAAGAATTATATCACCACTAGCATTTCTTATGCCGGTATTTCTTGCAGAGGCACAACCTCCATTGGGTTGATAGATATAATTAACCGGGAAATTTTTCACAACCTCTTTGGTATTATCAGTTGAACCATCATCAACTATTACATACTCAATGTTAGCATAGTCCTGGTTTGTAAGATGTGTTAAGACTTTTTCTAGGAGATATGCCCTGTTATAAACAGGCATTACAATTGAAATCTTCATTTTTATCCTCAAAAGTTATTTTACATATAAATTATAAACAATGATAAATAAAATAACAAAAAATAGTTGATTTTTAGAAATAAATAAGATAAAATAAAGAAATGGAGGAAGACAATGAAATATGCTATTACAACCCATAAGGGTAAAACGGTGTTAAAAATTCAGGAGAATATTGTTACAGATCCAGCAGCAAGAGAATTTAAAGAGATTCTCTCTTCAATTATAGATGAAGGAAAGAATGAGATAATTATAGATTTCTCTGAAATGTTATTTATTGGTTCAAGTGGGATTGGGAAACTTTTGCTTGCTTATAAAAGGCTTGCTGAAAAGAATGGAAAGATATACTTGGTTGGCTTAAATAAAGATATAAAAGATCTATTTATCACATTTCGACTTAACGAGTTTTTCCAGATTGAGGATAGTCTGAAAGATATTGATTAGTTATATTTGTAAAAACATGCTGAAAAGTCTTGTCTATAGCGTCTATTATTTCTGGGTCTAATTTGCCTTTCATTTGACGAAATTTTTCAAGATAAATTTTATATTCCCTTTCTTTAAGAGTATAATCACCTCTGATAAGCCATTCATAAAAAGAGGCTGCTCCGACTATTCTTGAAAGTAGGGAGATATCTTTTCCTCCTATACCACGTGGTTGGCCACTACCATCTAGATATTCATTATGATTAAGAATAGCTTCAACAACATCTTCCGGGATCTCATGTTTTTCTTTTTCTGAATGAATGAGCTTAACTGATTCAAGTGAATATTGATAATAATTTGCTTTTTCATCAGAAACATCTATATCCATTCTTTTTCTTTCTACAAAAGTTTGATCATATTTAGTAAGACCAATAGTGTGAAGGATTGATACATATATTAATTTCTCAAGTTCATTTCCATCTATCATCCCCTGTTTTTTTGTTATACAAATATATTTATAGGCGAGTATTGAAACAAAAGTAGTGTATATTGTATGTTCAAAAATCTTTAAAGAAAATGTTTTAAGCTGAGAGAGTTTCCATATTACGTAATCACTATCTTTCAATGACATTTTCAAATATTTAGAAATAAATTCTTTATTATCTTTTGACAAGGTTTTAAAATAATTATGCTTGTCTATAAAAGATATAACATAGTCAATCCATTGGATTCTTTTTTCTTCCGGTACGTAGTGTGGAATTGTATGTTTTAAGGTTATTTTTTTGTCTAAACAATCCGGGCACCTTTCTTTAATCTTTTCAATATCCTTTGTTGTCAAAATCTTTGAAGTTCCAATTAAAACTTGCATTTTTGAGTCATAAATAGGCTCAACCAGAACAAAATTTTTACCGTTTAAAATTTCATTTTCTAATTCTTTAATTGTTAAACTTATTAAGTTTGAGCTCATTCTCTCCCCCGTTAATCTTCTTTTGTTTCTATCATATAGTTTGGTGCTTCTTTTGTTATCAAAATATCATGTGGATGTGATTCCTTTAAACCGGCTCCAGTAATTTTGATAAATTTTCCACGCTCTTTAAATTCTTTGATGTTTTTTGAACCAGTGTAGCCTAAAGCAGCTTTAAGACCCCCGATAAGCTGATATATTACATCTTTTAAATCCCCTTTGTATGGGACAAGTCCCTCTATACCTTCTGGGACAAGTTTTTCAAGTTCAAAATCGTCCTGGAAATATCTTGTTTTTGAACCCTCTTGCATTGCACCAAGAGAGCCCATGCCTCTATATGATTTATATCTTCTTCCTTTATATATGACTGATTCCCCCGGGCTTTCGGTTGTTCCGGCAAATAGGTTTCCAATCATAACACTATCTGCACCAGCCAGTATAGCCTTGGCAATATCTCCAGAAAACTTTATTCCGCCATCAGCAATTACAGGGGTATCATATCTTCTTGTTACTTTGTATACCTCCATTATTGCTGTTATCTGAGGAACTCCTATTCCCGCTACTACTCTTGTTGTACAGATTGAACCTGGACCTATACCTACTTTTACAGCGTCAGCTCCTGCTCTTATAAGTTCTTCTGCAGCTTCTCCAGTTGCAATATTGCCAGCGATTATTTCCATTTCTGGATACAGTTTTTTAATCTTTTTTACCATTTCGATAACTTTTTTTGAATGACCGTGCGCAGTGTCTACAACTATGACATCTACTTCGTTTTCTATAAGTTTTTCTACCCTTTCAAACTCTATGTCTCCGGTTCCAACAGCAGCCCCTACTCTTAACCTACCTTTTTTGTCTTTTGTAGCAAAGGGGTATTCAATTATTTTTGTTATATCTTTGAGGGTTATCAAGCCTGTTATTCTGTTATTTTTATCTACCAGAGGTAGTTTTTCTACTCTATTTTCTCTCATTATTTCGGCAGCTTTCTTAAGGTCAATTTCTCCCTCGTAGGTAATGAGATCTTTTCGTGGTGTCATAACATTTTTTACAGGGATATTGCCATCCTTTTCAAGATCAATAAAATCCAGGTCTCTTCTTGTTAGTATCCCTACAAGCTCATTATTTTCATTTACTATTGGTATCCCTGAAATACCATATTCTTTCATTAAGTTTTTTGCATCTTTGACCTTTTTATTCATTTGAAGTGTAATTGGGTTGTTTATTACTATGTTTTCATATCGTTTTACTTTTTTTACTTCCTCTGCTTGTCTATCTATAGAGAAATTTTTGTGAATTATTCCTATCCCACCCTGTTGGGCAATTGCAATAGCAAGATTTGCATCTGTTACTGTGTCCATTGCAGCTGAAACAAGAGGTATTTTCAGAGAAATATTTCTTGTGAGTATGGTTTCTGTATTTGTTTCAGATGGAATTACCTCAGATTTCATTGGAACAATGAGAACATCATCAAAAGTTAAAGCCTCAGTTTCGATATAAAATTTTTCTGGAATAGATGATATTGACATTTACTTACTCCTAATTAAGACCTAAAATTTCTTCCATTGTATAAAAACCCTTCCCTTTTGCTACAATATATTTTGCAGCTCTTAATGCTCCTCGTGCAAAAGTTTCTCTTGAAGAAGCCTTGTGGGTTAATTCTATTCGTTCACCTTGCCCAAAGAAATAAACAGTATGTTCTCCTACTACATCTCCACCTCTTAACGTTGATACACCAATTTGTTTAGGTGGCCTTTCTCCAATAAGCCCTTCTCTACCGTATATAACATCTTCTGAATTATAGATTTTTTTCAAGGTGTTAAGTAACTTAATAGCAGTTCCACTTGGAGCGTCTTTTTTCATTTTGTGATGAATTTCCATAATTTCTGGGTCAAAGTTTTCTTTCAAGACTTCTGCACATATTGCTGTGATCTTGTTGAGTAATGTGATTCCTACACTGAAGTTTGGTGCCCATATGATTGGTATCTCATTTCCAGCTTGTTTTGCTTTTTCTATCTGTTCATTTGATAATCCTGTGGTTCCACAGACAAAAGCCTTTTTATTTTTTAAAACACAGGACAAATTTTCGTCGAATGAATGGATTGAAGTAAAGTCTATAACAACATCACAATTGCCAACAACTTTTTCTAATGAATCTTCTATCTTAATTCCAATTTTCCCACATCCAGCAACTTCACCAGCATCAAGCCCAACAAAAGGGCTGTCTTTTGCTTCTACAGCTCCGCTTAAGGTAGCTTCTTTGTCGCTAAGGATAACGTTAATGTTGGTTTTTCCCATTTTACCGGCTGCCCCGGTAACACAAACTTTTGTCATATCCTACCTCTATATATAATTATTATAATCTAAAAAAAAGAATATAGCAAGTTAATATTTTGGGTTTACAAAATTTGATTTTAATTGGGGTGTAAAAGATTAAGATCTTGATTAAGTATGTGAAATGCAGATTCTTTAAAATTTAAAAAATTTTATTTAGTTCTAAAAGTGATGTTTAAATATGTTAATGAGAAAATAAAGTTTAAGATTTCATTTTTTTATTGATTGGGAAGTAATAATATCTGGAGGTGTACTATGAGATTGTCATTGATATTTCTTATAGTTTTTTTGCTTTATGATTGCGCTAACGTTCCTTCTTCTGGAGGAGGGAAACCAAGAAGGGAATTTTCTGCGGTAGAGGCTTTTACAATGGCTAGTAACCTTGGTAAAGGAGTAAATATGGGCAATGCTCTTGAAGCCTCTCCTACTGAAGAATCGTGGGGTAATCCTATAAAAGATGAATATTTTAGGTTAATGAAACAGGCCGGCTTTGATACAGTGAGAATCCCGATCAAATGGTCTATAAGGGCTCTACAAAATTATCCTTATACTATAAGTAATGAGTTTTTTAATAGAGTAGATCATGTTATTGATTGTGCATTATATGCCGGACTCAACGTAGTAATAAATATCCATCATT